>JAEUNJ010000130.1 GCA_016791145.1 Rhodocyclaceae bacterium | reverse complement strand
CCGTCCAGCATCAGCAGGATCTCCTCGTCCTCGTGGGCATGGGGCGGATGGGGCGTCGCGCCCGGCCCCAGCACGGAGACGTGGCAGCCCAGGAAGGCCAGGAGGCCGGTGGGCCCGGCGAACAGCGGGTGGCGGCGCCAGCCGGTGGCCGGGTCGCCGGGCAGGGGCAACCCGAACGGATGGATGCCGCTGGCCACGGGGAATGCCTCAGGCGGGGGCCGCGTCGCGCCGATGGGCGCGCAGCGGCGACGGGGGTTCGAAGCGCTCGGGATCGGCCGGGCACATGCCGCACACGGCCTCCTCCTCGGCGGCGAGGAAGCCGGCCAGCGCCGCGTCGTCGCAATCGGGGGCGAGGCCGCGGTAATCCAGGTAGGGGCGCCAGGCATGGGGCAGGCCGAAGCGGGCGTCCTGCAGGCCCAGGTAGGCGATGGCCGGGCACTTCCAGAGCCGGCCGGCGTGGAGCTGGGGGTAATCCCTGGCCACGCAGCGCTCCCAGCTCCGCCGCGGCCGGCCGTCCGCGTAGGGCGCCATGGCCGGGCCGAAACCCCGGTAGCGGCGCGTCCAGCGGGCGTGCGACTCGTAGCGGCCGACGACGATGCCATGGTCCCGCCGCCAGCCCTCCAGCAGGGCCTCCACCGGGGCGAGCCTGGCCCGGTATTCCGGCGAGGCATGGGGCACGGACAGGAAGAGGGCCGCGTTGCCGTCGGCCGCCATCCGGGCGGGCAGGTCCGGATGCCGGTGCAGGAACCAGCCGTTGCTGACGATGCGGATGGCCGTCTCCGGCCAGCGGGCCCGCACCAGGGGCATGAACTCGGCGAGGCGCGGATTCAGGCTCGGCTCGCCGCCGACCAGGGAGAAGGTCCGCGGCGCGATGCGCCCGTGCCAGGCATCCATCCAGGCCGCCGCCTCCGCCGGGTCCAGGAGGCCCGCGTGGCCGTGGTTCGAGTAATGGGCGCAGCTCTCGCAGGCCAGGTTGCACGCATGGGCCACGTGCAGCTCGAGCTGGGGCAGGGTCCGCACCGGCAGGACCCGCCTCAGGCCGCGGGGGCCAGGATCCGCTCGACCAGGCGCACCCAGTAGCGGATGCCGGTCGGGATCACCTCGTCGTTGAAGTCGTAATGGGGGCTGTGCAGCATGCAGCCGCCCTCCCCCGGGCCGTTGCCCAGCCACACGTAGCAGCCCGGCACGACCCGCGAGAGATAGGCGAAATCCTCGGCGCCCATGCTCGGCTTCAGGTGGGGATGGACCTCCCCATGGACGGCCACCTGGCGGGCCACCTCGCGGCACAGGAAGGTGGGCTCCGCGGCGTTGATGGTGGGCGGGTAGCCCCGGTCGTAGCGCAGCTCGATGTTCACCCGGTGGGTCGTCTCGATGCCCTGGGCCACCCGGCGCAGGCCGGCCTCCAGGGCGTCCTGCAGGTCGGGCCGGAAGGTGCGCACGGTGCCGCCCAGGCGGGCCTCCTCGGGCAGCACGTTGTCGGCGTGGCCGGCCTGGAAGCGGGTCACGCTGATCACGGCCGACTCCAGCGGGTCCGTGCAGCGGCTGACCAGGGTCTGCACCGCCTGCACGAAGGCGGACCCGGCCACCACCACGTCCACGGCCTGGTGGGGCATGGCGGCGTGCCCGCCGCGGCCGGTGATGCGCAGGTCGAAACGGTCGGCGCCCGCCATCACCGGGCCCTCCATGACGGCGAAGCTGCCGGCCGGCAGGCCCGGCCAGTTGTGCAGGCCGAAGATCATCTCCATGGGGAAGCGCTCGAACAGGCCCTCCTCCACCATCACCCGGCCGCCGCCCTCGTGCTCCTCGGCGGGCTGGAAGACCAGATACACCGTGCCGTCGAAGGCGCCGGCCGCGCCCCTCGCCGCCAGGGCCTCGGCGGCGCCGAGCAGCATCGCCGTGTGGCCGTCGTGGCCGCAGGCGTGCATGCGTCCGGCATGGCGGGAGCGGTGCGGAAAGCCGTTCATCTCGTCCAGGGGCAGGGCATCCATGTCGGCGCGCAGGCCGATGGCGCGACTGCCCCCGCCGGCCCGCACGACGGCGACGACGCCGGTGCCGGCCAAACCCCGGTGCACCTCCAGGCCCAGCTTCTCCAGGTGGGCCGCCACCACGTCCGAGGTCCGCCGCTCGGCGAAGGCCAGTTCCGGGTGGGCATGGAGGTCCCGGCGCAGCGCGGCGGTGCGGGGTTGCAGGTCGCGGATCAGGTCGTTCAGTTCCATGGCGGGGTCGGCGGGGTCGGCGGAGTCGTTCGTGCCGGGCCATTTTGCGCGATCGGGCCCCGCGGGGCAATGCTTCCGCGCCGGCACTTGTGTCCCCAGGACGCCAGGCACAGAATGGGTGCGGACCGGCGGCCGGAAACGCCGGGAAAAAGGGGGGAACCATGGACGAATTCGCGCGCTGGCAGGACGATCTCGGACCCGCCAGGATCATCCACGTGCACGTGCCGGGCATCGGCCTGCGGGGCGTGCTGGTGGTGGACAACGTGGCCGCCGGGCCGTCGATCGGCGGCCTGCGCATGGCCCCCGACGTGACGACGGAGGAATGCATCCGCCTGGCCCGGGCGATGACCCTCAAGAACGCCGCCGCCGGGCTTGCCCACGGGGGCGGCAAGTCGGTCATCCGGGCCGATCCGCGCATGCCCGCCGCCCAGAAGGAAACGCTGGTCCGGGCCTTCGCCCACGCCCTGCGCTACGAGCAGGACTACATCTTCGGTCCGGACATGGGCACCGACGAGACCTGCATGGCCTGGGTCCGCGACGAACTGCGCGACGCCGGCGGCCGGGCCGTGGGCCTGCCGCCGGAGGTCGGCGGCATTCCGCTGGACCGGGTGGGCGCCACGGGCTGGGGCCTCGCCCACGCGGCCGAGGTGGCGGCCGCCCACGCCGGCTTTCCCCTCGCCGGGGCCCGGGTCGTGGTCCAGGGTTATGGCGCGGTGGGGCGGCATGCCGCCCGCTTCCTGGCCGCCAAGGGCGCCGTGCTGGTCGGCGCGGCCGATTCCGGCGGCACCATCCACGACCCGGCGGGGCTGGACCTGGATGCCCTGGATGCGCTGAAGGACCGGGGCGGCAGTGTCGCCGGGCATGACCGCGGCAAGGCCCTGCCCCGGGACGGCGTCATCGACATCGATTGCGAGATCTGGATCCCGGCCGCCCGTCCCGACGTCCTCGACGAGGCCAACGTCGGCCGCCTGCGCGCCCGGTGCGTCCTGCAGGGCGCCAACATCCCCTGCACCCGGGGCGCCGAGGAGGACCTGCACCGGCGGGGCATCGTCAACGTGCCCGATTTCATCGCCAACGCCGGGGGCGTCATCTGCGCCGCCATGGAATACCACGGTGCCGGCCAGTCGGCCGCCTTCGCCGCCATCGCGGAAAAGGCGACCCGGAACACGGCCGAGGTGCTCGACGCCGTGGCGAAGACGGGCAAGCTGCCCCGGGATGCGGCGGTCGAGATGGCGACGGCACGGGTGCGCACGGCCATGGCCTGGCGCCGCTGGGGCAACTGCTGAGGGCGGAGCGCGCCGGGGCGCGGGAGGCCGGCCGGCGAATCGGCGTCGCCGACCCGCGCGGTTCCGCTGCCGCGATTGACAAGACCCTACCGGGCGATTAGTTTCCCCCCCGACCAACGCTCACAGGAGACCTCCATGCGTGCCTTCCGCCCACTGTTCGCCGCCCTCCTGGGCGGCCTTTCCCTGGCCGCGACCGCCCAGACCAAGTGGGACATGCCCACGCCCTACCCGCCGGCGAACTTCCATACCGAGAACATCGTCCAGTTCGCGGCGGACGTGGACAAGGCCACGGCGGGCAAGCTGAAGATCACCGTCCATTCCAACGGTTCCCTGTTCAAGGCCAACGAGATCAAGCGCGCCGTCCAGGGCGGGCAGGCCCAGATCGGCGAGATCATCCTGTCCGGCTACACGAACGAGGACCCGATCTTCGGCGTGGACTCGGTGCCCTTCCTCGCCACGAGCTACGCCGAGGCGAGGAAGCTCATGACGGCCCAGAAGCCCGTGCTGGACGCGCACCTGGCCCGCCAGGGCCTGAAGCTGCTGTTCTCCGTGCCCTGGCCGCCCCAGGGCATCTACGCGAAGAACCCCATCGCCACGGCGGCGGACCTGAAGGGCGTCAAGTGGCGCGCCTACAACCCGCAGACCTCGCGGATCGCCGAACTGGTGGGCGCCCAGCCGGTGACCATCCAGGCCGCCGAGCTGTCCCAGGCCCTGGCCACCGGGGCGGTCGCCGCCTTCATGACCTCCGGCGCCACCGGCTACGACAGCAAGGTGTGGGAGCAGGTGAAGCACTTCTACGACGCCCAGGCCTGGCTGCCGAAGAACGCCGTGCTCGTTTCCCAGAAGACCTTCGACGCGCTGGACAAGCCCACCCAGGAGGCCGTGCTGAAGGCGGCGGCCGAGGCCGAGGCCCGGGGCTGGAAGACCAGCGAGGAGAAGACGAAGTTCTACCTGGAGCAGCTCGCCAGGAACGGCATGACGGTCGCCGATCCCTCCCCCGCCCTGAAGGCCGACCTGAAGAAGGTGGGCGACACCATGATCGCCGAGTGGCTGAAGACCTCCGGCGCCGAGGGCCGGGCGATCCATGACGCCTACATGAAGTGAGGTAGGTTCCCGCCTCCCCCACGCCCCGGAAGCCATGCGTCGCCTGCTGGACGGCCTCTACGGCCTGGCCGCCTGGGCCGCCGCCCTGTGCATGATCGGCACCCTGGTGATGATCCTGCTCAGCGTCGGCGGCCGCCTGCTCGGTTTCCACGTCCGGGGCACGGATGCCTACGCCGGCTACTTCATGGCGGCGGCGGCCTTCCTGGCCCTGGCCCATACCCTGAAGCGGGGCGAGCACATCCGGGTGACGCTGGTCATGGACCACGCGGGCCGGCGGGGCAGGCATGCCCTGGACCTCTGGTCGCACCTGGCGGGCACCGGCCTGGCCGCGGTGCTGGCCTGGTTCTCGGCCCGTCTGGTCTGGCAGTCCTGGACCTTCAACGACATCTCCCAGGGCACCGACGCCACGCCCCTGTGGATACCGCAGGTGGCCATGGCCGTCGGGGCGTCCGTCCTCGCCGTGGCCATGGTGGACGACCTGGCCGGCCTGCTCTCGGGCCGCCGCCTGCGCGCGGCGAAGGAAGAACCCGTCCGCAGCGAATAGGCCCGCGGCACCCGCCATGGATCTCCTCATCACCGCCGCCCTGATCGCGGCCCTGTTCGTGCTGCTCGGCAGCGGCCTGTGGATCGGCCTGTCCCTGCTCGGGGTCGCCTGGATCGGCATGGAACTCTTCACCGCCCGGCCGGCCGGCGACGCCATGGCCGTCACCATCTGGGGCGCCTCCTCCTCCTGGACCCTGACCGCCCTGCCCATGTTCCTCTGGATGGGGGAGATCCTCTTCCGCACCCGGCTCTCGGAGGACATGTTCCGCGGCCTCGCCCCCTGGCTGGAGCGCCTCCCCGGGCGCCTGCTCCACGTGAACGTCATCGGCTGCTCGATCTTCGCCGCGGTGTCGGGCTCGTCGGCCGCCACCTGCGCCACCATCGGCAAGATCACGATCCCGGAGCTCGAGCGGCGCGGCTACCCGGACGTGATGACCATCGGGTCGCTCGCCGGCGCCGGGACCCTGGGCCTGCTAATCCCGCCGTCGATCATCATGATCGTCTACGGCGTCGCCGCCGAGGTGTCCATCGCCAAGCTGTTCATCGCCGGCGTGCTGCCGGGCGTCCTGCTCGCCGCCCTGTTCATGGCCTACATCGTGGCCTGGTCCCTGCTGAACCGGGACCGCATCCCGGCCGCCGACCACGCGACGACGCTGGCCCAGAAGCTGCACGCCTCCCGCCACCTGATCCCCGTGGTGCTGCTGATCGCCATTGTCCTGGGCTCCATCTACGCGGGCGTGGCCACCGCCACCGAGGCGGCGGCCCTGGGGGTGGTGGGCAGCCTCGTGCTGGCGGCGGCGCAAGGGTCGCTCCACTGGAAGAGCTTCCACGAGAGCCTGCTCGGCGCCACGCGGCTCTACTGCATGATCGCCTTCATCCTGGCCGGTTCCGCCTTCCTGACCCTTTCCATGGGCTACCTGGGCCTGCCGCGCCACCTGGCCGAATGGATCGGCGGGCTGGGCCTCTCCCAGTTCGGGCTGCTCGCCTGGCTGATGGTCTTCTACATCATCCTGGGCTGCTTCCTGGACGGCATCTCCATGGTGGTCCTGACCATCGCGGTCATCCAGCCCACCATCGAGGCGGCCGGCATCGATCCCATCTGGTTCGGCATCTACCTGGTGCTGGTCGTCGAGATGGCCCAGGTGACGCCCCCCGTGGGCTTCAACCTGTTCGTGCTGCAGGGCATGACCGGCCGCCAGATGACCTGGATCGCCCGCACCGCCCTGCCCTTCTTCCTGCTCATGGTCGTGGCGGTGGCACTGATCTACGTCTTCCCCGGGATCATCACCTGGCTGCCGGCGAGGATGGTCGGTTGAGCGGCGCGGCGCCTCCCCGGCTGCTGCCGCTGGGGGACGCGGCGTGGACGGTGGAATTCGGCGAGGGGATCGCCCCGGAAGTCCATGCGCGGGTCATGGCCCTGGCCGACGCCGTGGCGGCCATGGCGGAGCCGGCCGTCTCGGACCTGGTGCCCACCTTCCGATCGCTGACCGTCCATTTCGATCCGCTGCGCGCCGACGGCGCGGCGCTCGGCCGGCGGCTGCTGGCGGCGGCGACCGCGCCCCCGGCCGGAACCGGGACCGCGGGCGGACGCCGCTGGCGCCTGCCGGCCTGCTTCGGCGGCGCGCACGGGCCGGACCTGGCGGCCGTCGCCACCGAGGTGGGCATCACGGAGGCGGCCGCCGTGGCCCTGCTGGCGGAGGCCGAACTGCGCGTCTACATGATCGGCTTCATGCCGGGCTTTCCCTACATGGGCGGCCTGCCGGAACCCCTGCACCGGCCGCGCCTGGCCACGCCCCGCCTGCAGGTGCCGGCGCGCAGCGTCGCCGTCGCCGGCGCCATGGCGGCCGTCTATCCCTGGGAGAGCCCGGGCGGCTGGCGCCTCGTGGGGCGCACGCCGCTCGCCCTGTTCGACGCATCGCGCGGCGAACAGCCGGCGCTCCTGGCCCCGGGCGACCGGGTGCATTTCCTGCCGATAGAGGATGCGGAATACCGGCGCCTGGAGGCGGAATCGGCCGCGGGGCGGCTGGATCCCGCCCAATGGCGGATCGCATGAGCGCCCCGCTCGGCCGCCCGGAGGGGCGCATCCAGGAACACGGAGCCGCGCAGCGGCGAACCGAAGTCACCCCCTCCCCCGGGGAGGGGGCCGGGGGGAAGGCGGCCACCATCCCCCCGCACGGCCGCCCGCAGGGGCGCAGCATCGAACATGGAGCCGCGCAGCGGCGAACCGCCGTCACCCCCTCCCGGGTGGGGGCCAGGGGGAGGGTAACCCTGTGAGCGCGATGCTGGAGATCCTCTCCGTCCACGGGCCGCTGACCGTCCAGGACGAGGGGCGGCGTGGACTGCGCCACCTGGGGGTGCCGCTGGCCGGCGCCCTCGACGGCGTGGCCTTGCGCATCGCCAACGCCCTGGTCGGCAACCCGCCCGGCGCGGCGGGCCTGGAAATGCGGCTGGCCGGGCCGGCGCTGCAGGTCCTCGGCCGGGCCCGGCGCATCGCCCTGGCAGGCCCCGTGGGCGGACGCATCGAACGCACCGACGGCAGCACGGAACCGGTCGAAGCCTGGCGGACCCATACGCTGCATCCGGGCGACCTGCTGCGCCTGGGCCCGGTGCGCGGCGGCGTGGCCTACCTGGCGGCGGCCGGCGGCATCGATGTCCCGCCGCTGCTCGGCAGCCGTTCCACGTATGCCCGGGCCGCCCTCGGCGGCCTGGAGGGTCGCGCCCTGGACGGCGGCGACCGGCTCCCGCTGGGCGAGGCACCGGCGCCGGAACCCCCGGAATTCGCGCTGCCGGCGCCGCCGGCCGAGGAATCCGGGCCGCTGCGGGCCATGGCCGGCCCCCAGGACGACCGCTTCGCCGCCGAAGCGATGGATACGCTCTGCTCGGCCGAATACACCGTCACCCGCGATGCCGACCGCATGGGCCTGCGCCTGGCCGGCCCGGCCCTCCTCCACCGGCCGGGCTGCGGGGCCGACATCGTCTCGGACGCGGTCACGCCGGGCGCGATCCAGGTGCCCGCCGACGGCCGGCCCATCCTCCTGCTGGCGGACTGCCAGACCACCGGCGGCTATGCCAAGATCGCCACCGTCATCACCGCCGACCTGCCCCGCCTGGGCCGCCTGCTGCCCGGCGACCGGCTCTCCTTCCGCCTGGTGGACCCGGCCCAGGCCCGGGCGGCGCTGCTCGCGCGGGAGGCCCTGGTGGCCTCGCGGATCGCCGGCATCGGGCCGGCGCGGGACGCCGGCCTCGACCTGGAAGCCCTCTATTCGGCGAACCTGGTGTCCGGCTTCATCGGCGACGCGCCCTGACCGGGCGGGCCTTCAGGGCTGCAGGTCCATCTCCAGGCGGATCGCATCGCCCCGGTAGGTGACCTGGGCCATGTAGATCACGACGCCCCTCTCGTCCCGGAACACCCGCTGGACCTCCGCCACCGGCGCGTTCACCGGCACCCGCATCAGCCGCGCCACCTCCGTGTCGGCGGCGCCGATGGTCATGACCTGGTGCGCCTCCGCGATCCGGACGCGGGGCATCCGGGTCAGCAGGGGAATGATCGCCTGGGTGCGGAATTTTCTCGGCGCCTTCCGGAAGATGCGCTCGTCCAGGAAGATGTTGATGACGCAGTAGGGCTGGCCGTCCCGGTGGTGCACCCGGCGCATGAAGGTGTAGCTGTCGGCCAGCGTCCCGGCGACGCCCTCCGCCGGCGGCGGGTGGCAGCCTTCCTCGAGGGTCAGGATCTCCGGCCGGGTATCCTCGTAGACGCGGCTCAGCTCGGCCAGCGTCGCCATCACGCTGATGAACCGGTCCTGGCGGGGCCGCCCGGTCACGAAGGTGCCGCGCCCCTGCTGGGCCGAGAGCAGCCCCTCGTTCGCCAGCAGGGTCACCGCCTGGCGGACCGTCACCCGCGCCACGCCGAACTCGGCGACCAGTTCCTCCAGGGAGGGCAGCCGGTGCCCCTCCGGCCACTGGCCACGGACGATCCGCTGGCGGATCACGTCGGCCACCTGCACGTAGCGGAGGCCCAGCTTGTGGGGAAAGTCCTTAGGGTCCGTTCTCATTCAGTCGGCGCGTGCGTTGCCGTCCAATGCTGATGATCGCGCGAAGCGAGGCGAAGCGAAGGGTGGCTCCCCTTGGCGAGACTTGCGACAAAGCGAGCGCCGCATCCGACGACAACCCGAAGGGCCGGGTCCTGGCGGGCCGCATGCCGGCGTTGCTCCCTCCTCATGTGGAGCAACCACATCGCGTCGGTCGCGCCTGGGCCTGCCACCCGCCAAGGCCCAGCGCACACGTCGCCTGAATGAGAACAGATCCTGGCCATGCCGGCTTGCCGAAAGGGATGGTAAATGGTATGTTAGTTCGACCCGCTTCGCCATTGTGCAATACCTATAACACATCCGGGAGTTGGGCATGGCCAAGGATAGCAAGGTCAGGCATGGGGCGCTGATCGCCGCGCCCTGGGTGGCGCTGGTGGTCCTCTGGTATGGCATCCGGGAAAGCGGACTGTTCAATCCCGCCCTCGTTCCCGCGCCCCACGCCGTCTTCGCCAAGTTCGGCGAACTGATCCAGGGCCGCCTGCCCAACGACATGCTGATGTCCACCCGGCGCGTCGTGACGGGCGTCCTGCTCGGCATCACCGTGGCCGTGCCCGTGGGCTTCTGCCTGGGATGGTACAAGGGCCTGCGGACCTTCGTCGATCCGGTGATCAACTTCTTCCGGGCCCTGCCCCCCATCGCGCTGATCCCCCTGGTCATCGTGTATTTCGGCATCGGCGAGACGGCCAAGACGGTGATCCTCTTCTACGCCTCCTTCTTCGCCGGCGTCATCGTCATGTACGAGGGGATCGCCCAGGTGAATCCCATCTACGTCAAGGTGTCGCGCACGCTGGGCGCCACCGACATGGAGATCTTCGCCCGCGTCATCGTGCCCCTGACGGTGCCCCACATCCTGACCGCCGTCCGCGTCGCGCTGGGGGTGGCCTGGGCGACCCTGGTGGCCGCCGAGCTGATCGCCGCCCAGCAGGGGCTCGGGGCCATGATCCAGGACGCCTCCGCCTTCTTCCAGCTCGACACGATCTACGTGGGCATCATCTGCATCGGCAGCATCGCCCTGCTGATGGACATGCTGCTGCGCCTCGCCACCAGGAAGCTGGTGGCCTGGCAGGAGCGCATCGCGTGAACGGGCCGCGCATCCGCTTCCAGGACGTGGCCGTGGATTTCCCGACGGACCGGGGCCCGATGCGCGTCCTGGACGGCGTCTCCTTCGACGTGCACGAAGGCGAGTTCGTGTCCATCATCGGCCCGTCGGGCTGCGGCAAGACGACCATCCTGAACATCATCGGCGGCTTCCTCAACCCGAGCTCGGGCCAGGTGCTGCTGGACGACCGGCCGGTGGCCGGCCCGGGCCCGGACCGGGGCGTGATCTTCCAGGAATACGGGGTCTTTCCCTGGCTCACGGTCCGCGACAACATCGAGTTCGGCCTGAAGCTCGGCGCCAGCCGCGTCGCCCCCGCCGAGCGGGACGCCGTGGTCAGCCGCTACATGGGCCTGATGGGCCTGGCCGATTTCGCCGACCACTTTCCGAAGCACCTGTCCGGCGGCATGCGCCAGCGCCTGGCCATCGCCCGCGCCTACGCGGTCCGGCCGGAGTTCCTGCTGATGGACGAACCCTTCGGCGCCCTCGATGCCCAGACCCGTTCGGCCATGCAGGACCTGCTCCTCGAGGTGCTGCAGGCGGAGAAGAAGACGGTGATCCTGATCACCCATTCCGTGGACGAGGCGATCTACCTGTCGTCGCGGATCATCGTCGTCACGGCCCGCCCGGCGCGGATCCGCACCATCATCGAAGTGCCCTTCGGCTACCCGCGGGCGGACGCCGTCCACGAGCATCCCCAGTTCACCGAGCTGCGGACACGAATCCGCGACCTCGTGATGCACGAATACCAGGCCCAGGCCAACCAGGCAGTCAGGCATTCGGAATGAAGACCGGCGGCATCCGCCAAATACCAACCGTCGAACATCGGAGGAAATCATGAGCATGCAGAGACGTACGTTCATCAAGGCGGCCGCTTCGACTGCCGCGTTGTCATTCACCGGCTTCGGCGGCGCCGCCTTCGCCCAGGCGAAGACCAAGGTCCGCGTCGGCTACCTGCACACGCCGGCCGTGGACAGCCACATCTGGCTGGGCCAGAACATGGGCAGCTTCGAGAAGCAGGGCCTCAGCCTCGAACTCGTCAAGTTCACCACCGGCCTGGAACTCTTCCAGGCCATGATCGGCGGCAGCCTGGACGTGCTCGCCACCGGCGCCGTGCTTTCGAACTTCCCGGCCCGCGGCCAGGGCAAGGTCTTCCTGCTCAACGACATCGAGTACGCCACCGCGCAACTGTGGGTGCGCGAGGAATCGGGCATCAAGACCCTGGCCGACCTGAAGGGCAAGCAGATCTCCACCACGACGGGGACCACGGCCCACGTGTTCCTGGACCGGGCCCTGCGCTCGGTCAACCTCGATCCCGCCAAGGACGTGCAGATCGTCAACCAGCGGATGAGCGAGGCCGTGACGTCCTTCATCGCCGGCGCGGTGCCCGCGGTCGCCCTGTGGGCGCCCTTCGATTCCGCCGTTCGCCAGAAGGTACCCGGCGCCAGGAAGATCGTGGACGCCTCCGCCTTCTATCCCCAGGCGGCCATCATGGGCGGCTGGGCGGCCAGGAACGACTACTTCGAGAAGAACCGCCCGGTGCTGGTCGCCCTGATCAAGGCCTGGGCGGAAGCCAACCAGTACATCGTCGCCAACCCCGACCAGGCGGCGGAAACGCTGCAGAAGCTGCAGTACCAGGACGTTCCGCTGGCCGAGTTCAAGGAGCAGTTCAAGGCCACCAAGTACTACTCCAACGCCGAATGGGTGACCCGTTACCAGGACGGGACCGCCGCCAAGTGGCTGCAGCAGGTGACGGATTTCTTCGTGCAGAGCGCGAAGATCGAGAACGCGGTGCCCGCCGACCGCTACTTCGATCCGAAGCTGTTCCTGGAGGCCGTGAAGCCCTGAACACCGCCCCACCGTCCGCCGGGCCCGGTCGCCGGGCGGCGGACACCGGCCGGCGACCGGTGCGGGCCGCCGCCTCCTGCGCGGAGCGCGGTCCGCTTAGCCGCGGCGGTGCCTGAAGGCCGGTGCCGCCGGCTGTTTTGTCGAAAGGAAGTCAAATGCAAGACGTATTGCTGGATTACGGCGACGGCAAGATGCGCGTCGAACTGCCCGACCACGCCACGGTCGTCCGCTACGGGAAGACCTACACCGACCCGGCGCCCCTGGGCGATTCCGTCGAACTGACCCGGAAGGCGCTGCAGAAGCCCCTCGACACCCCGCCCCTGCGCGAGATGGGGGGCCCCGGCAAGAAGGTGGTCATCGGCTTTCCGGACCGGGTCAAGGGCGGCGCCCACCCGAAGGCGCACCGCCGGGTGGCCATCAGGCTGGCCGTCGAGGAACTGCTGGCCGGCGGCTGCGCGCTGGAGAACATCACCCTGCTCTGCGGCATGGGCCTGCACCGGCAGAACACCCTGGAGGAGTTCTACTGGTACCTGGGCAAGGAGATCGTCGACCAGTTCTACCCCGGCCGCCTGGTGAACCACGACGGCGAGGCGCCCAACCTGGGCGACTTCGGCACCGATGCCATGGGCAACCGGATCCAGTGCAACCGCCTGCTGGTGGACGCCGACCTGGTGGTCATGATCGGCCACTGCGCCGGCAACCCCTACGGCGGCTTCAGCGGCGGCGCCAAGATGCTGGTGACCGGATTCTCCGGCTGGGAATCGATCGCCTCCCACCACAACCCGAAGACCATGCACCGGGACGACTGGCTGGGCGGCTCGCGCCACCAGCACATGCGCCACCAGTTCAAGTCCATCGCCGAAGCCATGGAGGCCGGCATGGGCAAGAAGGTCTTCGCGGTCGATGCGGTCCTGGGGCAGTTCGGCGAGGTCCTGGACGTCCAGGCCGGCACGATTCCCGCCGTGGAGGCGGCCACCTGGCCCCTGGCCGAGCGGCGCACCAACGTGGAAATCGACATGGCGCCCGCCGAGGTGCTGGTGCTGGGCATGCCGAGGAACTTCCACTACGGACCGGGCATGGGCACCAACCCGATCCTGGCCAGCCTGGCCATCGGCGGCCAGTACTCGCGCTGCTATCCCTGCCTGGCGCCCAACGGCGTCGTCATCGTCGCCGGGGTCTGCGACGGCTGGTTCAACGACCGCTGGTTCCCCTCCTACCGGGATACCTACGACGCCCTGCAGAAATTCCAGAACCCCACGGACTTCCTGAACTCCCAGGACGCCGTGGACATCACCATGAACTACGAGTACCGCTTCGCCTACTCGAACTTCTACACCTACCATCCCTTCCACGCCATGTCGATGATCAGCGGCGGGGCCATCCTGGGCAAGCGCACCCAGGCCGTCATCATGGTCGGGGCCCAGAAGCCGGTCTATGCCCGAGGCATGGGCTACATTCCGGTGGCGACCTTCGCCGAGGCCATGAAGCTGGCGACCCGGTACGTCGGGGACGACCCGCGCATCCTCTGCACCCCCGAGTGCTATTCGGGCGGCGCGGCCGTGCACCTGCGGAAGAAGTGAGGG
>JAEUNJ010000279.1 GCA_016791145.1 Rhodocyclaceae bacterium | reverse complement strand
CCCCCCCGGACAGCGTGTCCCTGCCGCCGCCACCCTCCAGGGTGTCATTGCCCGCGGCCCCTGTCAGGTGATTGTCGGCGAGATTCCCGGCCAGCGAATTGGGCAGCCCGTTCCCGGCCAGGGTCAGGGGATCCGACCCTTGCAGGACGCCATGCTCGAGGTTGTCGCCGAGCGACCAGGACACGAAGGCATGGACCAGGTCTTCCCCGCCACCGGCCGGTTCGACGATCCGGTCGCCGTCGTCATCGACACGATAGACATCGTTTCCCTTGCCTCCCGACAGCGTGTCGGCCCCCCCGCTCCCGTCCAGGAGGTTCGCTCCATCGTTGCCGGAAATGAGGTTCGCCCCGGCATTGCCCGTCCCGGAGACCGCCGGTCCCAGCAGCACCAGGTTCTCCAGGTCTGTCCGCAGGGTGAAGGAGAGCGACGCGCGCACCGTTTCCGTGCCGCCGGGATCGGCGAGGATGACATCGCCGTCGTCGTCGATGCCATAGGTGTCGTTGCCGAGCCCGCCGTCCAGGGTGTCGGATCCGGCCTGGCCATCCAGCAGGTTGTCGGCAACGTTGCCGGTCAGCACATCGTTTCCGGGCGTGCCAAGCACCTGCTCGAACTGGACGCCGAAGGCGACGTACGTGGCGGAGGTGGGACCGGCGGCGATGCCCCAACCGCCATCGGAGGACAGGTCCACCGTGACGCCCCGGTAGCCGGGATCGGCAACCTGCCGCAGGTCCAGGGTGTCGATGCCTCCGGCATCCCACAGGGTGCGCAAGGCGCCATCCGCGCGGACGACATAGGTATCGTTGCCGGTGCGGTAGCCCAGGTTCGCGCCGTAGACGGACTGGACGGCCAGGATGTCCAGCGGCATCGGCGTCGCCTGGTGGCCGGTCCCGACGGCCCCGTCGAGGCCGACGTAGGTCATGACGGTCCGGTAGGGATTGTCCTGGTCCCCGATGCCCAGGGAAGCGAAGTCGGGCCGCCCGTTGGCGCCGTCGTCGTGGGGATGCTTGAGGCCCAGCACGTGGCCTAACTCGTGCAGCAGCACCGCGAGGCCCAGGCTGCCCGGTCCCGTCGCGGCGAACAGGGCCAGGCGGTCGTCCAGGAAGACGTCGCCTTCCGGCCTCGGGTAGGTGCCGCGGGTGAAGTTGTAAGGCGGCGGCAGTCCCGACAGCGCCGGGAGAAACTGGTTATCCACCCACACCGCATCCGGGAACAGCCCCATGGCCGCCGGTTGCCCGCCCGGCAGGGAAAGGTTGCCCATGGCCCCCCCGACCAGGGTCAGGGCCAGGTCGGCGGCGGACGTGTTGAAGGTGCCGGTGGCCGGCAGCTTCAGGAATTGCAGGTCCGCCACGGCCGCCCAGGCCGCCAGGGCCTGCTCGACGCCGGCCTGCAGCGCCGCCGTCCAGGGGCCGCCGAAGGACGCGAGGCTGTGCAGCGAATAGCTCAGGGCATGGCCCGGGCCGGAAAATTCCCAGTGATGGCCCTGCACCAATCCGTCGATGCGCGCATCGCCGGTCAGCGGGAGGGCGCCGGGGGACGGGGTCGCCATGGGAGTTCAGATGCCCGGGAGACGGCGGCGACGGGATGCCGCCCGCCGCCGGTCAGCCGGTGGCAGTGTCCGGATTCGGCTTCATGGTCAGGACGCCGGCATCGACCAGCTTCTTCATCATGTCCTGTTGGGCGGCCATGCCGCGCAGGAAGCCATCCATGGGCAGCACCACGCGCTGGGTGATCTCGAACTGGCGCGGCGCCTGGGGATCCTCGGGCTGGCGGGGCGCGAGGCTCACGAAATCGATCCGCACGAGCCCGCCGGTGACGGTGATGTTGCCGACGGTGTCGGCGAAGGTCTGGTTCATGGCACTCCTCTCAAGTCAGGTGGCGCGGCGGCAAGGGACCGCCGCGGCGTTCAGATGACGGTGATGTCGGTGGCGTCGATGGCCGGCTTCGTGGTCAGCGTGGCGATCTTGAGGGCCGCCCCGGCGCCGCTGCCGTCCGCGTCGTAATAGAGATCGCCCGTAGTGGTGTTGTAGATGATCCGGTCGCTGGCGTCCTGGCCGGCGAGGAACCCGGCGCCGCTGTTGAAGCGTCCGTCGCCGGCCAGCCAGGCACCCGCCGCCCCGATGGCGCCGAAGGCCGCGCCATCGAACACCAGTTCATCCGTGCCGTGGACGAAATCGGTGACCGAGTCCACGTTGCCGGCCGCCGGCGCCGCGTCGAACAGGAACTGGTCCCCTCCGGTGCCGCCGGTCAGGGTGTCGTTGCCGCCGCCCCCGGCCAGGGTGTCGTTTCCTCCGCTGCCGCCGTTCAGGTTGTTGCCGCCGGCGTTGCCGGTCAAGAGGTTGTCGCCGCCATTGCCGGTGCCCGCGGCGACGGTGCCCAGCAGCACGAGGTTCTCCACGTTGCCGGCCAGCGTGTAGCCCGACACCGTCGCCTGCACCGTGTCGGTCCCCTCGCCGATGTTCTCCTGCACCGTGTCCGTCACCGCATCCACGACGAAGACGTCATTGCCGGCCCCGCCGATCATCGAATCCGTGCCCAGGCCCCCGTCCAGGCTGTCGTGGCCGCCGGCGCCGTTCAGGGTGTCGTTGCCGGCGCCGCCGGACAGGGTGTTGTCGGACGCGTTGCCGGTCAACAGGTTGTTGTCGCCATTTCCGGCGCCGGCCGCCACGGCGCCCATGAGCGCCAGGTTTTCCACGTTGGCGGCCAGCGTGTAGCCGGTGACCGTCGCCTGAACCGTATCCGCCCCCTCACCCGCGGCCTCCACCAGGGAATCCGCCACGGCGTCCAGCAGGTAGGTGTCGTTGCCCGCCCCGCCGGCCAGCGTGTCGTTGCCCGTGCCGCCGTCCAGGGTGTCGTTGCCGGCTCCGCCCGAAAGGGAATCGTTGTCCGCCCCGCCTGTGAGGGAATCGTTGCCGGCGGCGCCGGAAAGGGTGTCGTTGCCCGCCGCCCCGGCAAGCTGGTTGTCGGCGCCGTTACCGGTGACGAGATTGCCAAGCGCGTTCCCGTTGCCCGCCACGATGCTGCCCAGCAGGACCAGGTTCTCCACCTCGGCCGCCAGCGTATAGGCCTCCACCGACACCTGGACCGTGTCCGTCCCCTGGCCGGCGCTCTCGAATTCCGTATCGCCCAGGCTGTCCACCAGGTAGGTGTCGTTGCCGGTGCCGCCGGCCATGCTGTCGTCACCGATGCCGCCATCCAGGAGGTCGTTGTCGGCGCCGCCACTCAGCGTATCGTTGCCGGCCAGACCCAGGAGCGTGTCGTTGCCGGCCGCGCCGTCGAGGGTATTGCCAATGGCATTGCCGGTCACGGTGTTGTCCGTGGCGCCGCCGGTGCCCGCGGCGATGCCGGCCAGCAGAACCAGGTTCTCGACGTTGGCCGCCAGCACGTAACCCGTGATCGCGGCCTCGACCGTGTCGGTTCCCTCCCCCGTATTCTCGACCACGACATCGCCCAGGCTGTCCACCAGATAGCTGTCGTTGCCGGCGCCGCCGGCCAGGGTGTCGTTGCCCTCCTGGCCGTCCAGCACGTTGGCGGCCGCCCCGCCGATCAGCACATCGGCATAACGCGTGCCGCGCAGGTCCTCGACGTTCAGCACGACGTCCGTGCCGCCCCAGCCATCCAGCGCCCGTCCCGCGGCCACGGTGACCGAAGCCACCGCGGTGCCATTCCAGGTCCCGGCCAGCCCGAGGCCGGACAGGGTCACCGGGGACGCCGAAAGGTTGACCGCGACGCCACGCCCGTCACCGGTGCCGTCGCCGTCGAATTCCTCCCGGTAGTCGGCCCGGTCCGTACCGGCGCCGCCATCCAGGGTGTCGTTCCCGGCCATGCCGGTCAGCGCGTCGCTGCCGGCGCCGCCGGTGAGGCTGTCGGCGAAATCGGAGCCCAGCAGGGCCTCGAAGCCGCTCAGGTGGTCGGTGGTCCCCCAGCCGTCGCTGGCCAGGCCGGTGCCCAGGTTGGCCACCACCCCCGCCGGCGAATAGCGGTACTCGGCCCGGTCGAAGCCGAGGCCCCCGTTCATCTCATCGTCGCCGCCCATGCCCTCGAAGGCTTCGAAATCCTGGTCGCCGACGCCGCTCGTATCGCGGCCCGCCAGGATGTCGGCAAAGGCCGAACCGCGCAGGATGTTGATGTCGCGCAGCGTGTCGGTGCCTCCCCAGCCGTCCGTCGCCATGCCCAGCGCCGTGCTGGCCACGATTCCCGCCACGTCGCCGGCATAGTCGGCCCGGTCGAAATCCGTGGTGTCCACGATGCCGCTCAGGGCGGCGTTGCGGCTGCCGGCGATGAAGTCGTTGCCCTGGCCGCCGATGAAGGTCTCCACCAGGTTGCCCACCGCGTTGGTGCTGCCGCCGCCGCCCACCAGCACGTCGGCGAAGGCCGAGCCGCGGACCCCGTCGATGTTCGACAGCACGTCGGTCCCGGAACCCGTGGCGAAGCCGGAGCCGGCGCCCATGGCGATGGCGGGATTCAGCAC
Source organism: Rhodocyclaceae bacterium (assembly GCA_016791145.1). Lineage (GTDB taxonomy): Bacteria > Pseudomonadota > Gammaproteobacteria > Burkholderiales > Rhodocyclaceae > JAEUNJ01. Next base: position 40,809 of record JAEUNJ010000279.1, on the reverse strand, counting down.
CGTGCCGCCCACCACGATGGCATCGGCGGCGATGGCGCTGCCGCCCAGGTTCACGTAGGCGGCATTGCCCGATTGATAGCTCGCCAGAACGAAATAGCCGTACTTGGAGACGGTGGCGTTGGCACCGCCGGTCAGCGTGTCGTTGCCGCCCCGCCCTTCAAGGAGCCAGAACGGGTCGTCGCCGCGCCCGGCGACGGTGCCCGCCCCGCTATCCACCGTGATGGCGTCGCCGCCGGAGCCCCCGATGACCTGCTCGAGTCCCGTGCCCAGCACGTCGTTGGCCCCCGAACCGTCGTTGTTGGTGCCCGCGAGGCCGAGGAACAGGGTGACCGCGCCCGCCGCCGATGAATAATCGAGGGTGTCGAACCCGGCGCCGCCGACCAGGGAATCGGCCCCGGCGCCGCCCACCAGGCGGTCATCCCCGGCCCCGCCGTCCAGGGTGTCGGCCCCGGCACCCCCGTCCAGGGTGTCGTGGCCGGCCGACCCGGCAAGGCTATCCGCCCCGGCGAGCCCGGTCAGCAGATCGTCGCCGCCTCCGCCGTCCAGCGTGTCGTGCCCGGAAGCGCCATTGCCGCCGGTGAAATCGTCGTTGCCGGCACCGCCGGTCAGGTTCAGCTTCGCGGCCGCCGCCGTCAGGGTGGCCGCCTTGTTGACGACCAGCCCGTCGGCATCGAAGCCGCTCATGGTGAGGGTGCCGGCGTTGCTGCCCGCATCGGTGAACTGGATGCTCACCGCGTGGCGGACGTCGGCGGCGTCGATGACGTTGTCGCCGGTCAGTTCGAAGCTCAGGCTCTCCACGCCGTGGATGTGCAGGGCGCCGGTGACCAGGGTCAGGCCGCCGCCCAGGGTCGCCGTCAGGGTATCGGCGTCGCCCAGGTCCCGGGCATCCACCAGGTCCAGGTTGTTGAACACGGAGGATCCGAAATCGAAGCTGTCCGAAACGCCTCCCCCGGAGCCGTGGAGGGCATGGTTGCCGGTGCCGAGCGCGTAGCTGTGCCCGCTGCCGGTGTTGGCGGCCTCGACGAGGATGTCCCCCGCATAGGCCGTGGCCGTGAGATTGCCGCCCAGGTTGAAGAGGCTGGTGTCGAAGACCGCATCCACGGTCGCCGTGCCGGCGAGGGTGACATTCGCCTGCCCCATGTCCGACGCGTCGACCGAGGCGGTGCCGTTGTTGGTGAAATTGACCGTCTCGATGCTGGTGAAGTGGAGTCCGCCCGGTCCCGCGGCGGAGAGCCCGGTGATGGTGGCGGCGACCATATCGGTTCCGCCCCCGCCATCGATCCGGTCGCTGCCGTCCAGGGACGGGGTGCCGGCGTCCAGGGCAAAGTTGAAGGTGTCGGCGCCGCCGCCCCCGGTGACCCGCGCCGCCACGTCCGCCTTGCCGAAATTCCAGATGGCGCCGCTGGCCCCATTGGTGGCGCGCAGCATCGAACCCGTATAGGTGCTGGCATCGAAGGTGGCGGCGTTCATCGTGGCGATGGCCAGGTCCTGGGCGCCGAGGACCCGGACGGTGCCGGCCGTCGCCTGGGTCAGGCTCAGGATGCTGAGCCCGCCCTCGCTGGCGGTATCCACTTCCAGCGTCTCCATGCCCGCCGTATCCACGGTCGCCAGGCTGCCATTGGTCAGCAGCCGGATCAGGTCGGCGCCGCCGCTCGCATCGGCGACCCGCAGTTTCGCGATGCCGGTGAATCCGTCCAGAAGGATGGTCTGGGTCGCCGTATTGAGCTGGGTCTGGTCCAGGTTCTCCAGGTCCACGTTGCCGGTGCCGGTGAGCGCCAGGTCGGGGCTCGCGCCCACCCGGTTGACGACGTTGAATCCGCCGGTCGGCGTGCCGACCAGGTCGAAGGTCAGGAGCCCGTCGATGTCGGCATCGAAGGTGATGTCGCCGCTCATCCGGTCCAGGCCGATGACCAGATTGTCCGCCGCCCCCGTTGCCAGCACATTGGCATTGAAGTTCGCAGTGAAGGCACTCAGGTTGAAGCGCGGCGTGGTGCCGCCGCCGGCGACGTTGGCCAGGGAGAGGTTCCCGCTGCCGCTTACGTTCACCTGCGTCATCGGCGACGTGGCCACGTTGGCGAAGTCGACGCTGCTGGCGCCGCCGGTCGTTACGAGACTCAGTATCTCGACCTGGCTCACGCTCAGGGAACTGCCGATGGATGCGCCGTTCAGCAGTGCGGACAGGGTGTCGATGCCGGCCCCGCCGCCGCCGTCGATCGTGTCACCGCCCAGGGAATTGGCGACGCCGTCGAAGCGGAAGCCGTCGCTCCCCGTCCCGCCGACCAGGGTGTCGTTGCCGCCGGCATTGCCGTCGAAACTGTCGTTGCCGCCGCCGCCCGTCAGCAGGTTGTTGCCCGCGTTGCCGACCAGGCGGTTGTCGCCGACATTGCCGGTGAGCCCGACGGCCGCGGTCCCCGGGGCGGCGGCCAGGACCTCCACCGACAGGGCCGCGCCCAGCACGTAGGGAGCGGCGTTGGTGGCGAACGCGGTGTTCCCATTGACGACGATGGTGTCGCTGCCCTGGCCGGCGGCCTCGGTGATCGCGGCTGCATCCCAGACCACGTAGGTATCGTCGCCGGCGCCGCCGGCGAGGGTGTCGCTGCCCGGACCGCCGTCCAGCAGGTCGTTGCCGTTGCCGCCGCTCAGGTTGTCGTTGCCGTCGTAGCCGTGGAGGCTGTCGTTGCCGTCATTGCCGGTCAGCACGTTGCCGGCCGCGGTCCCCCGGATCAGGTTGTCCAGGGCATTGCCGGTTCCGCTGAGGCTGCCGGCGCCGGTGAGCCAGAGGTGCTCCAGGTTGTTGCCCAGCGTGTAGGAGATCTGGCTGTAGACGGTGTCCGTGCCCTCCCCGGCATTCTCCGTGACCTTGTCACCCGCATTGTCCACCTGGTATCCGTCGTTCCCCTTGCCGCCCCTCAGGTCGTCGGCCCCGCCCAGGCCGTTCAGGAGATTGTCGCCATCGTTGCCGATCAGGAGGTTGGCTACCCCGGTGCCGTTGATGCCATAGTTCCCCGTGCCCAGCAGGGTCAGGTTCTCCACGTTGGCGTACCGGGTCGCCATGTCCAGCACGATGAGGGGCAGGCCGGCGTTGGCGGCTCCCACGTCCAGCACCACCGTGTCCACGCCGGCGGGGGCGCCCGCCGCCTCGACCACCGTGTCCTTCAGGTCCGCGTAGTAGGTGTCGTTGCCGTCCCCGCCGGTCAGCACGTTGGCCCCGGCGTTGCCGCGGATCACGTTGGCCAGGACGTTGCCCTTCGCGTCTACGCCGGCGGCGCCCAGCGTGACGTTCTCGATGACGTCGTTGCCTCCCCCGGCACCGAGGGTGCCGAAGAAGATCGCCCGCACGGTCAGATCCGTGGTGCGCAGGTTCGAGACGACCGTGTCTATTCCTGCCCCCGCCGCGGCGGTGGATTCATCCACGATGTCCGTCGTGCTGTTGATGAAGTAGGTGTCGTCGCCGGCGCCTCCGCGCAGCACGTCGGCGCCGGTGCCGGCCTCGAGCAGGTCATTGCCGGCGCCCCCCAGCAGCGTGTCGTTGCCGGCACCGCCATAGAGGCTGTCATTGCCCGCGTCGCCGTCGAGCTGGTTCGCCCCGGCATTGCCCGTCAGCGCGTTGTCCGTCCCGTTGCCCTTGCCCCAGAGGAGACCCTCGCCGGAGTCGATGCGCAGGTGCTCCAGATTGGCGGCGAGCACATAGCCACTGGCGGCCCCGTACTCCGACAGGATGACCGTGTCGATGCCGGCGCCGGCGTTCTCCGTGACTACGTCCTGGGCGCTGTCGATCACGTAGGTGTCGTTGCCCGCGCCGCCGGCCAGGGTGTCGTTGCCGGCTCCCCCGTCCAGGGTGTTGTGGCCCCCGTTGCCGGTGATCTGGTTGGCCAGCTGGTTGCCAACGCCACGAATGCTTCCGGTGCCGGTCAGGACCAGGTTCTCGACGTTCGCCGCGGCGGCCACGTCCGCCGAGGACGCGACGGTGTCCCGCCCCTCGCCGGCGCGCTCCACGACCATATCGGCCGCGGAATCGAGATCGTAGCTGTCGTCGCCCGCCCCCCCTTGCAGGGTGTCGTCCCCAGCGCCGCCGGCCAGGGTGTCGTTGCCCGCGCCACCGGTCATCAGGTTGTGGCCGGCGTTGCCCGAGAGCACGTTGGCCAGGGCGTTGCCGATGCCGATCAGATCATCGGTTCCCGAGAGGACCAGGTTCTCCACGTTCGCGGCAAGCAGCGCATTGACCGTGGCATAGGCGGTATCCGTGCCCTCGCCCGCCTTCTCTCCGATGACATCGCCCGGGTCATCCACCACGAAGGCGTCGTTGCCGGCGCCGCCGGTCATCGAATCGGCACCGGCCGCGCCATGCAGGGTATCGTTGCCGGCCCCGCCGTCCATCGTGTCCGCGAAGGCGGTACCGGCGATGAGGTTGTCCGATCCGTTCCCGGTGCCCGACTTGCCCCCCAGCGCGCCGTCCTCGTCGGCCAGGAAGAGGTCCTCCACGTTGGCCGGAAGGAGGTAAGCGGACACGGCGTCGGCGAGGATCACGCGATCCTGCCCCGCGCCGGCTGCCTCCGTGATCAGGTCCGCGGCCGTCTCGATCCGGTAGCTGTCATTGCCTGCCCCGCCCTGGAGGTTGTCGTTGCCGGCGCCACCGTCCAGCAGGTCGTCGCCCGTACCGCCCAGCAGGGTGTCGTTGCCCAAGGCGCCAGCCAGCGTGTCGTTGCCGGCCCCGCCGTCCAGGCTGTTGTTGCCGGCATTACCGGTGATCACGTTGTCCAGGCCGTTGCCGATGCCAGTGGAATTGCCGCTGCCCGCCAGGACCAGTTGTTCGACGCTGTTCCCCAGCGTATAGGTGGCCGCGGCGGACTGCACCAGGTCCACTCCCCCGGCGGCGGATTCCACCACCAGGTCGCCGGCGGCATCCACCAGGTAGACGTCATCGCCCAGCCCCCCGGCCAGGGTGTCGTTGCCGGCGCCGCCGTCCAGGGTGTCGTTCCGTGTTCCGGCGCTGTCCTGGAGCGTGATCGCGTTGGCGCCGTCGTTGCCCAGCCACAATCGGTCCGCCCCGTGGGCGACCCGGACCACCAGGTTTTCCAGGTTGGCGCCCAGGGCGTAACTCCCCGCCGCGACGGGCACGCCGTCGATGACGACCGTATCCACGCCCTGGCCAGGCAGTTCCAGCAGCGTGTCCGCGGCCGTTCCCTTGACCAGGTAGGTGTCGTTGCCCTTGGCGCCCTGCAGGGTCTGCGCGAGGGCATTGTTCAGGTCATCGAACAGGTCGTCCCCGTCAGTGCCGAGGACGTACAGGTCGATATCGTTCCGGATCAAGGACATGGCAGTCGCTCCCAGGCGGCACGGCCGGATCGCCGCGACGGCGATCCCCCGGTCATTCTATCTGCCCGGTCAGGCCCCGCAATGGTCCGTTCGGGCACTTGACAGGCCCGGTCGTCGGTGCCCCGCCAATGCGCTTCAGGTCAGTCTTTCCTCGATCTCCGGCGCGGCAGGCAGTTGCAGGCCCAGGGATCGGGCGACGGTGGCGTTGACCGACACCCGGAACTGCCGGGGGCTCACGATGCCGCTGGCCGGACGCCCCCTGAGGGCCGCGAAGACCCCCTCGGCGGCTTGCCGGCCGAATTGGTCCGGACTGGAATGCAGGGACAGGACGGCGCCGGCGTTGGTGTAGGACTCGGAGTAGCCGATCAGGGGACAGCCGGCCCGGTAGGCGGTGAGCAGTATCGGTTGGACCGTATGCCGGTTATGCACCAGCGGATCGGGAATCGCCAGGAGCAGGCCCACCCTCGCCAGGAGCCGTTCCAGGGCCGCGATGATCTGGCTCTCCGCACCGACCTGCTCCCAGTGGAACGGCAGATTGCGTTCCGCCGCCGCCCGCTCCAGGGACTTCTGCGTCCCCTGGGTCCCCGGGCCGAGGAGGACGCCGACGCCGCGCCGGGCTACCGGGACCAGGTCGGCGAGGGCCATCCAGCGCGCGTGGGGCTGGTCGGTGACGATGGCCAGCAGGTCTTCGGGGGCCTTCCCCGGACCGGGCCAGGACATGGCCTCGACCTGCATCCGGCTCACCTGGACCGCCACCAGGGGACTCCCCGGCCGGGCGGCCACCGCCCGCAAGGCGCCGGCACCGACCGCCACCTGCACGGCCGGCGGATGGCCGGCGGGGAATCCCGCCTGCACGGGCACGCTCACGACCTGGTCTCCGGGCACCCCGAGCCGGCCGAGTTCCACCTCGACGGCCGATGCCGTCGCCCGATGGACGGCCCCCTGGTCGGCGACGACGAGGATTCTCGCCTCTTCGGCGATCGACCGCCCGCCGGACCACGCAAGGAGCGGGGACGCGGCGATGCTGCGCAGGAGCAGGCGTCGATGGCGCAAGGAATGGGCCTCGGAGGCTGCGGCGGAAGGACTCCTTCAGTGGCCGATGCGCAACTGCACGAAGGAGGCCCGCTGGCGGGGCACGGTATTGACGATCTCCAACTCCCGGCCTCGGGCATGCTGGGTGACCCAGGCCAGTTCGACCCGCTCGCCTCCCCACTGGAATCTCCTCCCCAGCCGGAAATTCCAGGCATCCCAGGCAGGCAGGGCCGTGCCGCCGGTGCCGAGCCAGGTGAAGGAGCCCGTCCGGCGGTAGCCGATGCCCGCCGTCATTGCGCCCGGCAGTTCCTGGCCGACCAGGGCGCTGAAGGTTCCGACAGGGCCGCTGGCGGCCTCGTCGGCGGAGGACGATTCGATGATGTTGCGGGACGCCGCGACCTGCACGTGCCCCCCTGCCCAGGGTCTTGCCTTGAGGGAGAGTTCCAGGCCGTGTTCGCGGACCCATTCCCGGTTCGCGAAGTCCGTCGTGTCCGACTGGAACGGCGTCGAATACGGCACCCGGTAGGGGGCCACCATGCCCTTGAACTGGTCGCTGAACCAGCGCAGTTCCCAATGGGTGCCGGTCCCGGCCAGCGATCCGATGTACGTGATCTCGCGGGACAGCACCCGCTCGTCACCCACGTTCCCGGAGGCGAGATAGCGGGTGAAGAGGGGCCGCGTCAGGTAGCCGGCGATGGCGGCGCGGGTCGGGGGCGGCAGCGGGAGGGTGAGCAGGAAGCGCAGGTAATCCCTGATGGAGGCCGGCATGTCGAAGGACTGGTTGCCGTGGCTCTCGAACAGGGTCGGCGTGCGCCGGGCCACCGAGGCGCCGGCACGCAGCGTGTGGCCCGGGACGGGCGTCAGGCTCAGGGAGAGACGGGGCGACAGGGACCCACCGGTGATCGAATTGGTCTCGAACATGACGCCCCCATGGACGAGGACTCCCCGCAGCGGGCTCCATTCCAGATTGCCGAACAGGCGCGAGAGGTCCGAGTTGACCCATTCCTCGCGATGGAAATAGGGATTGGAGCGGACCCCGTCGCGCCGGTACTGGCCGCCCCACACGCCCCGCAGGTCGGCACCCAGGCGAAGGGTCTGCTGGAATTCCAGCTCGTCGCGCCGGGACTCGTAGTCCGAACTGACCCGGATCGCGAAGGGAAACACCGGATTGGGCGGCAGCGGGGACCGCCACGAGGCTGCCAGGTCCAGGGCCTCCTGATTGCGCCGCCGCTGGGAGGAAAACTGCGCCCAGATCTCGTCGTCCGGACCCAAGGCGCGGGTCCAGCGCAGATTCAAGGTGCGCGTCTCGGTGTCGCGCTGCCGGGGACCGTTGCCGGCGTTGTCGTAATAACCCTGCTCCAGGACGCCGACGCTTTGCCGCAGGATGACCGACAGCTCGTCCTGGTCGGTGAGGCGCAGGTGGGCACGCAGGTTCGCGTAGTTGACGCGGCTGGAATCGGGCAATCCGGGGAAGCCCTTGTCGGCCCGCTGGCCGGCCGAGATGCGGTAGCGCCAGGCATCGCCGTGCCCGGCCGCACTGAATGACGTATCGCCGATCCCGGATTCCCCCGCGTTCACGCGCAGGCCCAGGCCCCGGTCGGTGGCCGGATCCCGGGTAATGATGTTGACGGTGCCCAGGAAGGCATTGGCCCCGTAGCTCGCCGCGTTCGGTCCGCGCACCACCTCGATCCGGTCGATGTCCTCGACGGCGATCGGCAATTCGCTCCATTCGACGCCACCGTAGAGCGGGCTGTAGATCGACACGCCGTCCACCAGGACCTGCATGCGACGGGAATACGGATCGGACAGGCCGTGGTAGGCCACCACCGGGGAATTGCCGCTCAGGTGCCCGACAACGAAGCCGGGGATCAGGGGAAAGAGTTCGGACACCTGCCGGGCCCCGGTAAGGGCGATCGTCTCCCGGTCGATGACCGAGATGGCGGCAGGGGCCTCCGCCGCCGGCTGGTTCAGCCGGGACGCGGAGAGCACCACCGGCAGTTCCCCTGCCTCGTCGCCCGCCACGGGTTCCTGGGAGGCCGATCCGACCTCCGCGGTGGCCGCCGCGGCCACGCAGAAAAACACCATCCATCGCTTCATGTCGATACCTCTGTTTGCCGAACTGCCTCGAAAAAGCACACCGCGGCGGCTGCCGCGACGTTCAGTGATTCGGATGCCGCGGCCATGGGCAGGGTCACGAGGGTGTCCGCCAGGCGGGTCGCCTCGTCTGGCAGGCCCGCCCCCTCGCTGCCGAACAACCAGGCCACCGGCCCCGTCAGGTCGATGGCCCAGGGGGGCCTGCCCCCGCGCGCCACCGTGGCGACGATCCTGCCCGCGTAACCCGAGAGGCTCGCCGCCAGGTCCGCGGTCTCGACGATGCGCAGGGCAAAATGGGCGCCCTGGCCAGCGCGCAGGACCCTCGGCGACCAGGCGGCCACGCTCCCCTTCGTGAAGACGGCCTGGCCGATGCCGGCGGCGGCGGCGGAACGCAGGATCGTGCCGGCATTGCCGGGATCCTGGATCCCGCAGAGCACGACGCAGTTGCCGGCCTCGGGGCCCTGGCGGCGCTCGGGGATTCCGAGGATCGCCAGCAGGCGCGGCGGACTCACGAGATCGGACAGGTCGCGGAAGAGGGAATCGTCCATCACGACCAGTTCCGGAGCGTCGGCCATTGCGACCAGGGAGCGGATCTCCTCGTCCGATTCCCAGGTCTTGCGCAGGGCGAGGAGTTCGGCCCGCTGGCCCGCGGCCAGGGCCGCCGAAAGCAGGTGCGGACCCTCCAGCAGCATCAGCCCGGATTCCCGCCCGCTGCGCCCGCCCTCCCGAAGGGACCGCAATCGCTTGTAGACCGGGTTTTCCCGGGATGACAGGTGGCGCACCCGCACGGTTCGACTCTCCACGTTCGGCGGCTCCCTGCGGGCCGGTCACTTCCTCCGGTGACCGTGCCTCTCCGCCGCGCTATGCCAATATTATTCGGACCGGCCCCCCGTGGGAACCGCGCCAGCCCTTTTTCCCTCCGGCCGGACGTCATCTCGCTCCCCGGGGTCCGGGAATGCGATCGCGCCGCGCGGGGCAGCGGCGAGGGAGACGGAACCCCGCCGCGACCGCTATTCCGGCCGGAGGGGCGATCGGTGTTCGGCAACGGCCGCCGCCGCGATGTTCCGCCAACGACCGCAGACCGTTCCCGGGCGGCGGCCCGCCGCGTTCACACCTCCTCGAACGGTCCGCCGGCGACGCGCCGGGCGGCTTCCCGAACCGGCGCGAAGCTCCTGCGGTGGCAGGGGGCGGGACCATGCCGCCGCAGGGCCGCGAGATGCTCCCGAGTCCCGTAGCCCATGTGGCGATCCAATCCGTATTGCGGGTAGAGCACGTGCAGCCGCATCATCTCGGCGTCCCGCGCGGTCTTGGCCAGGATGGAGGCGGCCGAGATCTCGGCGACCAGCGCGTCGCCGCCCACGATGGCACGGGCAGGGGCGGAGAGCCCTTCCGGCAAACGGTTCCCGTCGATCAGGACTTCGGAGGGCGCCTCGCCGAGCCCTTCGATGGCGCGTCGCATCGCCAGCAGGGTGGCCTGGAGGATGTTGAGGGCGTCGATCTCCCCCACGTCCGCCACGCCGAGGGCCCAGGCTCGGGCATTTCTCCGGATTTCCACGGCGAGCCGCTCCCGCCGGGACGCGCTCAGGCGCTTCGAATCCGCGAGGCCGGCAATCGGCCGGGCCGGATCCAGGATGACCGCGGCGGCGAACACCGGTCCGGCCAGCGGCCCGCGCCCCGCCTCGTCGACGCCGCAGCTTCCGGTCACGGCGGCGCGAGGCAGGATACGACCGCGTCGGCAGCCCGGGTGGCCGTGTCCTGGCGCAGGGTCAGGTGGATGGCCCGGTAGGTCTCGCGCAGCCCGTCGGCCACCCGGCGGTCCTCGACGAGATTGCCCAGGGCCTGGGCCAGGTTCTCCGGCGTTGCATCGTCCTGGAGGAATTCCGGAACCACGAAGCGCCCGGCCAGGATATTCGGCAACCCGACCCAGGGCTGGTAGCGCATGCGGCGCATGAGCCGCCAGGACCAGGGCGACATGCGGTAGGCGATCACCATGGGTGTCTTGGTCAGCGCGGCTTCGAGGGTGGCTGTTCCGCTGGCCACCAGGGCCCCGTCCGCCGCGGCCAGGGCGTCCTGGGCATGTCCGAAGAGCAGCTTGAACGGCAGCTCCTGGGCGCCCTTCGACCACATGGCCTCCTCGAAGATCGCCCTCGTCTCCCGGGACACCAGCGGCACGAGGAACTGGGCCGCCGGGAATCGCTGGTGGAGCAGCATCGCGGTCTCCACGTAGAGGCCAGCCATGTATTGCAGTTCTGACTGGCGGCTGCCGGGCAACAGGGCGATCACGGGGCCTGCCGGGTGGATGGCCAGCTTGTCCCTGGCCGCCCGGAGATCGATTTCCACCGGAATGACGTCGGCAAGCGGATGCCCCACGTAGGTGACCGGGACGCCGGCGCCCCGGTAGATCTCCGGCTCGAACGGGAAGAGGGCCAGCACGTGGGAAACGGCGCGGGCAATCTTCGGAAGGCGCCCGCGACGCCAGGCCCAGATGGACGGACTGACGTAATGGACGGCCGGGATGCCGGCCCGGCGCAGCCGCGCCTCGAGCCAGAGATTGAAATCGGGCGCATCCACGCCGATGAACACCTGCGGCCGCTCCCGAAGCAGTCGGGCCAGCAACTGGCGGCGAATCCGGGTGATCCCGCGGTAATGCCGCAGCACCTCGGCGTAGCCCCGCACGGCAAGCCGCTCGGCGGGCCACCAGGCCTCGAAACCGGCGGCTTCCATCCGCGGCCCGCCGATGCCGACGAATTCGGCATCGGGAAGGCGCCGGCGCAGTGCGCCGATCAGGTGGCCGGCAAGCAGGTCTCCGGACGCCTCGCCGGCGACCATGGCGATGCGGGGGGGCATTTACCGGATGATTCCCCGTCCCGCGCTGTCGAGGAACTCGATCAGCGGCAGCAGTTCCGGACGCCCCGGGACGTCGGCCCGGATCGCTTCCCGGGCCTCGGCGAGACCGAGCCCGGCCTTGTAGAGGGTCTTGTACGCCCGCCTGATGGCCGCTATCCCGTCAGCCGCGAATCCACGCCGCTTCAATCCCTCGGAATTGATGCCATGGGGTTCGGCGCCATTGCCCGAGGCCATCACGTAGGGGGGCAGGTCCTGCAGGAGGATGGTCCCCATGGCGGTCATGCTGTGGGCGCCGATGCGCACGAACTGATGCACCACGGTGAAGCCGCCGAGGATCGCCCAGTCGCCCACCGCCACGTGTCCCGCCAGCTGGGCGTTGTTGGCGAATATCGTGTGGTTGCCCACCTGGCAATCGTGGGCGAGATGCACGTAGGCCATGATCCAGTTGTCGCTGCCCAGCCGGGTGCATCCGGCGTCCTGGACCGTGCCGCAATTCAGGGTGCAGAACTCCCGGATCGTGTTCCGGTCGCCGATTTCCAGGCGGGTCGGCTCGCCGGCGTACTTCTTGTCCTGGGGAATCTCCCCGATCGACGAAAACTGGAAAATCCGGTTGCCAGCCCCGATCCGCGTGTGCCCGCCGACGACGACATGGGGCCCGATCCAGGTGCCGTCACCGATCTCCACGTGTTCTCCGACGATGGAATACGGGCCGATCTCCACTCCCGCGCCGAGTTTCGCGGCCGGGTGAACGATGGCGGTCGGATGGATGGTGGTCATGCCAGGCCACGCACCGTGCACATCAGTTCGGCCTCCGCGGCGAGCTGCCCATCGACCTTCGCCTGGCCGGCGAACTTCCATATCCCGCGCTTGTTCGCCGTGATCCTGACCTCCAGGACCAACTGGTCGCCGGGCCCCACGGGGCGCTTGAACCGCGCCCCGTCGATGCCGACGAAGTAATAGACGGAGTTCTCGTCGGGCTTCCCACCCATGGTGCGGAACGACAGGATCGCCGCCGCCTGGGCCATTGCCTCGACGATCAGGACCCCGGGCATCACGGGATGGTGGGGGTAATGGCCCGGGAAGAACGGCTCGTTGATGCTGACGTTCTTGATGGCGGTGATCGATTCCCCCGGAACCACCTCCCGGACCCGGTCGATCAGCAGGATCGGATAACGGTGCGGCAGGTATTCCAGGATGGCGTGGATGTCCATGGCGGTCATGGCCGGTTCTCCAGGATGGCAAGGCGCGCTTCCAGCGCGCGGATTTTTTCGGACATGGCTTCGAGGCGGCGGATGTGGGCGAAATTCTTCAGCCACGCCCCGTGTTCGAGGAATGGCACGGTACCGGAATAGGTGCCCGGCGAGCGGATTGACTTGGCGACGAGCGTGCCGGCGGAGACATGGACATCGTCGGCGATCTCCAGGTGGCCGAGGATCACGGCGCCACCACCGACCGTGCACCGGGCCCCGATGGTGGCGCTGCCGGCAATCCCGACGCACCCCGCCATGGCCGTATCCCGTCCGATGCGCACGTTGTGGCCGACCTGGATCTGGTTGTCCAGCTTGACCCCATCGCCGATCACCGTATCCTCCAGGGCCCCCCGGTCGATGGTGGTATTCGCGCCGATCTCGACGTCGTCACCCACCAGCACCCGTCCCGTCTGCGGGATCTTCACCCATCGGCGCGCTTCGTCCGGGGCGAATCCGAATCCGTCAGCGCCGATGACCGAACCGGAATGCGCCAGGAAGCGCCTGCCGACCTGGCACCCCGGGTAGATGGTGACGCCCGGATGCAGCCGGGACTCCTCGCCGAGCGCACTTCCGGCACCGATCCGGCACTGGGCGCCGACGACGACCCCCTCGCCCAACCGCACGTCCGGCCCGATCCAGGCCTGGGGACCCACGTAGGCGCCGGGCGGCACAGGGGATTCCACGACGGCGGACGGGTGCACACCCGGAGCGAAGTCCGGTGGCGGATTGAGCCACGCCGACAGGCGCGCGAAGTAGAGATACGGCTGGCGCGTGACGATTGCGGCCACCGGGCATTCCCCGGCCGCTTCCGGGGCGAGTATCACTGCCGTCGCCCGGGTCGCGCGCAACTGATCCCGGTAGCGGGGATTGGAGAGGAAGGCTATCCGGCCCGGCCCGGCGCCGGCCAGGGTCCCGATACCGTCGATCAGGATATCCCCGCCGCCCCTCAGCTCTCCGCCGAAGCGCCCGACGATCTCGGCGAGGGACACCGCCACCGGCAGGCCCTCACTTGCCCGGGGCGTCGCCCAGCGCCTTGATGACCTTGTCCGTGATGTCGATGCGCGGATTGAAGTAGACGGCTTCCTGGAAGATGATGTCGTACTTCTCGGCCTCGGCAATCTGCTTGATGGTCTTGTTCGCGCGCTCGATCACGGCCGCGAGTTCCTCGTTGCGCCGCTGGTTGAGGTCTTCGCCGAATTCCCGCCGCTTGCGCTGGAACTCCCGGCTGAGGTCGTTGAATTCCCGCTCCTTGTTGCGCCGCTCCGATTCCGCCATGGTCAGGCCATTCTTCTCGAGGTTCTCCTGCATCTTCTGGAGCTGCTTCTCGATGTTCTGCAGGTCCTGGCCACGCTTGTCGAATTCCTTCTCCAGTTTCTTCTGCGCCCGTACGGCGGCCGGCGCATCGCGCAGAATCCGCTCGGTACTCACGAAACCGATCTTGCCTTCGGCATCGGCGGCAACGGCTGGCGCTGCGCCCAGGAATGCCAGGACCAAGCCCAGCGGCAGTCTTTTCATGTCGGCTAACCTCCTCGGTGCGCGCCTCGCCGGCACCATCAAAACGTCGTTCCCATCTGGAACTGCAGTCGCTGGAGCTTGTCATTCGGCTTCTTGTTGAGCGGATGACCCAGGCTGAACTTCAGCGGTCCCAGCGGGGAACTCCATGCCAGCGACAGGCCCGCCGAATACCGCAGCGTCCCCAGGCTGATCTTGTCCCCGTAGCCCCATACCTGTCCGGCATCCAGGAAGGCGCCCAGCCGCACGGACTTGTCGAGCCCCATGCCGGGCATGGGGAACAGGAGTTCCGCATTGGCCACCAGACGCTTGTTGCCACCCAGCCGCTCGCTGGTGGTCGGATCCACGGGGCCAAGCGAGCTGCTCTCGTATCCGCGCACCGATCCGATGCCGCCGGCGTAGAAGTTCTTGAAGAACGGCAACTGTTTGCCGCCGAATCCGTTGGCCAGGCCGAATTCCCCGTTCACCGCCAGGGTCAGGTTCCGGCCCAGGGCAATGTAACGCTGGTGCTGCACGGCCGCCTTGTAATAACGCTGGCTGCCGGGCGGAATCGACATCTCCCCACCCACCTTCCACACGGTGCCGGCGGTCGGGTAGATCCGGCTGTCCAGGGTGTCCTTCGCCCAGCCCGCGTTGGCCAGTAGGGTCGTCGAGGAATCCCCGAAGTCGCGGACATAATCCCTGTAGCGCTGCGGGCTCGCGGTCGTGACGCGCAGGCGGGTGGCATCCACGCCCAGACCCACGGTGATCGAATCGTCCTCGCCGATGGGAAGGCCATAGCGGACCGCGGCCCCGGTGGATCGGGCACCGTAGTAGCCGATGCTCAGGCTCGTGGTATCGGTGTTGCGGTGATAGACGTCGAATCCGCGGGAAACCCCGTCGATGGTGTAGTACGGATCGGTGTACGAGAATGAGTAGACCTTGTTGATCTTGCTGGTGTTCAGGCCGACGCCGACCGTCTTGCCACTGCCGAAGAGGTTCTGCTGCTGAACTGAGCCGGAGAGGATGAACTTCTCGGAACTGGAGAATCCGGCGCCGATCATCGCGCTGCCGGTGGGCTTCTCCTTGACGTTGATATTCACGTCCACCTGGTCCGTGGTCCCTGGGACCGGCGGCGTCTCGACGGTCACCTCGTCGAAGTATCCCAGCTTGTCCACCCGCGCCCGGGACTTGTTGATCTTGTCGCTCTCGTACCAGCTCGCCTCCATCTGGCGCATCTCCCGGCGCACCACCTCGTCGCGCGTCCGGATGTTGCCGGTGACATTCACCTGCCGCACATAGGTCCGCCGGCCGGGATCCAGCAGAATGGTGAAGGCGACCTCCCGCGCTGCCTTGTCGATCTCGGGCACCGCGTTCACATTGGCGAACGCATAGCCTTCGTTGCCAAGTCGGTCGCTGATGGCCTTCGTCGTCTGGGTGATCTTCTCGCGGGAAAAGTCCTCGCCCGGCCGCGTGCGAACCAGCTTGAGGAGTTCCTCCTCCGGGAGCAGGAGTTCGCCGGCCAGGGCGACCGACTTGATCTTGTACTTTTCACCTTCGGTGATGCTGATGCTGATGTAGATGTCCCGCTTGTCCGGCGTAATGGACACCTGCGTCGAATCGATCGTGAATTCCAGGTAACCCCGGTCCAGGTAGAAGGAACGCAGCTTCTCCAGGTCGCCGGCGAGTTTCTGCTTGGAGTATTGGTCGTTCTTGGTATACCAGGTGAGCAGACCCGGGGTTCGCAGCACGAACTCGTCCAGCAGGTCCTTCTCGCTGAAAGCGGCGGCGCCGACGATGTTGATCTGCCTGATCTTGGCGATCTGCCCTTCGTCGATGGCGAAGTTGATGCCGACCCGGTTGCGCTCCAGCGGCGTCACCGTCGTCGTGATCTCGGCGGCATAGTGGCCCATGCTCAGGTACTGGCGCTTGAGTTCCTTTTCCGCCTTCTCGAGCAGGGCACGGTCGAAGATCCGCGACTCCGCGAGTCCGACCTCTCGCAAGCCCTTGAGCAGGTCCTCCTTCTTGAAAGCCTTCAGGCCGACGAACTCGATGGCCGCGACCGCCGGGCGCTCTTCGAGTATGACGACGAGGACCGCCCCATCGATCTCGAGCCGCACGTCCTTGAAGAAACCGGTGGCGAAAAGGGCCTTGATGGCCTGGGCCGCCTTCTCGTCGGTCATGGTCTCCCCGACCTTCACCGGCAGGTAGCTGAACACGGTGCCGGCCTCGGTGCGCTGGATGCCCTCGACGCGGATATCCCGGACCACGAAGGGATCGAATGCCAGCGCGGCACCGGCGAACAACGCCGCGACCAGACCGGCGATCGATTTTTTCTTCATGGATTCAGCCCGAGACGAGGCGGTAGATGTCGTTGTAAAACGCGAAGACCATCAGCAATCCGAGCAACAGCAGACCGATCTGTTGGCCGATTTCCATGGCCCGTTCCGACAAGGGTCCGCCCTTGATGATTTCCGCCGAATAATACATCAAATGCCCCCCATCCAGAATCGGGATGGGCAGCAGGTTCAGGACGCCGAGGCTGATGCTGATCAGCGCGAGAAAGCGCAGGTAATGACTGGCACCGAGGCTCGCCGACTGCCCCGCGTAATCGGCGATCGTAACCGGGCCGGACAGGTTGCGCCACGACACCTCGCCGGTCAGCATGCGGCCGATCATCGCGAAGCTGAAAACGGTCGTCTCCCAGGTCTGACCGGCTGCCTTGACCGCTGCCTCCAGGGGCCCGTAGCTCACCCGCACGAACAGCGCCTCGCGCGGGTGTCCCGATTCCCGGACCGCGATCCCGATCCGGCCCACGGTGGCATTGCCGTCGTTGTACCCGGTCGGGACGACGCGGACGGCGATCTCCTCTCCGGCCCGGTCGACCACCAGCAGGATCTCCCGCCCGGGTGCCGCGCGGATGCCGGATGCGACCTCGTTCCAGTCTCCGACCTCCTTCCCGCCCACCTCCAGGAAACGGTCACCCGGCCGGAGCCCCGCCTTCTGCGCCACGGACCCGTCCGCCACCTGCCCGATCACCGGGGAGATGCGTGGCCGGAAGAGCCGCAGACCCAGGTCCTTGATCGGATCCCTGGTCTCCCCGTCGGCAAACGACACGGCGGAGGTGTCCAGGCGCCGGAAGGCGATCTCCCCTTTCCTGTTCACCAGTTCCAGGACGACCGTGCGCCGGTCCACCCCGGCTTTCAGGAGCGCCCAGCGCGCGTCGCTCCAGGTGTCCACCCGTTGGCCATCGACGGACTTCAGTTCCTCCCCGTCGGCAATCTCCGCGGTCGCCGCTGGCGAGCCCTCCGCCGGTTTCGCCAGGATGGGCCGCAATTCGTCCACGCCGCCCACGAAGACACCCCAATAAAGGAGGATCGCCAAAGCGAAATTGGCGAGGGGCCCGGCGGCGACGATGGCCATCCGCCGCCCCACCGCCTGACGGTTGAAGGCCCGGTGAAGCTCACCCTCGGGCACCGGCCCCTCCCGCTCGTCGAGCATGCGGACGTAGCCTCCCAGCGGAAAGATTCCCAAGGCCCACTCGGTCCCGTCCCTTCCGAACCGGCGCGAGAACACGGCGCGCCCGAAGCCGACCGAGAACTTGATCACCTTCACTCCGCAGGCCCGGGCGGCGACGAAGTGTCCCAATTCGTGGAAGAAGATCAGGACACCCAGGGCCACGGCGAAGGCGGCCAGGTAGACGCCGGGATGGATGGAACCCATCAATGCGTGGGACCGATGCGTGACCTGGCGGCGGCACGGCCCCGGCGGTCGGCCTCCAGGACGTCATCCATGTCGCGCAACGGCGCGGCCTCGACGACGTCCAGGGCATCGGCGATGACCTCCGAAATCGAAAGGAAGGGGAGGTGGCCGTCGAGGAACGCCGCCACTGCCACTTCGTTCGCCGCATTCAGCACGGCGGGGGCGTTGCCGCCCTTTTCCAGCGCCTGAAACGCCAGGGCCAGGCAGGGAAAACGCTGCAGATCCGGCGGCTCGAAGGCGAGGGGTCCCGCCGCGAACAGGTCCAGGGACCCGACACCGGCGTCGATGCGATCCGGAAAACCCAGGGCGTGGGCGATCGGTGTGCGCATGTCGGGGTTTCCCAGTTGCGCGAGCACCGATCCGTCCTCGTATTCGACCATCGAATGCACGATGCTCTGGGGATGGATCACCACCGAGATCCGCTCCGCCGCCGCGCCGAACAACCAGTGGGCCTCGATAACCTCCAGCCCCTTGTTCATCATGGTCGCGGAATCCACCGAAATCTTGCGGCCCATGACCCAGTTCGGATGGGCGCAAGCTGCTTCGGGCGTCACCCGGGCCAAATCCTCCCTGGGCGTGTTGCGAAAGGGACCGCCGGAGGCCGTAAGAATCAGCCGCCGGATTCCACACTTCTCGAAATTACCTGAGAAACCAATCGGAAGTGACTGAAAAATAGCATTATGTTCACTATCGATGGGTAGGAGCGCGGCACCGGACCGGGCCACCTCGGCCATGAATACTGGCCCTGCCATCACCAGGGACTCCTTGTTCGCCAGCAGGATCCTCTTGCCCGCCCTCGCCGCGGCAAGGCTGCCCGGCAGGCCCGCCGCGCCGACGATGGCGGCCATGACCGCATCCGTTTCAGGCAGGCTTGCCACCTCCTCGAGGGCGGCGGCGCCATGCAGTATCCGCGTCTGCCGGCAATCGTCCGCAAGCATCCGGCCCAGGCGTTCGGCGTCGGCGGCGGTGGCAACGACGGCATAGGCCGGTTGGAACCGCCGGCACTGGCCGGCCAGGACGTCGAGCCGGCTGTGTCCCGTCAGGGCAACCACCCGGAAACGCTCCGGGTGACGTGCGACGACGTCGAGCGTGCTGGTTCCGATGGAGCCCGTGGCGCCGAGGACGGTCAGGCCGATCGTCATCGGATCATCGCGTGCAGGAACAGCGCCACCAGGGGCAGCGCCGAAGTCTGGCTGTCGATGCGGTCCAGGATGCCCCCGTGGCCGGGCAGGAGACCGCTGCTGTCCTTCACGCCCGCCTGGCGTTTGACCAGGGATTCGAACAGGTCCCCTTCGATGCTCACCGCGGTCAGCAGCACCAGCAGCAGGGCACCGACGGCCAGTTCGCCCGGATCGCCGGGGATTCCCCGAGCGAACAGGATTGCCACGACGGCGCCGTAGGCAAGCACCCCGACCGCGCCACCGGCGGCCCCCTCCCAGGTCTTGCCGGGACTTATCGACGGCGCCAGCTTGTGGCGCCCCAGGGCTCGCCCGGCGAAGTAGGCGGCGATGTCGGCGATCCAGACGGCGGCCATGGCACCGAAAAGGTAGCCCGGGCCGCGCCCGTGCAGCCCGACCAGCGCCGCCCAGGTGGGAACGATCAGGACCCATCCGGTCCCGTAGCCCATCAGGTCGTTGGCGGAAAGGGGCCAACCCCTGATGAGCCAGAATGGCGCGACCGCCACCCAGAAGCCCGCCGACAGCCACCAGAGCATCGGAAACACGGACTCCGCCTGATGGTAGGCCGCCAGGCAGCAGACCGCCACGACGCCGGCGAAGATCACCCGTCCCGCGGCGTCGATCTTCATCAGGCCGGCCCATTCCCAGGCGGCGAGCACCGCCACGAGGCCGAAGGCCGCAGCCGCCGCCGGCCGGGGCAGCAGCAGCAACACCACCAGAAAGGCGGCGAGCAGGCACAAGGCGGTGATGACCCGTGTCCTAAGCATCGGGGGTTCGGATCCCGTGGGCCTGGAGGCCGGCCGGCGCCTCGGGAACCAGTTGCTCGCTGGTCCGCCCGAAACGGCGTTCCCGCCGCTGATAGGAGGCGACGGCCTCGGCCAGCGCGCCGGCATCGAACTCGGGCCACAGGAGGTCGGTGAAATAGAACTCCGTGTACGCCAGTTGCCAGATCAGGAAATTGCTGATCCGTTGCTCGCCGCCGGTGCGGATGAACAGGTCCGGCTCCGGCGCGTAGGCCATCGAGAGCCGCGGAGCCAGGTCCGCCTCCGACCATGTTCCGGCCCTGTCCGGCATCTCCGTCGCCAGCCGGTTCATTGCCTGGACGACATCCCAGCGGCCGCCATAGTTTGCCGCGATGGTGAGCGTCAGGCGCTGGTTGGCCGCAGTCATTCGCTCGGCACGTCCGATCAGTTCCACCAGCCTCGGCTCGAACCGGGCCAGATCCCCGATCACCCGGAGCCTGATGCCGTTGCGATGGAGCCGGGCGACCTCGTTCTCGAGGGCGGATACGAAGAGTTCCATCAGGAATCGGACTTCGTCCGCCGGCCGCCGCCAGTTCTCCGAGCTGAAGGCGAACAGGGTCAGGTACTCGATGCCCTTCTCGACGCAGGCCTCGACGATGGCCCGGACGGTTTCTACGCCCTTCTTGTGCCCTGCCACCCGTGGAAGGAAACGGCGCTTCGCCCAGCGTCCGTTCCCGTCCATGACGATCGCGACATGGCGCGGGACACCTCCGACATCCGGGATCTCCCGGGTGGAACTGACGAAGCTCATTCGTGCACCCGCCCCGGTCCGCCGAGCCTAGATGGCCATCAGGTCCTTTTCCTTCTCGACCAGCAGCTTGTCCACCTCGGCCACGTAGCGGTCGGTGAGCTTCTGGACGTCGTCCTGGGCACGCCGCTCCTCGTCCTCCCCCACTTCCTTCTTCTTCAGGGCGTCCTTCATATGGGTGATGGCGTCCCGGCGGAGGTTGCGCACGGCAACCTTCGCGTTCTCGCCCTCATGCCGCACGACCTTGATCAACTCCTTGCGCCGCTCCTCGGTCAGCGGCGGCATCGGCACCCGGATGAGCTCGCCCTGGGTGGCCGGATTGAGCCCCAGATCGGAATCGCGGATGGCCTTCTCTACCTTGGCCACCATGGCCTTTTCCCAGGGCTGCACGCCGATGGTCCGGGCATCGACCAGGGTCACGTTGGCAACCTGGTTGATCGGCATCGGGGACCCGTAGTAGTCCACGTGGATATGGTCCAGCAGGCCCGTGTGGGCACGCCCGGTCCGGACTTTGGCAAGATCGTGCTTCAGCGCCTCGAGGGTCTTCTGCATCTTGCTTTCCGCGTTCTTCTTGATGTCGGCGATCATCGTGAATGCTCCTAGCAATGAACCAGCGTGCCCTCGTCCTCGCCCATGACGACCCTCTTTAGGCCGCCGGCCTTGAAGATGGAGAAGACGTTGATGGGCAGTTTCTGGTCCCGGCAGAGGGCAAAGGCCGTCGCATCCATGACTTTCAGGTCGCGGCCGATGGCCTCGTCGAAACTGATCCGGGCGAATCGCGTGGCCGCCGGATCCTTCTTGGGGTCGGCCGTGTAGATGCCATCCACCTTGGTCGCCTTGAGAACGATCTCCGCCCCGATCTCGGAACCCCGCAGGGCCGCCGCCGTGTCGGTGGTGAAGAACGGGTTTCCGGTGCCGGCCGCGAACACGACCACCTTGCCCTCCTCCAGGTAGCGGATGGCCTTTCCCCGAATGTAGGGCTCGACCACCTGCTCGATGTTGAGGGCGGACTGGACCCGGGCGGCAATGTTCGCCTGGCGCATGGCGTCGGCCAGCGCCATGGCGTTCATCACCGTGGCCAGCATCCCCATGTAGTCGGCCGTGGCCCGGTCCATACCGGTGGAAGTGCCGGCGACGCCGCGAAAGATGTTTCCACCGCCGATGACGACGCCCACCTCCACGCCCATGTCGGTGACCGCCTTGATCTCGGTCACGATCCGCCAGAGCATGTCCCGATTGATGCCATAGGCGTCATCGCCCATCAGGGCCTCGCCGGACAGCTTGAGCAGGATGCGGCGATAGGCGGCCATCGGCGACTCCCTCAGCGCTTGGCGGCGGCCGCGGCGGCCTGGGCGGCCACTTCGGCGGCGAAATCGGACTGCTTCTTCTCGATGCCCTCGCCCACCACGTAGAGCGCAAAGGCGGCAACACGCGCACCCTTGGCCTTGAGAAGCTGCTCGATCGTCTGCTTGCCGTCTTCGGCCTTCACGAAAACCTGGCCGAGCAGGGTCACGTCCTTCAGGTACTTCTGGACGGTGCCTTCCGCGATCTTCTCCAGCATGGCTTCGGGCTTGCCGGCCTCCCGCGCCTTCTCCACGGCGATGCGACGCTCCGTTTCGAGCAGATCGGCGGGAACCCCCGACGCGTCCAACGACTTGGGCTTGGAAGCGGCGATGTGCATGGCCAGGTCCTTGGCCAGTTGCTCGTCGCCACCGACCACGTCCACCAGGACACCGATCTTCGAGCCGCCGTGAACGTAGGAGGCCAGCTTGCCTTCCGCCTGGCAGCGGACGAACCGGCGGATGGACATGTTCTCGCCGATCTTGCCGACCAGCGCCGAACGGGTCTCCTCGACGGTGGCCCCACCCAGGTCCATGGCCGACAGGGCGGCCACGTCGGCCGGTGAATTCTCCGCAACCAGCCCCGCCAGGCGCTTCGCCAGGGCGATGAATTCGTCGTTCTTGGCCACGAAGTCCGTTTCGCAATTGACCTCGATCATGCTGGCCAGCTTTCCGTCAGCCGACAGGTGGACGCCGACGATGCCCTCGGCCGTCACGCGGGCGGCGGCCTTGGTCGCCTTGTTGCCCAGCTTGACCCGCAGGATCTCCTCGGCCTTCGCCATGTCCCCACCCGCTTCCGTCAGGGCCTTCTTGCATTCCATCATGGGCGCGTCGGTCTTCTCGCGCAGTTCCTTCACCATGCTCGCGGTGATTTCCGCCATTGCTCTGCTCCAGATACGATGTTTGCTTGCGACCGGACCCGCGCCCCGCGCCGGCCGGGCGCCGCGGGGGTCGGGAACCCGGCCAGGATTGCCGTTATTCGGCCGACTCTTCCTCGACCTCGACGAACTCGTCGTCGCCGGCCGCGGCCTGGACGATCTCGTTGATGGACTGGCTCTTGCCCTCCAGGATCGCGTCGGCGACGCCACGCGCATAGAGGCGGATCGCCCGGGAGGAATCGTCGTTTCCGGGAATCACGTAGCTGACGCCCTCGGGCGAATGGTTGGTATCCACCACCCCCACGACCGGAATGCCCAGCTTGCCGGCTTCGGTGACGGCGATCTTGTGATACCCCACGTCGACCACGAAGATCACGTCGGGCAGCCCGTTCATGTCCTTGATGCCGCCGATGCTCTTCTGCAGCTTCACCATCTCGCGCTGCGTCATGAGGGCCTCCTTCTTTGGCATCTTCTCGAAAGCGCCCTCCTCGGCCATCTGCTCCATTTCCCGCAGGCGCTTGATGGACAGCTTGACGGTCTTGAAGTTGGTCAGCATGCCGCCGAGCCAGCGCTCATCCACGTAAGGCATGCCAGCGCGGCGGGCCTCCTCGGCGATGATTTCCCGCGCCTGGCGCTTGGTGCCGACGAAGAGGATGTTCCCCTTCTTGGCCGCCATCTGCTTCACGAAGGCCATCGCCTCGTTGTACTTGGCGAGCGTCTTCTCGAGATTGACGATGTGGATCTTGTTGCGATGGCCGAAGATGTACGGGGCCATCCGGGGGTTCCAGAAGCGGGTCTGGTGGCCGAAATGGACACCCGCCTCCAGCATTTGACGCATGGTGGTGCTCATGAGCGATACTCCGATTGGGTTAACCTCCGCCCGGCCGTATTGCAACCCTTTTCGGGATCACCCACTCGGCGCCAGGCGTGCGAATTTTGCCTGGCGACCGGGAATCGGCCGGCCAAGGCAATCCGATAATTATAGCCTTTTCCGGGACATGGCTTCAAGGCGGTTCGGTCTTTTCCCGGCCTGAGGTTAGAATCGCCGTTCCCCAAATCGCGCTCCGGCCCCATGCCAATCACCCTGAAAACCCCTGAAGAAATCGAACGGCTCAGGGTGGCGGGCCGCCTTGCCGGCGAGGTCCTGGATTACGTGGCGCCCTTCGTTCAGCCCGGGGTGACCACGGCCGAACTGGACCGCCTCTGCCACGACTACATGGTGAACGTCCAGGGATGCATCCCGGCACCCCTCAATTACGCCCCCCCCGGGTATCCCCCCTATCCCAAGTCCATCTGCGCGTCGGTGAACCACCAGGTCTGCCACGGCGTTCCCAACGACCGCCCGCTGAAGAAGGGGGATATCGTCAACCTGGATATCACGACCATCAAGGATGGCTGGCACGGGGACACCAGCCGCATGTTCGTGGTGGGCGACGCCTCGATCCTCGCCCGGCGCCTCTGCCAGGTGACCCTGGAATGCCTCTGGCTCGGCATCGGGCAGGTCCGGCCCGGCGCGCGCCTCGGCGATATCGGCGCGGCGATCCAGCGCCACGCGGAGAAGAACGGCTTCTCCGTCGTGCGGGAATTCTGCGGCCATGGCATCGGGCAGCATTTCCACGAGGAGCCGCAGGTCCTCCACTACGGCAAACCGGGCACGGGAATCGCACTCGAGGCTGGCATGACCTTCACCATCGAACCGATGATCAACGCGGGCAAGGCCGCCATTTCGGAGCTGCCCGACGGCTGGACCATCGTCACCCGGGACCGGAGCCTGTCGGCGCAGTGGGAGCACACCATCGCCGTGACGGAGACGGGCTGCGAGGTCCTTACCCTTTCCGCCGGCGCCCCGCCCAGACCCGATCCGGGAGGCTGAAACCGTGACCCTTCCCGCCGAGGGCGGCACCGAACAGGGCCTGTGGAGGGCGCTCAAGGCCGACCTGGCGGCCGAACAGGCCAGGCTGAGGGAGGAATTCGAGAGGACGGGGGACGCCGAGGCGCTCATTCACGGTCGGACCCGCTGCGTCGACCAACTGCTCCACCATATCTGGACCACCCTCGATCTCCCGGCGCCGCTCGCCCTCGTCGCGGTCGGCGGCTATGGCCGCGGCGAACTGTTCCCCGCCTCCGATGTCGACATCCTGGTCCTCGTCCCGGACGGTTTCGAGCCCTCCGGGGAGCCGCGGCTGGAACAGCTGATCGGTGGCCTCTGGGACGTGGGCCTGGAGATCGGCCACAGCGTGCGCACGGTCGACGAGTGCGTGGCCTGGGCCGGCGGCGACATCACGGTCCAGACCACCCTGTTGGAAGCGAGGTTCCTGGAGGGCGACCGCGCCCTTTTCGACCGGCTCGAACGAAGCATGGCGGAACTGCTCGACCCGCTCAAGTTCTTCAAGGCGAAGCGCCTGGAGCAGGAGGAACGATACGCCCGCTTCAACGAGACGCCCTACAGCCTCGAACCCAATTGCAAGGAAAGTCCGGGCGGTTTCCGCGACCTGCAGGTGATTCTCTGGATGGCGCGCGCCGCCCGCTTCGGCGGCAGTTGGCGAGGGCTTGCCGAGCGGGACCTGCTGACGACCGACGAATTGCGCCTCGTCCGCCAGGCCGAGAACTTCCTGCGCCTGGTGCGCATCCGGCTGCACCACCTCGCCCGGCGGCGGGAGGAGCGCCTGCTCTTCGACCATCAGGAAAGGCTGGCCCAGGCCTTCAAGCTCCAGGCCACAGCCGGAAAGCGGGCCTCCGAAGTGCTGATGCAGCGCTACTTCCGCAATGCCCGCTTCGTCACCCAGCTGAACACTATCCTGCTGCAGAACATCGGCGCGCGGCTCTTCCCGGCCCAGCATCATGCACCCATCGTCATCGACCAGCACTTCCAGATGGTGCGGGAACTCCTGGACATCAGGAACGAGCACCTGTTCGAGGAGCAACCGGCCGCCATCCTGCGCAGTTTCCTGATGCTGGAACGGCGCTCGGAACTGAAGGGCATGACCGCCCGAACCCTGCGCGCCCTGTGGCGGGCCCGCCACCGCATCGATGCCGCCTTCCGCCGGGAGCCGGAGAACCGGGCGCTGTTCCTGCAGTTGTTCCAGCAGAAGCGCGGCCTCGTGCACGAGATGCGGCGGATGAACCAGTACGACATCCTCGGCCACTACCTGCCGGCCTTCGGGCGCATCGTCGGTCAGATGCAGCACGACCTGTTCCACGTCTATACGGTCGACCAGCACATCCTCCAGGTCATGCGCAACCTGCGCCGCTTCACCATGGCCGAGTTCGCTCACGAATACCCCTATTGCACGCGGCTGATCATGGGATTCGAGCGGCACTGGCTCCTGTACATCGCGGCGCTGTTCCACGACATCGCCAAGGGCCGCGGCGGCGACCATTCCCGGCTCGGGATGGTGGATGCCCGGGATTTCTGCCGCGACCACGGCATCGAGGGCGAGGACGCCGAACTGGTCTCGTTCCTGGTCGAGCACCACCTCACCATGTCCAGCGTCGCCCAGAAGCAGGACCTGGCCGACGCCGAGGTCATCGAGGAGTTCGCCAAGGTCGTGGGCACGCCACGGCGCCTCACCGCGCTCTATCTGCTCACCGTCTGCGACATCCGCGGCACCAGCCCGAAAGTCTGGAACGCCTGGAAGGGCAAGCTCCTGGAGGACCTCTACCACGTCACGCTGCGCCGCCTGCGCGGCGACACGAGCCCCGGCAAGGGCAGCCTCGCCGAGCGGCAGGACGACGCCCGGCGGCTGCTTCGCTACCACGGCCTGCGCTCCGGAATCGAGGAATCCCTTTGGCGGCAGTTGGATACCGTCTACTTCCTGCGCCACGACGCGGACGAGATCGGCTGGCACACCCGCACCCTGTATTACCGGGCCGAGTCGGACGTGCCGGTCGTGAAGGCCCGGGTGACGGCGGCGGCCGAAGGCATCCAGGTGATGATCTACACGCGGGACGCGAAGGACCTGTTCGCGCGCGTCTGCGGCTTCTTCGCGCGCCTCGGATACTCCATCGCCGAGGCGAAGATCCATACGACGCGCCACGGCTACGCCCTGGACAGCTTCATCCTGCTGGACCCATCCAGCCAGCTGGCCAACCGGGACATGATCGCCCTCATCGAACACGACCTGACCGAGCGCCTGCGCACGATGCCGCCCCTCGAGCCACCGGTCGTCGCCCGTCTCTCGCGGCAGGTCAGGCACTTCCCGATCACCCCGGAGGTCGCCATACGGCCCGACGAGCGGGGCCAGCATTACCTGCTCACGGTCATCGCGGCGGACCGGCCCGGCCTCCTGCACGGCATCGCCCTCGTCCTGGCCCGCCACGACGTGTCCGTGCAGACCGCGAAGATCGCCACCCTGGGCGAACGGGTGGAGGATAATTTCCTGATCAGCGGCCGGGAACTCGCCAAGACCGCGACCCTGGTGCAACTGGAACAGGAGATGCTGGAGGCCTTGCAGACATGAGCTGGATCCGCGAGGAATTCGGGTTCCACGACCTGCAGCGACTGCTGTTCAAGCTGGCCGACCGGGTCAAGGTATTCCATGGCCTCACCCCGGCGGAGATCAGCGAGATCCTGGCCAAGGCGGAAAAGTGCATCTTCGATGCCAACGGGCCCATCATCCGGGAGGGCAGCGTCGGACTGCACATGTATCTGATCATCGACGGCGAGGTGGTCGTGACCAAGAACGGACGGGACGGGGAGGTCGAACTGGCCCGGTTGGGACCGGCCGACAGTTTCGGCGAGATGGCCCTGGCCGACAACGAGGTGCGCAGCGCCAACGTGACGGCCGCGACACCCTGCGTGCTGGTCCGGATCGGCGAACAGACCCTGCGCAGCCATCCGGCCATCGGGCTAAAGATCTACCGGAACATGGCGCATCTCCTCTCCCAGCGCCTGCGCCTGGCCGACGAGCAGCTGGCATGGCACCTGTGAGACTCGCGTGGAGCGTCGCGTCGAGATTCGCCGCGCTGGCGGCAGGCGCCTTGGCCCTGGCGGGAACACCGGTCCTCGCCCAGGATCGCCTGCCCCTCTTCGATGCCCACATGCACTACAACTGGGAACCGGTGCCGCGGTACACGCTGCCCCAGGTGCTGGATCTCTTTCGCCGCAACGGGATCAGCGGCGTCCTCGCCAACAGCCGGCCCAACGACGGCACCCGGGCGCTGGTCGAGGCCAACCCGAAGGACGTGTGGATCGTCCCTTTCATACGCCCCTACGTGATCCGACCGGACATCCAGACCTGGATGAACGACCCGAAGATCTTCGATCTGGTCCAGGCCGAATACCGGCGCGGCTATTACAAGGGGATTGGCGAGTTCCACCTCTCGGGCCGCGCCGCGGACACCGAGTGGGTCAGGCGGACCGTGGACTTCGCGGTCGAACGCGATCTCTATCTGCATGCCCACGCCGACGACGAGGCCCTCGAGATCCTGTTCCGCCACAATCCCAGGGCCAGGATCGTCTGGGCCCACACGGGATTCTCGACCGCCCCGGAGAAGGTGGCCGCCTACCTGGAGCGCTACCCGGCACTCTGGTGCGAGCTCTCGTACCGCTACGGCATCACCGGCGAAGGCGGCCGGCTGACGCCCGAGTGGCGCCGCCTGTTCGAGCGCTACCCGGACAGGTTCCTGGTCGGTTCCGACACCTGGACCGACGCACGCTGGGAGCAGTATGGCCCCATCATGGAAGGCTATCGCGGCTGGCTGTCCCAGTTGCCGCGCGAGGTGGCGGAGAAGATCGCTTTCCGGAACGCCGACCGACTGTTCAGGTAGCCGGCGGGGGCAGACTGCCGGGAACCGGCCGCAGTCTGTCGCGGCTCCTTGACAGAATGCGATAGACATTTTGATCGAAGGGCGGACGCCGGGACTCCAGCAGGGAAAAGACCTCGGACTCGTCCCGCGCCGATCCCAGGTAGCGCCAGTCGTCGGCCAGGTGTGCCCACGAACCCTCCCGGATCATCGCCGGTCCCCGGAACGGCCAGGCCGACAACTGCAGGCCTGCCAGGGCCGCCATCAGGCGCAGGCCGTGCCGGGCCGGCGCCTCGCGCCCGACGCAGGCGCCGCGGCAACGCTGTGCCTTGAACGCGGAACAGGGCTCCGCCGGGAGCAGGGATTCCAGGCCAAGGAGGCCCGGGCACAGTTCGTGGCCGCGGGCCAGTTCCGCAAGCATCCGCCTCGCCTCCCCCGGTGTCTTGAACAAGCCGTAAAGGCCTGCCTGACCGCCGAAATCCATCCGCTCCGCGGCGACCAGCTCGGGCACCAGGGGGACATCTCTCGGGTCGGCGAGCCTCCAGCTGTAGGGTGCCGCCGGGTCCCCGGCGAAGCGGCGGCCAGCCGGCCGCAACTGCCGGGCCAGCACCGCCTCGCGCAACCGCGCGCCCAGGTCGCCACCGGTTTCCGTCCATTCCACGCGACGCACGCGCTGCGCCAGGTCCGCATCCCGCCCGGCCGCGGGACCCCCGGCGAAGTGGGCGAGGACCCGTTGCCGGATATTCGCGGCACGACCGACGAAAAGCGCCACGTCTTCCTCGCCGAAGAACACGTAGGTGCCGGGCGCCTCGGGAAGCTCATCCGCCAGCGCCGGGTCCAGGTGCCCGGGCAGCGCCACGCGCGCCATCGCCGACCGCACGCCACCGCCGAGCACCTCCGGGTCCATGGACGCCACCAGCCCGCGCCAGAAGCAATGGATCAGCCGGGCGTCGGTCAAGGCCCGGTGGCGGTCTCCCTCCGCCGTCAGCCCGTGCCTCTCCACCAGGACGTCCAGGCCGTGCCTGTGGAATTCCGGGAACAGCCGCCGCGACAGCTTGACGGTACACAGGACCGGCGCCTGAAACGTCCGTCCCACCCTTCGGAACTCATGCAGCAGGAAGGCATAATCGAATCGCGCATTGTGGGCCACGACCACCCGCCCGGCGAGCAGGGATGCCAGTTCATCGGCCACGTCGGCGAAGACGGGTGCATCCGCGACCATGGCGTTGGTGATTCCGGTCAGTTTCTCGATGAACGGTGGGATGCGGGTACCCGGATTCACGAGGCGGCTCCATTCCCGGAATCCATTGGTATCCACCAACACGAGTCCGATCTCCGTGATGCGATCGCCGGCGGGCGTGGCGCCGGTCGTTTCCAGGTCCAGGAAAACCAGCGGCTCGTTCAAGTAATCCATCGGTTCACATTGCATCCGGTAGGCGTAATCCGGCACCTGTCCCGCACCTGATCCGGCCGGCATCGTCGCCTGCATGCTTCAGCTTCATGTCATTTTTTTTGGCGTTGGCCAAGGTTATAATCGCGGTGCGCAATCCGAATCCCACCACGTGATCGACCGCAAGCTCCGGTCATGCCGGTTCGTCCAATCCAGGAGTTGAAGCCATGCCCACCACGTCCGGCACGAGAACCTATTCCCTGGTCACCGACCCCATCCCGGGGACCAGCGGAACGGGCCTGGACCAGATCGTCCGTTCGATCTTCGCCGACCCGGGCCTGGCGGGCGCGACGGATGGCAAGGATATCAAGTCCGGGGCCCAGGCCGCCGACCAGTTGAACGGCCTGATCCTCAAGGCCGCCGCGGCGACGGGGGCAGCCTCCGATGGCGTGTTCACCGTTGCCGAGGTGACGGCCATGAACGCCTACCTGCGGGGAAGCTTCCTCGGTCAGTGGACTGCCCTGCACGGCGACGACGAGGACGGATGGGAAACCGGTTACCACCTGGTTCAGAACGATGGAGGCAACCTGAAGTATCGGGGGGACAGCCTGCTCGACACGGTCGCCGACGGCATCTACCACATGGGATTCGAGATTCGCGACGGCCACTTCCTGAACGAGGACGGAGATCCCAACGCCAGCGTCGAGCGGGTGGCCGAATGGTTGACCCAGTTCTATACGGATCACTCCAAGTCCGGTACCGGACTGGACCGGATCACTGACCTGGTCATGGCCGACGCCGGCCTCGACGCGCGCATTCCCGACCGGGAGATCGCCGCCGGCGCCGACGCCGCCAACGGCCTCAACCGGATGCTTGCGCAGGCCCTTTCTTCCACGGGCGTGGCCAAGGACAACTGGATCAACGTCACCGACGTGGCCAGGTTGAACGCCTACCTGCGGGCCGACCCGGGCCGGATTGCCGAGTGGCAGCGCCTGCACGGGGACGACGAGCGGGGCTCCGAGACGGGCTTCCATCAGGTCCAGAACGACGGTGCCTCCACCCGCTTCTTCGGCGAGAACCTTGTCAATACCGTGGCCGACGGGATCTACCACCTGGGCTTCATGATCAAGGACGGCCGGCTGCTCAACGAGGACGGCGACCCCAATGCCACCCTCTCCGACGTAGCCGACTGGCTGAACTATTTCCTGGTCGACGCATCGACCACCGGGACCGGACTCGATCGCATCGTGGACCTCGTCAAGGTGGACCGGGGCCTGGCGCGCAACACGGAAGCGGCCGACATCAATGGCGGCGCCCAGGCGGCCGACGCCCTGAACAAGATCATCGCAAGCCTGATCGCAAGGAGTGGCGCCGCTGTCGACGGTTGGATCACGCCCGAGGACGTGCGGCAGATGAACGGACTGATCCGTACGGATGCAGCCCTGCTGAAACGATGGACGGAGCTGCACGGCGACGACGAGGAAGGCACCGCCACGGGCTTTCACCTGGTGCAGAACAACGGTGCCAACACGAACTTCTTCGGTCGGAACCTGGTGGACACGGTCGCGGACGGGATCTACCACATGGGGTTCGAGATCCGGGACGGACGGTTCCTGAACGAGGACGGCGATCCCAACGCCAGCGTGTTCGACGTGGCCACATGGCTGAACTTCTTCCACGGAACGGCAGTGATCGTGGCCGGTGACGGCAGTGCCAACGACATCCGCGGAGACGCTCGCGGCGAACAGATCAATGCGGACGGGGGTGACGACACCGTCGCCGCCGGGGCGGGCAACGACCTCGTCTTCGGCAGTTGGGGCAACGACCTGATCTCCGGTGCCGAAGGCAACGACCTGGTCTACGGCGGCAGTGGCAACGACAGCCTTTCGGGGGGTGCCGGCAACGATCTCTTCCGGGTCACCGGCAACAAGGACGCCGGCTTCGAGGGCTGGGACACCTACGACGGCGGCGCCGGTCAGGACCGCATCGTGGCCTACGGCGACAAGGTGGATATCGGCCTCGCCGCCTTTGGCCCGGCCAACGGCATCGAGGTCATCGACGCCAGCGGTGCGAAGGGTGGTGCGCGCCTGCTGGGCGACTGGCGGGACAACCTCCTCGACTTCAGCGGTGCGTCGATCCTCGGCGCCCCCTCCAGCAATACGCAATCGGCCGCAGGCCCGGCGATCGTCATCGACGGCGGCGGTGGCAAGGACACGGTCATCGGCAGCGCCGGCCACGACAGCATCGAGGGCGGCGCCTGGGGCGACCAGTCCCTCTCCGGCGGCGCCGGCAACGACACCCTGCACGGCGGCGGCGGCACCGACGCGGTCTCCGGCGGCGCCGGCGACGACCTCTTCCGCGTCACCGGCAACAAGGACGCCGGTTTCGAGGGCTGGGACAGCTACAGCGGCGGCGCCGGCAAGGACCGCATCGCCGCCCATGGCGACAATGTCGATATCGGCCTCGCCGCCTTCGGCCCGGCCAACGGCGTCGAGATCATCGACGCCACCGGCGCCACCGGCAACGTCCGCCTCGTCGGCGACTGGAAGGACAACCTCCTCGACTTCTCCGCCACCACGCTTGCCGGAAAACTCTCCATCGACGGCGGCGGCGGCAAGGACACGGTCATCGGCAGCGCCGGCCATGACCTGATCTCCGGCGGCGACTACGGCGACGACCGCCTGGACGGGGGGCTCGGCAACGACACCCTGACCGGTGGCAGCGGCCGCGACGTCTTCGTGTTCGGCAAGAACTGGGGGCGGGACGTGTTGCCGGATTTCCAGGACAAGACCGACCGTATCGATCTCCACGGCAGCGGCGCCATCGACATCAAGAGCCTGTCGATCAGCATGTCGGGCACGGACACGGTGATCGCCTTCGGGGGCGGCGAAATCGTTCTGACCGGCTTCAAGATGGCGGACCTTTCCGCAGCCGACCTGGTCTTCTGAAGGTCAGTCCGCGGCGGGGATCGGCTGGCCGGAATCGGCGAAAAGCACGTCGGTGAAGCCGAAGCGGGTGAAATCCCTGACCCGCATCGGGTACAGCACGCCGTCCAGATGGTCACATTCGTGCTGGACGACCCGGGCATGGAAACCTTCCACCGTCCGTTCGATGGGGTTGCCCCGATGATCGACACCCGCGTAGCGCAAGGCTTTCCAACGGGGCACCCAGCCGCGCAGGCCCGGCACGGAAAGGCAGCCCTCCCACCCCTCTTCCGCTTCCGCGCCGACGGGCGTGAGCCTGGGATTGGCCAGCACCGTGAACGGGATGGGCTCCGCCTCGGGATAGCGCGCATTGGATTCGAAACCGAAGATCACCAACCGGAGATCCACGCCGATCTGGGGTGCCGCGAGCCCCGCCCCGTCGGCGGCACGCATCGTCTCGATCATGTCGGCCACCAGGGCGTCCAGCTCCGGCGTTCCGAGGTCTTCCACCGGGCGGGCCACCCGCCACAGGCGCGGGTCTCCCATGCGCAGGATCTCGCGAACCACGTCAGCAGCCGTCTTCGCAGAACCGGCCCAGGACGTCCCGCACCCGCCCCATGGCCGCCTGCAGCGTTTCCTCCACCTGGGAAAAGCTGATCGCCCGGGCGCTGCTCTGGCGCCCGGCGGCCCAGTTGGCCACCACGCACAAGGCGCCGTAGGGGAGATCCTGCTCCCGGGCCAGGGCCGCCTCCGGCATGCCGGTCATGCCGACGACGTGGGCGCCGTCCCCTTCCAGCCGGTCGATTTCGGCGGCGGTCTCCAGGCGCGGTCCCTGGGTGGCCGCATAGACCGCCCCATCGACGATGGCGTGGCCGCCGCTGCGGGCGGCCTCCAGCAGTTCATGCCGGATCGTCGGATCGTAGGGCTGCGTGAAATCGATGTGCGTGACCCCCGAGTCGCCGCCCTCGAAGAAGGTCGCAGCCCGGCCCCACGTGTAATCGATGATCTGGTCCGGCACCACCAGGGTGCCCGGACCCAGGTCGGACCGGATTCCGCCCACCGATGCGACGGAGATCACGTGCAGCGCTCCGGCACCATGCTTGAGGGCCCAGAGGTTGGCCCGGTAATTGACGAGGTGGGGCGGGATCGTGTGGCCGTAGCCGTGGCGGGCCAGGAAGACCACCTGGCGGCCGCCGATGCGCCCGAATATCAAGGGACCCGAGGGCTCCCCGAAGGGCGTGCGGACCACCTGGCGCCGCTCGATCTCCAGGATGGCCAGCTGCGTGAGTCCGCTGCCGCCGATGATCGCGAGCATTCGAAAACCTCCCATTCCGGTTGGCAGGTCGGGCAACACCCGCATGCTAGAATGGCGGGTTCCGCATTGCAGCAACACCCAGAACCCATGTCCCGAGCCCTCCGCAACATCGCCATTATCGCCCACGTCGACCATGGCAAGACCACCCTGGTGGACCAACTGCTGCGCCAGTCCGGCACCTTCCGCGAGAACCAGCAGATCGCCGAACGGGTCATGGACTCCAACGACCTGGAGAAGGAACGCGGCATCACCATCCTCGCCAAGAACTGCGCCATCGACTGGCAAGGGACCCACATCAACATCGTGGACACCCCCGGCCATGCCGACTTCGGTGGCGAGGTGGAACGCGTTCTTTCAATGGTCGACGGCGTGCTCCTGCTCGTGGATGCGGTGGAGGGCCCCATGCCCCAGACCCGCTTCGTCACCCGCAAGGCGCTGCAACAGGGCCTGAAGCCCATCGTGGTGATCAACAAGATCGACCGGCCGGGCGCGCGGCCCGACTGGGTCATCAGCCATACATTCGACCTCTTCGACAAGCTGGGCGCCACCGAGGAGCAGCTCGATTTCCCGGTGGTCTTCGCCTCTGCCCTGAACGGTTACGCGATGCTCGACCCGGCAACGCCCGGCGCCGACATGACCCCCCTCTACGAGGCGATCCTGGAGCACGTACCGGCGCCGGACGTGGATGCCGACGCGCCGCTGCAATTGCAGATCTGCTCCCTGGACTACAGCTCCTACGTGGGTCGGATCGGCATCGGGCGGATCAAGAAGGGGCGGCTCAAGCCCAACCAGCCGGTGGCGGTCGTCTATGGAGATGAGGCCCGCGGGGCAGCCAAGGTGGGTCAGGTGCTGATGTTCAAGGGCCTGGAGCGGGCCCCTGCCGACGAGGCCGAGGCCGGCGACATCGTGCTGGTCACGGGCGTCGAGCAGGTGGGGATCGGCGTCACGATCTGCGAACCCGAGAACGTGGTTCCGCTGCCGCCCATCGCCGTGGACGAGCCGACGCTGACCATGAACTTCCAGGTGAACACCTCGCCCCTGGCCGGGCGCGAGGGCAAGTTCGTCACCAGCCGCCAGATCCGCGAACGCCTGCAGAAGGAGTTGCTCTCCAACGTCGCGCTGCGCGTCCAGGACACCGCCGATTCCGACGTCTTCGAAGTCTCCGGCCGCGGCGAACTGCACCTGACGATCCTCCTGGAAAACATGCGCCGCGAGGGTTACGAACTGGCCGTCTCGCGGCCGCGCGTGGTCGTCCACGAGGTGGATGGCGAAAAGGAGGAGCCCTACGAGATGCTGACCGTGGACGTGGAGGAAGGCCACCAGGGCGGCGTCATGGAGGAGCTGGGCCGGCGCAAGGGGGAACTGCAGGACATGCAGCCGGACGGCAAGGGCCGCGTCCGCCTGGAGTATCGGATTCCCGCCCGGGGCCTGATCGGCTTCCAGGGCGAGTTCCTGACCCTGACGCGCGGCACCGGGCTCGCCAGCCACGTTTTCGACGACTACGGTCCCTGGTCCGGTCCCATGGCCGAGCGGCGCAACGGCGTACTGGTCTCCCAGGACGACGGCGATGCGGTGGCCTACGCCTTGTGGAAGCTCCAGGACCGGGGCCGCATGTTCGTAAGCCCGGGCGACCCGGTCTACGAGGGCATGGTCATCGGTATCCATACCCGGGACAACGACCTGGTGGTGAATCCGATCAAGACCAAGCAGCTCACCAACGTGCGCGCCTCGGGCAAGGACGAGGCCATCAACCTGACCCCGCCCATCCAGCTCACGCTGGAATCGGCCGTCGAGTTCATCGCGGACGACGAACTGGTGGAAATCACCCCGAAGTCCATCCGGCTGCGCAAGCGCTTCCTGAAGGCCCACGAGCGCAAGCGGGCCGAACGTGAGGAAGTGGCCTGAACCGCTGGTCCGCTGGGCCTGGCGCCTGGCGGCTGCCGCGGCCATCCTGTCGTTGATCGGCTGGTTCTCGACGCCGGTCGTCAGCCCTTTCCTCTGCAAGATCTACGGCTGAATTCCACCGGGCCACCAAAGGAAAACGGGGGCTCGCGCCCCCGTCCCCCGACGACTGATCCGGCAACGCGCCGGCATCAGCCCTGCTGTCGGCGCCTCCGGGCGACGGCCCCCATCAGGCCGAGGCCGGCCAGCATCATGGCATAGGTCTCCGGTTCCGGCACCGCCACGGTCAGGGCGACCGAATCCAGCGAGCCGCCATAGCTGTCGCTGGCGCCCGCGGCGGCGAAGCTCAGCACGTCGCTGCCGGTGCCGAGGACGGTGAAAACGTGCTGCGTCCAGTTGTGGGCGGCGCCTCCGGAGCCGGCCAGCGTGGCGCCCTGCTGGACGCCGTTCCAGAACACCTGGATGTCGTTGGTGTCGCCCGTGCCCGGGCGCGGCGAATACCAGAAGGAGAGCTCGTAGGCCCGCCCGGCGACCGTCGCGACGGTCTGGGACATGGCGCTGTTCCCGTAGGAATCCAGTTCGACGAACTGGACCCCTTCGAAGGCGGTGCCGGCCACGTTGCGGCGCACCTCGATGCTGTGCCCGGCCGTCTTGGTCCACCCCGGAATCGCTGCATACGTGGTCCAGGACCCGTTGGCCAGTTGCTGCAGGCCCGCATCGAAGCTGATGTCTTCGAAGCCCCCGTTCACGAGCAGGTTGGGGCCTGCGGCCACGGCGGCAAAGGGCAAGGCCGCGAGGGCGGCGGCAAGGGCGAATTTCTTCATGACGGGCTCCTGGGTTGGGTCGGTGGCGGATGGCATGACGCGAATGTCCGCCGATGACCGCATTCTCCCGATGTTCCCCGTGCCCTCAATAGTCCGAACGGACTAGGCGGCCCGAAATTCCGTGATCCAGTTCGCGGACTCCGCGGGACTTGGTCGCCGGGCGTGACGGAATGCGCACACCGGCCGGCGGCCCGCCCTCCATGCGGGACCGCCGGTGGGAGCGGACCCGGGGTCGCACCACCCGTGGCTGCGGCGGTTCCGGCGGGATGCGGCGGGGATGCCGCACCACGGACAACATCGCGCCGGTGACGCCCCGCCCTGCCGGGCGACCCGCGTCGGCGGCTGCCCCCTGGCGAGGCGAGTCGTCCTTCGCCCGGGCTCAGAGCCCTCGCACGGCATAGATGGCCGGCAGGTTCCGCCAGGCGCCCTTCACGTCCATGCCGCAGCCGAACACGTAGCGGTTGGGCAGGCGAACGCCGACGAAATCCGCGGCCACCGGCTTCGCCCGACCCAGGTCCTTCTCGGCCAGCACGGCGACCAGGCAGTCGGCTGCGCCCTCCGCAAGCAGCCGCTCCTTGATTGCCGCCAGGGTCACGCCCTCGTCCAGCACGTCGTCGAGCACGAGCACCGTGCGACCCTGCACCGGCGCCCGCGGCGACACGACCCAGGCCAGCTGGCCGCCGGTAGTGACGTCGCCGTAGCGGGTCGCGTGCAGGTAGTCGCATTCCAGCGGGAAGGCCAGCCGCGGCAGCAACTGGCCGGCGAAGACCACGGCGCCCCCCATGACCGTCAATACCAGCGGGTTCGCCTCCGCGAGGCGTTCCGTGATCTCCCGACCCAGCCGCTCCAGCGCCGCGCCTATCCGCTCGGCCGGGCAGACCAGGTCCGCTTCGGCCAGGATTCGTCTCGCTTCCTCGGGCGCCATGTCATTCCCCTTCCTGTGCCAGCGCCAGGAGGGCTGCCTCGTCGATGACGGC
Organism: Rhodocyclaceae bacterium; assembly: GCA_016791145.1. Taxonomy (GTDB): domain Bacteria; phylum Pseudomonadota; class Gammaproteobacteria; order Burkholderiales; family Rhodocyclaceae; genus JAEUNJ01. Next base: position 2,993 of record JAEUNJ010000279.1, on the reverse strand, counting down.
GACCCCCAGTTCCCGGGCCTTGTCGAGCTTGGACCCCGCCTCCGCGCCCGCCACCACGAAATCGGTCTTCTTCGACACGGAGCCGGCCACCTTGCCGCCCCGGGCTTCGATCAGGCCCTTGGCCTCGTCTCGGGACATGGTCGGCAGCGTGCCGGTCAGCACGAAGGTCCTGCCCGCGAGTGGCGCCGGACCGGCCGCCACCGCCGCGTGGATGGGCCAATGCACGCCCGCGCCCCGCAGCGCCGCGATCACCTCGCGGTTGTGGGGCTCGGCGAAGAAGCGGGCGATGGAGCGGGCCACGACCGGCCCCACGTCAGGCACCGCCTGCAGGCCCACCTCGTCCGCGTCCATCAGCGGCGGCAGGTCGCCAAAATGGCGCGCCAGGTCCCGGGCCGTCGCCTCGCCCACGTTGCGGATGCCCAAGGCATAGACGAAGCGGCTCAGGGTGGTCGTCCGGCTCCGCTCGACGGCCGCCAGCAGGTTGGCCGCCGACTTTTCCGCCATCCGATCGAGCGCGGCCAGCCGGTCGAGGTCCAGGGCGTAGATGTCTGCCGGCGTCCGCACCAGCCCCGTATCCACGAGCTGGTCCACGAGCTTCTCGCCGAGGCCCTCGATGTCCAGCGCCCGGCGCGACGCGAAATGGAGCAGCGCCTGCTTGCGCTGGGCCGGGCAGAACAGGCCGCCGGTGCAGCGGGCGATGGCCTCGTCCTCGGGTTTTTCCACGGCGGAACCGCAGACCGGACAGCTCGTCGGGAGAACGAAGGGCGGATGCAAGGGTTCGCCCCCGAACAGGTCTTTCATGGGCCGACGGTCAGCCACCACCGACACCACTTCCGGGATCACGTCCCCCGCCCTCCGCACGATCACGGTGTCGCCCACCCGCACGTCCTTGCGCCGGACCTCGTCCTCGTTGTGCAACGTCGCGTTGGTCACGGTGACCCCGCCGACGAAGACCGGGGCGAGCCGCGCCACCGGGGTCAAGGCCCCGGTCCGGCCCACCTGCACCTCGATGGCTTCCACCGTGGTCAGCATCTCCTCGGGCGGATACTTGTGGGCCACGGCCCAGCGGGGTTCCCGGCTGACGAAGCCCAGTTCCCGTTGCAGGGCCAGGTCGTTCACCTTGTACACCACGCCGTCGATGTCGAAGGGCAGCGCGTCGCGCATCGCCGCGATGCGCGCATGGAACGCCACCAGGCCTTCCGGTCCCGGGGATACGGCGCGATGCCCGCAGACCGGCAACCCCATGGCCTGGAGGGCGTCGAGGATGGCCGCATGGGTTCCCGGCACCGCCCAGTCCTGCACCTCGCCCAGCCCGTAGGCGAAGAAGGACAGGGGCCGTTCGGCGGCCAGCTTCGGGTCGAGCTGGCGGATGCTGCCGGCCGCGCCGTTGCGCGGATTGACCAGCGTCGGCAGCCCCCGGGTCCGCTGCCGCTCGTTGTAGGCCCTGAAGTCGCGCCGGCTCATGTAGGCCTCGCCGCGGACTTCGAGCACAGACGGACCGGCACCGCGCAGGCGCAGGGGGACGGCGCGGATGGTGCGGACGTTCTGCGTCACGTCCTCCCCGGTCTCGCCGTCGCCCCGGGTGGCGGCCCGGACCAGCAGGCCCCGCTCGTAGCGCAGGTTGATGGCGAGCCCGTCGAACTTCAGCTCGGCGGCATACTCGACCGGGGGATCCCCGTCGGCAAGGCCGAGGGCCCGGCGGACGCGGGTGTCAAAATTCCGCGCGCCGTCCGGTCCGAAGTCGGTTTCGGTCCGGATCGAAAGCATGGGCACCGCATGGCGCACCGGGGAGAACTCGGGCAGCGGCTGGCCGCCGACGCGGCGGGTCGGGGAGTCCGGCGCCGCCAGTTCCGGATGGCGCGCCTCAAGATCCCGGAGTTCCCGGAAGAGGCGGTCGTACTCGGCATCCGGAACGGTGGGCGCGTCGAGGACGTAGTAGGCGTGGTCATGGCGCCCGATCTCCTCGCGCAGGGCCGCCGCGCGGGCGGCTTCGGCGGCCGTCGCCGGCATCACGGCCTTTGGGGGAATGGGTTGCGGAGGCCCGATTCCACCGGCGTTCAGGCGAAGAGGCGCAGGGCCCGCTCCCCGCCGGCGGGAATCTCGTGGGCCGCCATGCCGGCCTGGACCTCGGCGATCTTGCCGCGGATGCCCGTCAGCATCGCATCGGTGAGTTCCCGGCGCTGGTCGTCCACGAGCACGCCGCCGACGGCGGCGGCCAGGGAACGGGCGGCCGCCACCATGACGTCGAAACGCTCGGGGCCGTTGGCGGCCCGGGGCAGGTCGAACCAGAAGCTGACGCCGAGGGTCGTGACCCCCGGCATCTCCTCGGCCACGAACACCGCGCTGCCGAAATTGGCCACCGTGTAGGGCGGCTCCGCGTTGCCATCGGCGCGGAAACGTCCGTCGTCGCCCAGGGTCAGGTTGTGCTCGCCCACGAAGGCGAGGACCTGGGGACCGTGGATGTCGCCGCCATCCTTGCGGATCACGTGGACGGCGATCTGCACGTCGACGCCGGCGCAGTAGCCGTCCAGGGCCGCCGCCTGTTCGCCGACGGCGGCCATGTCGGGATGGGCCGCCACGGCGAGGCAGCGCGTGGCCACTTCCTGCAGGCCCTGCGCGAAGGTGTCCAGTTCCTCGGCGGAGATGGCCCCGCGCCGGTCCGCCAGTTGCAGCGCCGCGCGGAACTGCCGGTAGCGGCCGGCATCGTGGGCGGTGATCCGCCGCCACGTACCGCTGGCCGCTTCCCAGGCACTCCAGGTCAGCCGCCGCGTCAGGTGCTGGGCCATGGCCCTCTGGGCTTCCCAAAGTTCGGGGGCGGCCACCAGGGCGGGCGCCTCCAGGCGACCGACGCAATCGATCATGGGATCGGCGAGGGCCCCGGGCGGCGCGCTCGGCGCCTGGGCCGCGTGGTCCCCGGCGCCGGCCGCGGGCGGCGCCGCCGGGGCCGCCGGCGGCCGCCCCCCGGGCTCGAGGCGGCCCGACGCGGCCGCCCC
>JAEUNJ010000277.1 GCA_016791145.1 Rhodocyclaceae bacterium | reverse complement strand
CCTAGCGCCCCTTCCACTCGGGCTTGCGTTTCTCCATGAACGCGTCGATGCCGTTGGCGGCGTCCTCGGTCATCATGTTGCAGGCCATGGTTTCGGAGGCCAGTTGATAGGCACCCTCCAGTCCCATCTCGAGCTGCCGGTAGAACATCTGCTTGCCCATCGCAACGGCGATGGGCGACTTGGCGAGGATGGAGGCGGTGAGCTTTCCCACCTCCTCGTCGAGCCGCTCGATGGGCACGACCCGGTTCACGAGGCCACGCCGCCGGGCCTCCTCGGCATCGACGAAATCGCCGGTGAGCAGCATCTCCATCGCCTCCTTGCGCCCCATGGCGCGGCCCAGCGCCACCGAGGGCGTCGAACAGAACAGCCCCACGTTGATGCCCGATACGGCGAAGCGCGCATTGTCCGAGGCGACCGCCAGGTCGCACATGGCCACCAGCTGGCAGCCGGCGGCGGTGGCGATGCCGTGTATCCTCGCGATGACCGGCTGGGGCATTTCGGTGATGGTCATCATGACCCGGCCGCACTGCCGGAAGAGCTTCTGCATGTACCCCTTGTCGTGGTTCGCACGCATCTGCTTGAGATCGTGGCCGGCGCAGAAGGCCTTGCCCGCGCCGGCGATCACCACCACGCGGACGGAGGAATCTCCGGCGATGGCGTCCAGCTCCGACTGAAGCGCCGCGAGCAGTTCCTCTGACAGGGAATTGAACTGGCCCGGGCGGTTCAGGGTCAGGGTTGCGACACCGCCCTCGTCGTGGCGCAGCAGTTGGGGGGCGTCGGCGGGCTGGGGAACGGCACTCATGGAAGTCTCCTCCGGATGGGCTCGGTGCGGCCGGCCATTATGCCGCGAAGGACGGGGGCGGGGTGCCGCGGCCACCCGCCGGGCGCGCGCCCGGCATGCGGGTCTGCCGGGGCGCCGGGCGCCGGGAAGTGGCCGGTCGGATGCCGCCTCTGCCAATTGCCCCGAGGCCCTCTCGCGCACCCGGCCGCCTGTGGCCGGCAACCGCGGGGGCCCTTCCGGGGACCCCGGGTGCCGGGAGGAAGCGGCGGTGCTCAGGCCGGATCGGGCACGAATCCGCCCGGGAAGGGCCTGGGCAGCGGGACCCGGGGCGCCGGGATGATGCCCTGGGCGATCAGGTTGGCGCGGGAATCGTAGTGGATGGTGATCACCTCATGGGGCCGGTCGCCGGCCCGCCGGAACTCGGTGTAACGGGTCGGGGCATTCATGCGCTCGCCATGGCCGGTGCCGATGCGCTCCTGCGCCGCCGCCTTCCGCTCGGCCGCATCCCGTGTCGGCGCCGCCGCCGACGCCTGGGCGGCCGGGGCCGCGGGCGGCTCGCCGGCGCCCGCGGTGGCGCGTTCAGCCTCCTGGCGGGACACCGGCGCATCCCGTCCCGGCCAAGGTTCGGCGCGTTCCCGATAGACGGCGACGCCGATGACCCCCACGTTGTCCGGCCGCCCGGTGCGGGCCGCGTAGGAGTCCGGCAGAGCCGTGAAATAGAAGGCGGCCACCTCCTCCATGCTCTTGCGCCAGCCGGCAACCTCGGCCCGCATTCCGGCGTCGAGCACGTAACCCGACTGGTGCGCCGCCGCCGTCTGGCCCGTGACCGCGTTGACGCCGTCCACTGAAAGCACGGTGAGGACCCGCCCGCCGGTCCGGTTGCGAAGTTCCACCGCGTACCGGTTCCCCGGGGTGCCGGCCACGTAGAGCCTCCCGGCGTGCCGCCAGGTGTGCAGCCTTTCGCCGGTGTTTCGGTCGATCACGGCCACGTCCACGTCGGATCCGGCGTCGGCCAGGGTCGCGCAACCGGCCAGGAGGGCGGTCGCCAGAAGGGTTCCCATGGGTTTCATTTCGATCTCCTCGATTAGTGGGGGTGCAACCCCGCAAACGCGTGGAGGCCCGAAATGGGGTCAGGATCCGCCGTCCGCCGCGGCCGCGAACCGTGCCGGATTTCCGGCCCGCGGCCCCGGCGTACCCTTGCGATCCGGCGTTTCGCCCCTATTTTTAGGGTATGGAAGCCATTCTTCCCGACACGATCGCCCAATGGCGGGCCCGGGATGGCCAGGGATTGAGGGTGCGTCCCATCCGGCCGCAGGACGCCGGGCTGATCCGCTGGGGTCTCGACCAGCTCTCCCCGGAAAGCCTTTACCAGCGGTTCTTTTCCCGGGCGCCCCGGGTTCCCGACGCGGTCGTCAAGCGCCTCTCGGAGCCGATCCCGGGACGCGAGTACGCGATCCTCGTGGTGCGCCGCGACGGGGAGGAGGAACTGCCCGTGGCGGGCGGACGTTTCGTCACCGCGGAGGATGGCGCCAGTTGCGAATTCGCCGTCACGGTGGGCGAGGACTGGCGGCGCCAGGGCCTCGGGCGGCGCATCCTCGCGCTGCTGATCCGCGAGGCGCGGCAGCGCCGGATCCCGCAAATGGAAGGCTACGTGCTCAACGACAACGTGGTAATGCTGGGGCTCGTCCTGTCGCTGGGCTTCCGCATCGAGGAGCCCGAGCCGGGCGACACGTTCCGCCGGGTCCGCCTGGACCTGCGGCGCCACGGCTGGCGTCGCTGGATCCACCGCTGAGCCGGCGGCTTCGTCGCGCGCCCTCCGGCGGACCGCGGGTCGAACCGGCCGCCGCGCCCGGCGCTCAGTGGTGTGCCGCGTCCTCGAGCTGGCCGACCGAATCGAACTCCCGCTGGTTCGCCTCGTGCAGGCGCTTCACGAAATACATGGTGCCGGCCACGAACAGCCCGAACAGGACGATCACGCCGAATACCGAGAGCCCCGACCGGACCAGGAAGGAGTAGGCGCTGGTCATGATGAGGATCGACAGGTTCTCGTTGAAATTCTGCACGGCGATGGAGTGCCCGGCGCCCATCAGGATGTGCCCCCGGTGCTGGAGCAAGGCGTTCATCGGCACCACGAAGTAGCCCGAAAGGCCGCCGACCACCACCAGCAGCACCAGCGAGATGGCGAAGCGCAGGTCCATGGCCAGGCGCGTGCCCGGGAACAGCGGCACGTCGGGGATGTGGGGAACCAGGATCATCACGATGACGCCTATCCCCATGTAGATGCCCAGCGGAATGACCCGGACGGACTTGCGCAGGGTGATCATCCTGGCGGCGAGCACCGCGCCGACCGCGACGCCGAGGGCCACCACCCCCTGCAGCATGCTCGCCTTGGAGAGATCCAGGTGCAGCGCCGCCCGCGCCCATTCGATGACGATGAACTGGAGCGTCGCCCCGGCCCCCCAGAACAGCGTCGTGACCGCGAGGGACACCTGGCCGAGCTTGTCGCGCCACAGCAGGCGCAGGCAGTGGTTGAACTCGTGCAGCAGATAGACCGGGTTGCGCTTCAGCGGCTTGTGATCCACCCCGGTCTCGGGGATGTAGAGGTTGAACAGGGCCGCCACCAGGTACAGGGCCCCGATCACCGTCAGGTTCATCTCGGGGACCGTGTCGATTCCCGTGTCCACCAGCGGAAGATCCAGGGAAAGGATGGACTGGGCCACGTCCGGCCGGATCAGCGCGCCCCCCAGGACGACGCCGAGGATGATGGCCATCACGGTCAGGCCCTCGATCCAGCCGTTGGCCACCACCAGCAGCCGGTGGGGCAGGTATTCGGTGAGGATGCCGTACTTGGCCGGCGAGTAGGATGCGGCGCCGAGACCCACCACGGCATAGGCCAGCAGCGGATGCACGTCGAAGAACATCAGCGCGCAGCCGAGGATCTTGATGCCGTTGCTGATGAACATGACCCGCCACTTGGGCATGGAGTCGGCAAAGGCCCCGACGAAGGCGGCGAGGACGACGTAGGACACCGTGAAGAAGGTCTTCAGCAGCGGTTCGTATTCGGCGGGCGCCTTGAGATCGCGCAGGATGGCGATGGCGGCGATCAGCAGAGCATTGTCGGCGAGCGCGGAAAAAAACTGCGCCGCCATGATGATGTAGAAGCCGATGCTCATGGATCGCCGTTTATACCACGAAAGTTTTGCCGCTCCAGAACCGCCATGCCGCATCGCAGCATCCGGAAACCGGCGGGATCGGCCGAAGTTCGCCCGGGCGCCGGGAGCCTGCCGGTGGCCTTCTACGATCAGGCTACCTTATGGATAGGACTTGTGCTTGAATAACAGCTTCCGCCCATAAACCCAGATCGCCCCAGGGGAAACAGGATGGCCGACCGCCGGTTGCAAGTGTTCCACGCCGTTGCCAAGCAGTTGTCGTTCACCAAGGCGGCCGAGGTCCTGTTCATGACCCAACCCGCGGTGACCTTCCAGATCAAGCAACTGGAAGAGCACTTCAACACCCGCCTGTTCGACCGGGGCCACGGCAAGATATCCCTCACCCCGGCCGGCGAGCTGGTCCTCGCCTATGCGGAAAAGATACTGGGCCTGTCGTCCGAGATGGACGTGCGCATGGCCGAGATGACAGGCGAGATCGGCGGCTCCCTCCTGGTCGGGGCCTCGACCACCATTGCGGAGTTCATGCTGCCGCGCATCCTCGGCGAGTTCAAGTCGGCCTATCCCAAGGTCCGGCCGCGACTCATCGTCGCCAATTCCGAATCCATCGAGACGCGGGTGGCCGAGCACACCCTGGACATCGGCTTCATCGAGTCCCCGTCCCACCAGCCCCACCTGCAGACCGAACTCTGCTGCGACGACGAGCTGGTGGTGATCTGCTCGCCGAAGTTCCCCCTGGCCCGCCTCAAGGAGGTCGCGCCACCGCAACTGCTCGAGCATCCCTATGTGTCGCGGGAACCCGGCTCGGGAACCCGCGAGTTCACCGATGCCTACCTGCGCCAGGCGGGGCTCGGCCTCGACGAGCTGAAGCTGGTCATGGAACTGGGCAGCCCCGTCGCCCTGATCGGTGTCGTCGAGACCGGCCTGGGCTACGCCATCGCCTCCCGCGCCTCGGTGGCCCGGGACCAGCGTCTGGGCGACCTGGTGGCGATCCCCTTGAATCCGCGGCTGAAGCGCACCCTCTCGATGGTGTATCCGAAGGAGAAGTTCCGCTCCCGCCTGGTGACCGCCTTCGTCGAATTTTCCCAGGCCCGCCTGAAGGCGGCGCGGAACAACCACTGATTCCGCGTCCGGGGTCCGCGGCCGCGGGCTCCTGGCCGTCCCCCTCCCGCATGAGCCGTCCCGTTCGCGCCCGCATCGACCTCGCCGCGCTGCGGGGCAATTTCGCCGTCGCCCGCCGCCACGCGGCGGGCGCGAAGCTCTGGGCCGTCGTCAAGGCCGAGGCCTACGGGCACGGCCTGATGCGCGTGGCCACCGCCCTGGAGGACGTGGCGGACGGATACGCCCTCATCGAGCTCGCCGGCGCCATCGCCCTGCGCGAGGCGGGCCTGCGCCAGCCCATCCTGATGCTGGAGGGCTTCTACGCGGCCGAGGAGTTGCCGCTGTTCGCCGAGTACGACCTGACCCCCGTGCTCCACCACCCGGAGCAGGTCCGCCAGTTCGTCGATGCCGCGCTGCCGGTGCGCCTGCCGGTGTACCTGAAGCTGAACACCGGCATGAACCGCCTGGGCCTGGGACGGGAGGACTTCCGTTCCGCCCTGGCCACCCTCGCGGCGACGGGCGTCGCCTCGGAGATCACGGTGATGAGCCACTTCGCCGACGCCGACGACCCCCTGGGCATCGATTTCCAGATGCAGCGCCTGGCCGGATTCACCGCGGGTCTCGCCCTGCCGCGGAGCCTGGCCAATTCGGCGGCCCTGCTCCGCTTCCCGGAAACGGCCGCGGATTGGGCCCGGCCGGGCATCATGCTCTACGGGGGCTCGCCCTTTCCCGAGATCGGCGCGGCCGACCTGGGCCTGGCCCCGGTCATGAGCCTGGAGAGCGAACTGATCGGCGTCCAGGAACTGCAGGCCGGCGACCGGGTGGGCTATGGCGGCACTTTCACCGCCGAGCGGCCGATGCGCGTCGGCATCGTCGCCTGCGGCTACGCCGACGGCTATCCGCGCCATGCGCCCACCGGCACGCCCGTCCTGGTCGGGCGCCGGCGCACCCGCACCCTCGGGCGGGTGTCCATGGACAAGATCTGCGTGGACCTGGCCGACGCCCCGGACGCGACGGTCGGCACGCCGGTCCTGTTGTGGGGCCGCAACCAGGGCGGACGGCTCGACGCCGACGCAGTGGCCGCCGCCGCGGGGACCGTCTCCTACGAGCTCTTCTGCGCCCTGGCGCCGCGGGTCCCGGTGACGATGGAGGACGGGGCTTGAGCCCGCCGTCGCGGTCGACCGACGCGGAGGCGAAGCGACGCCTGGCCCGCTGGATCGCCGAACGGTTCTTCGTCCGTTTCCATGCCCTGCTGATCCTCGCCTTCACCTTCGCCTGCGGCCTGCTGGCGGGCCGCGTGGCCCTGGCCTGGGGACTGGAGTCGCCCCTCCTGCGCTACCCGCTCGGGGTCTGCGCCGCCTACCTGGGTTTCCTGCTCGCCGTGCGTATCTGGCTGGCCTACGCCGGCTTCGGCCGCCAGTACAAGCGGCGCCGCGACGAGGAAACGGATGCGGGCGACGTGGATTTTTCCGGTGCCGGCCGGGGCAAGGGGGAACCCGCCCCCGAAGCCGGGCAATGCGGCGACGGCGGCCTGCCTTCCGACGGCGCTGGCGCGCCGCAGGGCGAGTGGTCCCTGCCGGAGGCCCCCGGCCTCGGGGACCTGGGCGGCGACGAGGGCTGCCTCGTAGCGGCGCTGCCGCTGCTTGCCCTGTTCGTCCTGGCCGCCGCGCTGTCCGGCGCGCTCTATGCCATCGGAGTCGGGGCCCCGATGCTGCTCGCCGAGGCGGCCCTGGAGGCCGCCATGGCGGCCGGTTTCTTCGGCAGCCTGCGGCGCGTGGACAATCCGGGCTGGATGGGCGGGGCCCTGCGCGCCAGCTTCGTCTACTTCCTGGTCGTCCTGGGCGCCGCCTTCCTGCTGGCCCTGGCGGTGGGCGCGGTGGCGCCCGGGGCCCGCACCCTGGGTGAAGCCCTGCGGGGAGCGTGAGATGGCCAAGGCGAAAAGCGTTTTCAGCTGCACGGAATGCGGCGCCACCAACCCGAAATGGCAGGGCCAGTGCCCCGGCTGCGGGCAGTGGAACACACTGGTCGAGACCGTCGCCGAAGCGGCGGCGCCCAACCGATTCGCGCCGCTGGCCGCGGCCGGCAGGCTGCAGCGCCTGGCCGACATCAAGCCGCGGGAGGAGCCCCGCCTGCCCACCGGCATCGAGGAGTTCGACCGGGTCCTCGGCGGCGGCCTCGTGGCGGGCGGGGTGGTCCTGATCGGCGGCGACCCCGGCATCGGCAAATCCACCCTGCTGCTCCAGGCCCTGTCCAGGCTCGCCGAGTCAGGGCAGCCGGTGCTCTACGTGTCCGGGGAGGAATCCGCCGAACAGGTGGCCCTGCGGGCCCAGCGCCTCCAGCTTCCCGCCGCCGGCCTGCAGCTGCTGCCCGAGATCGGGCTGGAAAGGATCCTCGCCACCATTGCGCGGGAACAGCCCCTGGTCGCCGTCATCGACTCCATCCAGACCCTCTATTCCGAGGCCCTCACCTCCGCGCCGGGCTCCGTGGCCCAGGTGCGCGAATGTGCCGCCCAGCTCACGCGCCAGGCCAAGCAGGGCGGCACCACGGTGATCCTGGTGGGCCACGTGACCAAGGAGGGGGCGCTCGCCGGCCCCAGGGTGCTGGAACACATCGTCGATACCGTCCTCTACTTCGAGGGCGACACCAATTCCAGCTTCCGCCTCGTGCGCGCCTTCAAGAACCGCTTCGGCGCGGTGAACGAACTGGGCGTCTTCGCCATGACCGACCGGGGGCTGAAGGGTGTCTCCAATCCGTCCGCCCTTTTCCTCTCCCAGCACGCCCAGGACGTGGCCGGGTCCTGCGTGCTCGTGACCCAGGAGGGCACGCGGCCGCTGCTGGTGGAGATCCAGGCGCTGGTGGACGCGGCCCACAGCCCGAGCCCGCGGCGCCTGACCGTCGGCCTGGATCCCAGCCGCCTGGCCATGCTGCTCGCCGTATTGCACCGTCATGCCGGCATCGTCTGCTTCGACCAGGACGTCTTCGTGAACGCCGTCGGCGGCGTGCGCATCCAGGAGCCGGCCGCCGACCTGGCCGTGCTGCTGGCCGTCGTCTCGTCGCTGCGCAATCGCCCGCTGCCCGGCAAGTGGGTGGCCTTCGGCGAGGTGGGCCTGGCCGGCGAGATCCGGCCCGCACCCCGGGGCCAGGAACGCCTCAAGGAAGCCGCCAAGCTGGGCTTCACCCACGCCCTGATCCCGCGCGCCAACGCGCCCAAGGCGCCGGTCAAGGGAATCGAGGTGATTGCGCTGGAACGGGTCGAGGAGGCCGTGGACCAGATGCGGAACCTCTGATGCCTACCCTGCGCCTGATGCTGCGCATGCTGGTCCGCGACTGGCGGGCCGGCGAGCTCCACGTGCTGGCCCTCGCCCTGGTCCTGGCGGTGGCGGCCATGACCAGCGTGAGCTTCCTGGTGGACCGGGTCGCCCAGGCCCTGGATACCGAGGCGCACCAGCTCCTGGGCGGCGACCTGCTCCTCTCCGCCGACCACCCCTGGGACGACGCCTATCGCGCCGCAGCCGCGTCCCGCGGCCTGAAGCTGGCCGAAAGCGCCCTGTTCCCGAGCATGGCCCGGGGCCCGGACGGCGTCCAGCTGGCCGAGGTGAAGGCAGTCAGCGAGGGCTATCCGCTGCGCGGCCGGCTGCGGATCACCCGCGTTCCCCATGCCGATGACGGGGAGGCGGACGGGGTGCCGCCGCCCGGGGAGGTGTGGGTCGACGAGCGGCTGGCCAGCGCCCTGGCCGCGAACCCGGGCGCCCGCATCGCCCTGGGGCGTGGCACGCCGCAGGTCTCCGCCGTCCTCACCCTGGATCCCGACCGCGGGGTCAATGCCTTCGCCCTGGCCCCCCGCCTGCTGATGAACCTGGCCGACCTGCCGGCCACCGGCCTCGTGGTCACCGGCAGCCGGGTGGCCTGGCGCCTGCACCTGGCGGGCGAAAAGGCGGCGGTGGAGGACTATCGCCGTTGGGCCGAGACCCGTCTCGGACGCGGCGAAAGGCTCGAGGGCCTGGACCGCGCCCGTCCGGAAATCCGCACCGTGCTGGAGCGCGCCCAGCGCTTCCTGCGCCTGGCGGCGCTCTTGGCCGTGATCCTGGCCGCCGTCGCCGTGGGCCTCGCGGCCCAGCGCTACATGCGCCGCCACCTGGACGGCTGCGCGGTCCTGCGCTGCCTGGGCGCCCGGGAAAACCAGATCCTCGCCATCCACGGCGGCGAGTTCCTGCTGCTGGGCCTGGCCGCGACCCTGGCCGGCGGAGCGCTCGGCTACCTGCTGCAGGAGGTCCTGCTCGGCATGCTGCGCAGCCTCTTCCCCAACGCGCTCCCGGCCCCGGGCTGGCGCCCCTGGGCCCTGGGGCTCGCCGTGGGCGCCGTGCTGGTCGCCGGCTTCATCCTCCCGCCGCTGCTCCGCCTGAAGAGCGTCTCCACGCTGCGCGTCCTGCGCCGCGAGTGGGAAGGCACGGCGCCGCTCTCCGTCTCCGCCTACCTGTTCGGCATCGCCGCCCTGGCCGCCCTGATGTTCGCCGTCGCCGACGACACGACCCTGGGGAGCGTCGTGCTGGGCGGATTCGCCTGCGCCGTGGCGGTCTACGCCGGCGCCGCGAGGCTGCTGCTCGGCCTGGCCGGGCGGGTGCGCGGCGGCGGTGGCTGGCGATACGGCATCGCCCGCCTCCGCCGCCGGCGGCTGTCGGTCACGGTGCAGACCGTGGCCCTGGGGCTGGGGCTCACGGCCCTGCTCCTGCTCACGGTGGCCCGCGAGGGAATGATGTCATCGTGGCGCTCGCGGGTCCCGCCGGACGCCCCGAACCGCTTCGTCATCAACGTGCAGCCGGACCAGCGGGAGGCGGTGGGCGCCCTGTTCGCCTCCCGGGGGCTGGCCCCGCCTTTCCTGGAGCCCATGGTTCGCGGACGCCTGGTGGAGGTGAACGGCGGCGCGGTGGGGCCGGAAACCTACGAGGACGACCGGGCGAAGCGGCTCGTGGACAGGGAGTTCAACCTCTCCTGGGGCGGCGAGCTGCCGGCCGGCAACCTGGTGACCGCGGGACGCTGGCACGGCCCGGGCGGCGGCGACGAGTTCTCGGTGGAACAGGGCCTCGCCGAGACCCTGGGCCTGCGGCTCGGCGACCGGCTGACCTACGACATCGCCGGGCGCCGGTTCTCCGGCCGCATCACCAGCCTGCGCAAGCTCGAATGGGACTCCATGCGGGTCAATTTCTTCGTCATCGCCCCGCCGGGGGCCCTCGCCGGGTATCCGGCGAGCTACATCACCAGCTTCCACCTCCCGCGCGGCCGGGCCGACTTCGTGGATGCCCTGGTCCGGGAGTTCCCCAACCTGACGGTGATCGACGTGGCGGCGCTTCTGCGCCAGGTGCAGAGCACCATGGACCAGGTGGCCGCCGCCGTCCAGGGGGTGTTCGGCTTCGCCCTGGCGGCGGGCTTCGTGGTCCTGCTGGCCGCCCTCCAATCCACGGCCGACGAGCGTTTCCGCGAGCTGGCCGTCATGCGCGCCCTGGGCGCCCGCCGCCGGCAGCTCACGGCGGGGCTGGCCAGCGAATTCGCCGCCGTCGGGGCCATCGCCGGCCTGCTGGCGGGCCTGGGTGCCGCCGGCATCAGCTGGGCCCTGGCCTCGGTGGCGCTGCACCTGCCCTACCGTCCGGACCCGGCCATCGCCCTCGCCGGAATGGCGGCGGGGCTCTGCGGCGTGGTGGCCGCCGGGCTGCTGGCCAGCCGGCGGGCCCTCCGCCAAGCCGCCGTCGAGGCCCTGCGCGAGTACTGACGCCCCGGCGGGCGGCAGGCGGCTCTTGCGGCCGGATATCGCTTTTGATATACGGATCGGATGGATCCGAGGAATGCATTCGCACCGCGGCGGCGGGCGCGCCTGGGACGGGCGCCCGACCGGGTTCGGCGGACCGTACCCGCCGCCCGCCCGGGCGGTCCGGCACCGGGGTGCGCCCCGTGACGCCGAGGGAGCCCGCGGCCGGCGGTGCCGGCAAGGTGGTCTTCACGGTCCTCGGCCCCGGCCTCGCCTATGCGTTGTCCGGACTGCTCGCCGCGGCCGGGATCTGGTACGAATTCGGGCAGATCGACCGCAACCTGGACGCGGTCGCCCGGGAGCGGGGCGCCGTCCTGTTCCGCCTGATAGAACTCACCCGCGACTGGAACGCCGAGCACGGAGGCGTCTACGTGCCGGTCACGGACAAGACCCGGCCCAATCCCTATCTGGAGGATCCGAAGCGGGACGTGGTGACGGTGGATGGCCTGCGCCTCACCAAGATCAACCCCGCGTTCATGACCCGCCAGATCTCGGAGATCGCCGCCCGCGCCCAGGGGCTCCAGTTCCACATCACCAGCCTCAAGCCGATACGGCCGGCCAATGCGCCGGATCCCTGGGAACGGGAATCCCTGGAGCTCTTCGAGCGGGGCGTCACGGAAAGGATCAGCCTCGTGGCCGCCGATGCGGCCGCGCCCATCCACCGCTACATGGCGCCCCTCCTGGTCAAGCAGGCGTGCATGAAATGCCACGAGGGACAGGGCTACCGGGTGGGCGACATCCGGGGCGGAATCTCGGTTTCGACCCCGGCCGCCGACCTCCTCGACGTGAGGGATGCCCAGCGGCTGCGGGCGAAATGGGTCGCGGTGGCCTTCTTCGCGGCCCTGGCCGGCCTCACCCACCTGCTGATCCTGCGCGCCCGGCGCTACTACGACACCCTCTGGACGCTCAATGCCCGGCAGGAGGCCCTGATCGGCGAGAGGACGGCCGAGCTCTCGGAGGCCAACGAGCAGCTGCGGCGCGACGCGGAGGAACGGGAACGGCACCAGCGCCGGATCGCCGAGAGCGAGGCGCGCTACCGGGCGGCGGTGGAGAGCAGCCGGGAAGGCATCTACCTGACCGACGGACGGCTGATCCTGTTCGCCAACCAGCGGCTCGCCGCCATGTTCGGCATCCCCTCCGAGGACCTGATCGGCATGGCGACCCTCGAACTGGTCCATGGCGACGACCTGGACCGCGCGGCGGGAACCCTGGCGCGCTACCTGGGGGGCGAGCAGGAGAGCGCCCGCCTGCGCTGCCGGATCCGCCATGCCGACCCCCAGGCCCGGCGCTACGCCGACATGGAGATCGCCCGGGTGCCCGCCGACGACGAATCCGGCGCCCGCTACCTGGTCACCGTCGCCGACGTCACCGAGAAGCTGGCCACGGAGCAGGAACTGGGCATCGCGGCGGCGGTGTTCGAGAGCGCCGCGGAGGGCATCGTCGTCACCGACGCGGACAACCGCATCCTGCGCGTCAATCCCGCCTTCTCCGCCATCACGGGCTACACGCCGCGGGAGGTTGTCGGACGGGACCCGGGCATGCTGAAGTCCGGGCGCCACGGCCCCGAGTTCTACGCCGACATGTGGCGGAAGATCGGCCAGGAGGGACGCTGGGAGGGCGAGATCACCAACCGCGCCAAGGACGGGCGCATCTATGTCGAATGGCTGGCCATCACCACCATCGCCGGCGCCGGCGCGACGGACGGCGCCGGCCGCTACGTGGCGACCTTCAGCGACATCACGCGGCGCAAGGAAGCCGAGGACGCGGTGCGCTACCAAGCCCAGCACGATCCCCTGACCGGGCTGCCGAACCGGAGCCTGTTCGCCGACCGCCTTTTGTCGTCGCTGGCCGCCGCGCACCGGCACGGGTGGGGCTGCGCCCTCATGTACCTGGACCTGGACCGCTTCAAGGAGGTAAACGACCGCCTGGGCCACGCCGCCGGCGACGCCCTGCTCGTGGAGACGGCGCGCCGCCTGCTGGCCTGTGTCCGGGAGAACGACACGGTGGCCCGCTTCGGGGGCGACGAATTCGCCATCATCCTCGGCGAGGTGACGAGCCCCGCCGACGCCGAACGGATCGCCCGGCGGGCCATCGCCGCGCTGGCGGCGCCCTTCGACCTCAGCGAAGGGCCGGCGTCGGTTTCCGCCAGCATCGGGATCGCCCGCTATCCGGAACACGGGACCGATCCGGACCGTTTGCGGCGCAATGCGGATGCCGCCCTCTACGCGGCCAAGAAGGGGGGCCGGAACACCTTCCGGTTCCACGAGCCGCGCGACGACACGGAGCCCCCACCCGGCTGAGCCGCCCGGGTCCGTCGGCAGCGGAAACCCATGCGCCGGGGTTGACTATCTTTAGTTATATGGTTAGATATGCGGCGCAACACCTTGAGCAATAAGGGGTCGGCCCAGTCCCGCCACCCCGCCCAGGGGATTCGCGGCCCGTCCGTCGGCCCGGTCCGGATCCCTCCGCAACGCCCCGAAGGCCCTGAATCCGCCTGCCCTTGAGCGCACCGCGCAGGAGGATTGCTTGTCCGCCGCCATATCCCGCCGTCCGGAGCGATCGCCAGCCTCCCGCCCAGCGGTCCGACCGGCCGCCCGCCGCGTCCCGGCGGAGGCGAGCGCATGAACGGCGCCGCGGGCCTCGTGGCCGCGGGGCGGGCCGCCCCGCCCCATCTCGGGTTCACCGCCGACCTGGTCGGGCAGCTCGCCGTCCCGACCTTCGCCCTCGATGCGCAACGCCGCGTGATCCTCTGGAACCGGGCCTGCGAGCGCCTGACCGGCATGCCCGCCGAGCGTGTGCTCGGAACCCGGGACCACTGGCGAGCCTTCTACGACGTGGATCGACCCTGCCTGGCGGACCTGCTGGTCGAAGGCCGGGCCGCCGACATCGATGCCTACTATCCCATCCACCACCGGTCCGCCGACGTGGAATACGGCGCCCACACGGAGAACTGGTGCGTGATGCCGCTGCGCGGGACGCGGCTGTACCTGGCCATCGACGCGGGACCCGTCCGGGACGAGACGGGCCGGCTGGTGGCCGTCGTCGAAACCCTGCGCGACATGACGCTGCGCGAGAACGCGGAGGTCCGGCTGCGCGCCATGTTCGACCATTCGCCGGACGTGGCCGTCATCACCGAAAGGCTCACCGGCCGGTTCCTGGAGGTCAATGCCGCCTTCACCCGCGTGTTCGGCCACTCCGCCATCGCCGCCATCGGCCGGACCGCCGCGGAACTGGGAACGTGGGCCACGCCGCACGGCCGGACGGAACTGCTCCGGGCCCTCGACCGGCAGATGCACCTGGACAACCACGAGGTGCAGTTGCGGCGGGCCGGCGGTGAGGTGTTTCCGGCACTCGTCTCGGTCGAGCCCATGACGCTGGACGGGACGGAGGTCCTGCTGGTGACGGCCCGCGACATCTCCGACCGCAAGCGGGCCGAGGAGGCGATCCGGCTCTATGCCAACGTCTTCGAGCACAGCGGCGAGGCGATCCTGGTCACCGACCGCGACAACCGCATCCTGTCGCTGAACCGGACCTTCACCCGCCTTACGGGATACACGCTGGACGACCTGCGCGGCCGCAACCCCAGCGTCCTCGCCTCGGGGAACACCCCGCCGGACACCTACCAGGCCATGTGGAAGTCCGTCGAGCTGGAGGGCTTCTGGCAGGGCGAACTGTGGGATCGCGGCAAGGACGGCAACGAGTCACCCCGCTGGGCCGCGATCTCCGCGATCCGCGACGACGAGGGGGCGCTGACCCACTACATCGCGAGCTTCACCGACATCACCGAGCACAAGGCCGCCGCCGACCGGATCGAGTACCTGGCGCACCACGACGCGCTCACGGGACTGTGCAACCGGTTCTGCCTCGAGGGCCGGCTCGCCCAGTCCCTGTTCGAGGCCCGGCGGGAGCAACGCACCCTCGCGGTCATGTTCATCGACCTGGACCGCTTCAAGGTGATCAACGACGCTCTCGGCCACCACGTGGGGGACCTGCTGCTCGTGCAGGTGGCGCAACGCCTCCAGTCGTGCATGCGGGAGAGCGACATCGTCTCCCGCCTGGGTGGCGACGAGTTCGTCGTCGTCTCCACCCAGCTTGCCGACGCGGCCGACGCCGGCCTGGTGGCCGCCCGCATCCTGACCGCACTCGACGCGCCTTACACCATCGAGGGGCGGATTCTGCACGCCACCCCCAGCATCGGGGTCAGCGTCTTCCCGGACAACGGCGACGACCCGGCCACGCTGATGAAATGCGCCGACGCCGCCATGTACTCGGCCAAGGAACGGGGACGCAACGGCTTCCAGTTCTTCACCGGCGCCATGACGGCCGCCGCCACGGAGCGCCTGGAACTGGAAAGGGACCTGCGCGCCGCCCTCGGGGAAGGACAGTTCGAGCTGCACTACCAGCCGCAGGTCGCCACCGCCGACGACCGGATCTGCGGCATGGAGGCGCTGCTGCGCTGGCGGCACCCCCGGCGCGGCCTGGTGTCGCCGATGACCTTCATCCCCATCGCCGAGGAGACGGGCGTCATCGTCCCCCTGGGCCGCTGGGTCCTGGACGAGGCCTGCCGGCAGCTGGCGGTCTGGCGCGCCGAGGGCATCGCCGATCTGCGCGTCGCGGTCAACCTGTCCGCCCAGCAGCTGCGCTCGCCGACCCTGGTCGACGACGTGCGCGACACCCTGGCGCGGCACGGCCTCGGCAGGGGCGACCTGGAACTCGAGGTGACCGAAACCACCGCCATGACCGATCCCGAGCGGGCCATCGGCCAGTTGAAGGCCCTGCGGGACATGGGCGTTAGCCTGGCGATCGACGATTTCGGCACCGGCTACTCGTCGCTGGCCTACCTGAAGCTGCTGCCGATCCAGACGCTCAAGCTGGACCGCGCCTTCGTGAGCGACATCGAAAACGACGAGAACGATGCCGCGATCAGCGGGGCCACCCTGGCCCTGGCCCACAGCCTGGACCTGCGCGTGGTGGCCGAGGGCATCGAGACCGAGGGACAGGGCGCCTTCCTGCGCCACCATCGCTGCGACGTGCTGCAGGGCTACCTGTACGGACGCCCCGAACCGGCCGCCCTGTGGAGCGAGCGCTGGCGGGGGAAGCCCGCCGCGTAGCCGGCGACGGGCGGCGGAGTCAGCCGGGGCGCCCCGCCACCGGGGCGCGAGCCGTCCCGTTCCCCGACTTCGCCGGGTGTTCCCGGTGCCCTGGCGGCCGGAACGGGGTTTTCGGGTTCAGGCCAGGCCGTCCATGGGCTGCACCGTCACCACGTCACCGGGTGCGATGTTCCCGCGCTCCGCTTCCAGCACGATGAAGCAGTTGGCGTCGGCCATGGAACGCAGGATGCCGGATCCCTGGGCTCCCGTCGGCCTGACCTTCCATTGGCCGCCCTCGGCGAACAGCACGCCGCGCTGGAACTCGGTGCGCCCCCGGCCCTTCTTCAGCGCCTCCGTGCACGCCACCTGGAAGCTCGGCAGGTCCCGGGGCCGGGCGCCGGCCATGGCGAGCAGGGCCGGACGCACGAACTGGTAGAAGGTCACCATGACCGCCACCGGGTTGCCCGGCAGCCCGAACAGCCAGGCCTGCCGGTCCCCATCCGCGATTCGGCCGAAGGCCATGGGCCGTCCCGGCTTCATGGCGATCTTCCAGAAGGCCACCTCGCCGAGGCGGGCCATCATCGCCTTGACGAAATCCGCCTCCCCCACCGACACGCCGCCGCTCGTGATCACGGCGTCGGCCTGGCGCGCCGCCTCCCGGAAGGACGCCTCCAGGAGGTCCGGATCATCCCGCACCACGCCCATGTCCAGCACCTCGCAGCCCAGCCGCTCCAGCATGCCGCCGAGCGTATAGCGGTTGCTGTCGTAGATCTGCCCTTCCGCCGGCTGGCCGCCGATGGAGCACAATTCGTCGCCCGTCGAGAACACGGCCACCCGCGGACGCCGGCGCACGCTCACCTCGGCGATGCCCAGCGACGCCGCCAGTCCCACCTCCGCCGGCCGCATCAGCGTGCCGGCCGCCAGGGCCGCCTTGCCCACCGCCAGGTCCTCGCCGCGCCGGCGCAGGTTCTGGTGGAGCTTCTGTCCGGCGGGCACCACGACCCGCTCGCCCTCCTGCCGCGAGACCTCCTGGACGACGATGCAATCCGCATCCTCCGGCAGCACGGCGCCAGTCATGATGCGCACCGCGCCGCCCGGTGGCACCGGGGCCCCGAAGGCGCGTCCGGCGAAGGCGGTGCCGGCGATCAGGAGCCGCGTCTCGCCGTCCGCCGCCAGGTCGGCATGGCGCACGGCCCAGCCGTCCATGGCCGAATTGTCGTGACCGGGCACGTCGATCGGGGAGATCACGTCCTCCGCCAGCACGCGGCCCAGGGCATGGCGCACGAAGACCCGTTCGTGACCCGGGACCGGCGCCACCAGGGAGACGACGGCCTCCCGGGCCTGATCGACTGAAAGGGCTTCGGGATCGAAGCCATCCAGGCTGGAAAGGAGGGAGAACAGGGAGGTATCTTCGTTGGTCATGGTGCGGATTCCTGCGGCCGGGAAAGCTCCTCCGGCGTGTTGATGTTGGCGAAGGCGCCGTCGTCGGCGAAATCGACGACGGCATGGCGCTGCCCGCGCACCCAGTCCTCGATGCGCCGGCCGCCCCGGGCCAGGTAGGCCTCCAGGTCGGGCAGCAGCGCCCGGCGGCAGACCATGAACACGGGATGCCAGCGGCCGCCGGCCGAGGCCACCGCCAGGTCGGCGTCGCCGGCCTCCAGCGCCCCCCGAAGCCGCGCCACCAGGTCCGCCGGCGCCGCGGGCGAATCGCAGGGCACCGTGGCGAGGAGCGGCGTCGCGCAGGCGGCGAGCCCGGCGTGCAGGCCGGCCAGGGGACCCGCATATCCGCCCACGGTGTCGGGCAGCACGGGGAAGCCGAAGGCGGCATAGGCCCCGGGATTCCGGTTCGCGTTGATGAACAGCGTTTCCACCTGCGGCCGCAGGCGATCGATGGCGGCGGCCACCAGGGGACGGCCCGCGTATTCCAGCAGCCCCTTGTCGGCCCCGCCCATGCGCCGCCCCAGTCCCCCGGCCAGCACCAGGCCGGTGACCCCCCCGCCCGATCCGCCGCTCATCGGGAACGCCCCGGCGCGCGCGGGTCCCGCCCTCCGGCGATACCCACGGCCTCAGCCCCCGATGTAGGACATCTCGATGCGCCGGGTTGGCGCATCCGGCCGGGCCGTGGCGGCGGCGCGGATCTCCGAGTAGCGGTCGGCCCGGCCGCGCCAGATGCCGGCCACGGCGGCGCTCAGGTCCGCGTCGCTGGCGCCGGAGCGCAGCAGCGTGCGCAGGTCGTGGCCGGATTCGGCGAACAGGCAGGTGTAGAGCTTGCCCTCCGTGGACAGCCGTATCCGCGTGCAGGTGGCGCAGAAAGCCTGGGTGACCGAGGAGATGACGCCGATCTCGCCGGAACCGTCGCGGAATCGCCAACGTTCCGCCACCTCTCCCGGGTAGTTCGGATCGATGGGCTCCAGCGGAAACTCGGCATCGATCATCCGGACCACCTCCGCGGACGGCAGCACCTCGTCCAGGCACCAGCCGTTGGAACTGCCCACGTCCATGTATTCGATGAAGCGCAGGATGTGGCCGCTGCCCTTGAATCGCCGCACCATCGGGAGGATGGACGACTCGTTGGTGCCGCGCTTCACGACCATGTTGATCTTCACCGGCGAGAGCCCCGCTGCGGCGGCCGCGTCGATGCCCGCCAGCACCTGCCCGACGGGAAAACCCACGTCGTTCATGGCCTGGAAGGTCGCGTCGTCGAGGGCGTCGAGGCTGACCGTCACCCGGTGCAGGCCGGCCGCCTTCAGGTCCCTGGCCTTGCGCGCCAGCAGCGAGCCGTTCGTGGTCAGGGTCAGCTCCAGGCCCGGGATGGCCGCCAGCTGCTCGATCAGGTTCTCCACGTAGCGCCTCAGCAGCGGCTCGCCGCCGGTGAGGCGGATCTTCTCCACCCCGTGGGCGACGAAGACCCGCGCGATGCGGACGATCTCCTCGAAGCTGAGCAGTTCCTGGCGCTGCAGGAAGGGGTAGTTGCGCCCGAAGACCGTCTTCGGCATGCAATAGGTGCAGCGGAAATTGCACCGGTCGGTGATGGAGATGCGCAGGTCCCGCACCCGGCGGCCCCGGACGTCGGCGAGGTTGCCCGTGGCGGGCCCGGCGTCGGCCGGGATGGGCGGCACCGGGTTGGCGCGGCGATCGACGATGGGGATGAAGCGTTCGCTCATGGCAGAAGGCGGGGGACCGGGATGCGAATTATGGTGCGCGGACGGCCACCGGGCAAGCGAGCCGCGCCTTGCGGCGACCCTTCGAAACCCCTGTGACGGCCGGGTCTTCCGGCGGCCGTCAGTCGCCGGACGGCTCCTTGCGCCGTCCGGCCTGCCTCCCCGCCGGCAGCGGGACGCGGGCCACCGGGGTATCCCGGGCGGCCACGAGGCGATCCAGCACCGCGTAGAGGTCCCGCATCAGGTCGGCCCCCAGGGTCTCCTCCAGCAGCCGGTACTGCTGCTGCACCAACGGCGCCATGCGCTTGACGAGGGCACGGCCCTTGGCGGTCGGGGAGACCAGCAGGCGGCGCTGGTCGCTATCCACCTTGCGCCGGGCGACGAGGCCCGTCTCCTCCATGCGGGCGAGGACCCCGGTCAGGCTGGGGCTCAGGATCTGGCAGATGTCGCAGAGCTGGCGGGGCTCCAGTTCCCCCAGCTCGCACAGGGCCCGCAGGATGCGCCATTGCTGCTCCGTGACGCCGGCATGGTTGAGCAGCGGCCGGAAATGCGAGATCACGGCCTCCCGCGCCTGCAGCAGCAGCAGGGGCAGGTTGCGGGGCATGCGGACTTCGTTCATGGTCTTCCTCCCTCCCCCCACCCTCGCGGCACAGGAATGATGGTGGTTCGCCGCGGCGCGGCTCGATGCCTTGCGCGGGGCCCGCCGTTCCGCCGTTGCTCGGGCATCGCCCTGCGGCTTTCAGGGCGATTCTAACCGGGTGCCACGGGTCGACACGGGCCCGCCCTTGACACACTAACATGTTAGTGATTTACTCCGCCCACCTTCCCGACGTCCCCGCAGGGGATCCATCCATGCACGCAAGCATCGCGCTGCCCGGCAGCGCATCCACCCTGGCCGGCGGGGCCGCCCCGGACGGCGGCGTTGTCGTAGGCGGGCAGGTCCTGCCCCCGGGCGGCTTCCAGTGGCGGGTGCCGGTCACCGGCACCGTCTATGGCGTGATCCTCAACGACCGGCCCTCCTGGGAGGCCTTCGGCCCCGCCATGGCGAAGCCGCCCCACGAGGCCCCGCCCCGGGCGCCCGTGCTGTTCATCAAGCCGCGCAACACCCACGTGGCCCACGGCACCCGGGTGGCCCTGCCGGAGGGCACGCCGGAACTGGAGATCGGCGCCCAGCTCGGCATCCTCTTCGCGCGCACGACGACGCGGGCGACGGAAACCTGCGCCCTGGCGGGGATCGCCGGCTTCCTTCCGGTGATCGACCTCTCGGTGCCCCATGCCAGCATCCTGCGCCCGGCGATCCGCGAGAAGTGCTTCGACGGCGCCTGCCCGATCGGCAGCGTCCTGGTCTCCCCCGGCGACGCCGGCGATCCGGCCCGCCTGCTGCTGCGCACCTTCATCGACGGCGGACTCGCCGCCGAGCGCCGCCTGGACGACCTGCTGCGTCCCCTCCCCCGCCTGGTCGCCGAGGTGACCGCGTTCATGAGCCTGCTGCCCGGCGACCTGCTACTGGCCGGCGCCCCCCTGGCCCTGCCCCGGGCGGGGGCCGGGGCCCGGGTCGCCGTGGAACTCGCCAACGACGCGGGACCGCGCACCCGGGTCGAATGCCCCCTGACGGAGGCCCGGCCCTGACCCGCCGCGCCCGCCTCGCCTGGGACGGCGCCATC
>JAEUNJ010000254.1 GCA_016791145.1 Rhodocyclaceae bacterium | reverse complement strand
CGCCCCGGCGAGCTGTCCGGCGGCGAGCGCCAGCGGACGGCCATTGCCCGCGCCCTGGTCAGCGATCCGGCCTGCCTGCTGGCCGACGAGCCGACGGGCAACCTGGACCGGCAGACGGCGCTTGCCGTCTTCGACCTGATGCTTTCGCTGGTCCGCGACCGGGGCGTCGCCTTGGTGGTGGTGACCCACGATCCGGAACTGGCGGCGCGGGCCGACCGGGTGCTGAGGCTGCAGGACGGGACCCTGTCCAGGGCCTGAGGCGATCCGGCCGGCGCCGCCTGCGCAGCCGGCGCGGCGCGAATCCCGGGCGTCGTCCCCCATCTGGGGCAGCAGTGCCGTTTCCAGTTCCTGCCGCCCCTGGGGCGAGGCCATGGCGATGAGGGTGAAGCCCGGCTGGACGATGAAATCCTTGGGCGGGTTGAAGGACCAGTCGTGGCGCGTGCGCACCGCCAGCAGCACGTAGTTGGCGCTGCGCAACTGGAGCGTGCCCAGGGGGCGCGAGGCGAAGCTCGGCGGCACCAGCACTTCCTCGACCCGCAGCTTGTGCTCCGAACGCAACATCTCGTCCAGGAAGGACACGACGTGCGGCCGGATCATGGCCGAGGCGATGCGCATGCCGCCCGTGAAGTTCGGCGAGACGATGGCGTCGGCGCCGGCCTTGCGCATCTTCTCGGTGTTGCGGAGGTCGTTGCAACGGCACACGACCCGGACGTGGGGGGCCATCTGCTTGGCGGTCAGGGCAATCATCAGGTTGCGCGAATCGTCGCCGGTCACGGCGAACACGCCCTTGGCGCCCTCGACGTTGGCCGCCTCTAGCGCGTCGTCGTCGGAGGCGTCGCCATGGATGTAGAGCAGGCCCGGTTTCTTCTCGGCATAGGACTCGAGGAGTTCGGGCTTTTCGTCGATGGCGATGTAGTGGCGGTGGGTCGATTCCAGCTCCTGGGCCACGTTGCGGCCCACCCGGCCATACCCGCAGATCACGTAATGGCCGTGCAGTTTCCTGATCGTCTTTTCCATCCTCCGCCTCCGCATGGTCTTGTCGAAGTCGCTGGCCAGGACGATGGCCGTCACGCTCGAGAAGAAGTAGGTCATGATGCCGATGCCTGCGAAGGAGATCGCCATCGTGAAGATTTCGCGCTCGGGCTTGTGGTAGACCTCCACGCCGGCACCGTATCCGATCGTGGCCACCATCAGGAAGGTCATGTAGAGGGCGTCCAGCCAGGACGTGTCGGGACCCCCGATGTGCCGGTAGCCGACGGTTCCCACGACCATGACGACCCCGAACGCGGCCAGGGCCGCGTAGATCGACAGCCGGGCCCGCCGGAACACCTCGTCCGTGTTGTCGTCGTATCTCACGGGGACGTCCTCCGGGCCGCCCGGGCCCGCCAGGCGCGGACCAGGTGGAGGCGCCAGGCCAGCCGGGCCGCCGCATAGCCGGCGACGGCCAGAAGCGAGGCGAGCAGCACCAGACCCACCGCCAGGGGGCGACCCAGGGCGACCATCCATTCGGCCAGCGCGCGGACCCAGGCCACGAGTCCCTCGGGCCCGTAGTCCGGCGGCGCCACGAACTCCCCATCCCCGGCGACCACCAGCCGTCCCAGACCGAAGGCGACCACGTAGAGCGGCACGATGGTGAAGGGGTTCGTGTAGAGGGTGGTCAGCAAAGACAGGGGCAGATTGACCCTGAACACGACGGCGCAGACCGCGGCACCGAGCATCTGGAAGGGGCCGGGGATCAGCCCGCAGAACATTCCCACCGCCACACCGCCGGCGGCGGAGTGCCGGTTCAGGTGCCACAGGCGCGGATGGAGCAGGGTGTTTTCGAAGGGTGCCAGCCAGCGGTTGCCGCGGATCGCGGCGTGGTCGGGCAGGAACTGGCGGAGCTTGCGGCGCATCGGCTCGATTTTATCGGAACGGCCGTCCATCTGGTCTAATGCGTCAGTCATGATCGCCACCATCCTCGCCTTCGCGGCCGGAATTCTCTGGTTGCAGACCCGCGCGACGCTGCCGGACGGCCAACTGGCGGCGGCGGCCCTGGCGGCCGGGGCGCTCCTGGCAGGCGTGGCCGGGTGGCGGCCCGCGGCCCGGGCCGGCGGCCCGGTGGCGGCCTTTCTCCTGGGTGTCGCGTGGGCGTGGGGCATGGCGACGCCGCGCCTGGCGGATGCCCTGGCCGAGGACAGGGAAGGTCGGGACCTGCGGATCCGCGGCGTCGTCGAGGCCATGCCCCAGGTGACGGAGAACGGTCAGCGCTTCCTGTTCGCCGTGGAATCGCCCGAGCCGGGCGTGCCCGGCCGCATCTCCCTGGCCTGGTACCACGGCAGCCGGCCGGAGGTGGACGACGAGCGGCACGGGGCGCCGGTCCTGCGGGCCGGCGAGCGCTGGCTCCTGGCGGTCCGCCTGAAGCGCCCCCACGGAAACCTGAATCCGCACGGCTTCGACTACGAGGCCTGGCTGTTCGAGCGCGGCATCCGCGGCACCGGCTACGTGCGGCCGGACCCGGGGAACCGGCGGCTCGATGCGGCCGTTCCGGGACCGGGCCTGGCGGTCGAACGATTGCGCCAGGACATCCGCGACCGCTTCGCGAACGCCCTGGCGGACCGGACCTACGGCGGCATCCTGGCGGCTCTGGCCATCGGCGACCAGCGGGCCATCGACGCCGATCTCTGGCGGGTCTTCGCGAACACCGGCGTCACCCATCTCCTGTCGGTCTCGGGGCTCCATGTGACGATGCTGGCGGGCCTGGCCTGGGCGCTGGCCGCCTGGGCCTGGCGGCGTTCGCCGTCGCTGCCCCTGCGGCTGCCCGCCCAGAGGGCGGGGGCCTTGGCGGGATTCCTGGCGGCCTTCGCCTATGCCCTGCTGTCGGGGTTTGCCGTGCCGGCGCAGCGGACGCTCTACATGCTCGGAGTGGTGACCGTGGCGCTGTGGGCCGGCAGGAACCTGGCGGCGCCGAAGGTCCTCGCCCTGGCCCTCGCGGCGGTTCTCGCGCTTGACCCCTGGGCGGTGGGCTCGCCGGGGTTCTGGCTCTCCTTCGGCTGCGTGGCGCTGCTCTTCTACGCGGGTGCCGGTCGCCTCGGGCAGGAAGGGAGGATCGCCGGCTGGTGGCGCGCCCAGTGGGCCGTCACCCTCGGCATGATCCCGGCCCTGCTGGCGCTGTTCCAGCAGTTCTCCCTGGTATCGCCGGTCGCCAATGCCATCGCAATTCCCGTGGTCAGCCTGGTGATCACCCCGATCGCCCTGGCCGGGGCCTTGCCCGGCCTGGAGCCCCTCCTGCTGCTCGGCCACGCGCTCCTCGTGCCCCTGATGGCCCTCCTGGCCTGGCTGGCGGATTCCCCTTGGGCCGTCTGGCAGCAGGCGGCGCCGCCCCTCTGGGCGACGCTGCTGGGCCTTGCCGGGGGCGCCTGGATGCTGCTGCCGGCCGGGTTTCCCGCGCGCTGGACCGGCGCCTGCGCGTTCCTTCCCCTGTTCCTCCTGGCGCCGCCGCGGCCGATGGAGGGGCAGGTCCGCATCACCGTGCTCGACGTCGGCCAGGGCCTCGCGGTTCACCTCCAGACCGCCGGCCACGACCTGGTCTACGACACCGGTCCGGCGTTCACGCCCGAGGCGGACAGCGGCAACCGGATCATCCTGCCCTACCTGAGGGCCGTCGGCGTGACCCGCCTGGATCGGCTCGTGCTGACCCACGAGGACCGGGACCACGCCGGCGGTGCCGAGTCGATCCTGGAAGGCATGCCCGTCGGCGCCATCGTCGGCTCCCTGCCTCCGGAGCACCCGCTGATGGCCCTGCCGGTGCCCCAATGGCCCTGCCGGGACGGCCAATCCTGGGACTGGGACGGCGTGCGCTTCACCTTCCTCCATCCGACGCCGGCGGATTACGCGGTGCCCGTGAAGAGCAACGACCTGAGCTGCGTGCTGCGGGTCGAGGCGGGCGGGGCCAGTGCCCTGCTCACCTCGGACATCGAGGCGCGGGCCGAGGCAGCGCTGCTCGCGCGCCACGGGGACCGGCTGCGCGCCGACGTGCTGCTGGTGCCGCACCATGGAAGCCGGACCTCCTCGACGCCGGATTTCGTGCGCGGCGTCGGAGCGCGGGAGGCGGTGTTCCCGGTGGGCTACCGGAACCGGTTCGGCCATCCGAAGGCCGAGGTGGTGGCCCGCTACGATCTGCCCGGGAGCCGGCTGCACCGCACCGATCGCGACGGCGCGATAAGCTTCGTCCTGGGCGGCGGCACCGTCGCCGCCACGCGGCAGCGGGAGGAGGATCGGCGATACTGGCACGGCCGCTGACCGGGGCGCCGCGGAACCGCGAAAAGGAGGGTGGATGATGGCCAGCACGACGAACGGGATGCGGGAGCGCCGGGTCCGGTGCCTCAGTCCCACGGGCTTCCACGACATGGTGTATTTCGAGTGGGGCGACCCGGGCAATCCCAGGGTCCTGGTCTGCGCGCACGGGCTCACCCGTTGTGGCCGGGATTTCGACGACCTGGCCCGCGCGATGGCGGACAGCTACCGTGTCGTCTGCCCGGAGGTGGTGGGGCGGGGGCGCAGCGACTGGCTGCGCGACAAGACCCTGTACGGCGTTCCCCAGTATGCGTCGGACATGACGACGCTGCTGGCCCGGCTGGATGCGGAGACCGTCCATTGGGTCGGCACCTCCATGGGCGGCCTGATCGGCATGGCCATGGCGGCCTTGGAGAAGACGCCGGTTTCCCGACTGGTGCTGAACGACGTGGGCCCGGTCCTGTCGGCCGGCTCCGTCGCCCGGATCGGGGAGTACCTGGGCCAGGCGCCGCATTTCGACAGCTACGAGCGGATCGAGGCCTACGTCCGCGCCGTGTCGGCCCCCTTCGGGCCGCATTCCGACGCGCAATGGCGGCACCTGACCGAGCACGTGGTGCGCCAGTCGGCCGACGGGTCCTGGGAATTCCGCTACGACCCGGGCATCGCGGTGCCCTTCCGGCGGGACACCGAGTCGGGCCGCGACATCGAGGTCTGGTTCCTCTACGACGCCATCCGCTGCCCCACCCTGGTGATCCGCGGCGCAGACTCCGACCTGCTGACCCACGAGACGCTGGAACGCATGCACGAGCGGGGTCCCCACGCCAAGGTCGTCGAAATCGCGGGCGTCGGGCATGCCCCGACATTGATGGATCCGGGGCAGATCGCCGTGGTGCGGGACTTTCTACTGGGCTGACGCGCCGGCCGGCCGGGAGCGGGCGTCCTTGGCCGGCGCCGGTGCGGCTGCCTCGGGGCCCAGGCCTCGCCGGGCCCCGCGGGCCAGCGCGGCGGCGTTGTCGCCGGTGAGCGAACGCAGGAATGCCGCCAGTTCCGCCTTTTCCGCGGCGGACAGGCCGAGAGGCCGGACGAGCGGGCTCCTGCCGGGGTTGTCGATGCCGCCCCGGTCGTAGAAATCGACGACGGCCTCCAGGGTCGGCAGGGATCCGTCGTGCATGTAGGGTCCGGTCAGGGCGACGTTGCGCAGCGTCGGCGTGCGGTAGGCCCAACTGTCCGCCGGATCCAGGGTCACCTCGTAGCGGCCCACGTCCGGGGGCGCCGCCTCGAAGGCGGCCAGGGCCGAATCGTCCACCTCGATGGACACGCCGGGCGCCAGCGGGACGTGGTGGGTCCGGCGCAGGCCCATGCTGCGCGCGTAGCCGATCCCGGTGTTGTGGAAGCGGCCGTCGCTGAGGAGCGCGTGGCGGGGACCGAGGGTATGGCAGGCCGCACATCCCGCGCGGCCGACGAAAAGCGCGAAGCCGCGTCGGGCGGAGGCCTCCATGGCCTCCCGGCGGCCGCCGTAGCGCCAGCGGTCGAAGGGGCTGTTGGCGGAGAGCAGCGTGCGCTGGTAGGCCGCCAGCGCCCGGCCGATCGTGACCACGTCGGGGCCGCTGCGATACGCCCGGCGGAACATGCCGGCGTAATCCGGCAGGCCCCGGATCCGCTCGATCACGTGGCCGATGGACGGATTTCCCATCTCGTTGGCGGCGAGCAGCGGTCCCCAGGCCTGGTTCTCCAGGCTGAACTCGCGGCCGTCGTGGAAGAGCCGCCGCACGAAGGCCACGTTGTAGAGGGTCGGCGAGTTGCGCCTGACCGTCTGGCCCTCCAGGCCGACGGCGGTGGCCAGCTCGTTGGACGTGAATCCCTGCTCGGGCACGTGGCACATGGCACAGGACAAGGTGCCGTTGTGGGACAGGCGGCGGTCCATGAAGAGCTTGCGTCCCAGTTCCACCTGGGCCCGGGTGGCCGGGGCCGTTCCCGTTTGCGCGAGGGGCGGGAGGCCCAGGGGCACGGCACCGCCGGCCACCGGGCCGGCCAGGGCGAGGCCGAGCAGGACGCCGGCCGGAATCCGGGGTCTCAATGTCCTTCCCTCCCTTCCTCCAGGAGCAGGGTCCTGATGTCGTTCACCACCACCGGCGGCAGCAGGTAGGCCGTCGTGTAGATCTCCCGTACCCGGCCCCGGCGGTCGATCAGGAATACCTTCAGCACGTGGGCGAAGGGGCCGCGGGGGCGTCCGGCGGCGTCCTTCTCCACGCTCGCATCCTGGCCGTAGGCGGAGAGGATGGGCAGCAGTTCGGCCGTGGATCGGGTGGTGAGGTAGTCCCAGCGCACCGGCGCCTCCCGGTTGGCGTCCGGACCGCCATAGAGCCGGAGGGTTTCCGGTGTATCCCGGTGCGGGTCGAAGGACAGGCTGACGAGGCGCACCTTCCGGCGCGCCGCGGGATCCTCCTCGAGGGCCGACCTGACCAGGTGGAAGACGGTGTAGGCATAGGGGCAGCCGGCCGGGTCGGCGCATGACGAATATATGAACGACAGGAGGGTGACGCGACCGCGGGTGAACTCGGCGAGGCGCCGCGTCCGCCCTTGGCTGTCCAGGACACGGCCGTCTCCGGCCTGCATGATGTCCTGCAGCGCGTAGGTCCCCGGCGGGTTGGGCAGGTATCCCGGCACCGCGCCGGACTGCGCCGAAGCCGGGGCGAGGCAGGCAAGGAGCCCGCCGGCGACGAGAAGCCGGCGGGCGAAGCGGCCCGGTCGGGCGCCGCGGAAGGACATTGCCGGGTCAGCGGCTATGGGCGAGGAGCGGGAGCCCGTCCGCCGCCGTGTCGAGGGGCTTGAGCTGCCGCAGGTCGCGGACCTGGAACTTCATGTGGTGGGCGCGGCCCAGCTTCTCCTTGTAGAAGTCGATATGGACCTTCTGGGTCAGTTCCTTGCCGTCCCAGTCGTAGATCTTCAGGAACTGCTCGTCGTCCTTGCCCTTCTTGTCCCAGTTTCCGAGCAGGGAGGTGGTGACATAGACGCGCTTCCCGTCGAAGCTCTGGGACACCATGTTCACCTGGGATCCGACCTGCTTCTGGTACACCTCCCGGACCTTGCCGTGGTCGGCCAGGTCGAACAGGCGGACGGTGCCGTCCATGAAGGTGGACACCCAGAGGCTCTTGCCGTCCCGGGCGATCGAGATATCCACCGGCAGCGGGATCTTGGCCGGATCGCCGATCGTGGCGACCTCCTTGACCTGCCACTCGCCCTTGGCATCCTGCTTGTACATCCACATCTTGGAGGTCAGCGCCGACGTGGTGAGCGCCCAGTTGTCCCCTTTCGCCAGGGACCAGCGCACTTCGAGCGGCGCCCCCGGCGTCTGGAACACCTTGATGGGCTTGAAGGTCTTCAGGTCCCACATCACGGAGGTGTTGCCGAAGCGCTTCATCGCCTCGCCGTCCTTCACGAGCTTGCCCAGGTCCATCATGTAGTTGTTCCAGCCGGTGAAGGAGGTGGTCAGGAAGACGTTCTTCGCCGGATTGACACCGGCATCGTAGCCGTATCCGTCGCCGCCGCCGTCCTTCGGGATGGGGTGGCTGGCGACGAAGTCCCCCTGGTTGTTGTAGACGACGATGCCCGTCTCGCCGCCGTGGTCGCGGCTGTTGGACAGGGGCGTGACCAGCATCCGGCCCGGCAGGGCAATGAACGAGTGGGGCCCCACGTAGCCGCCGGACTTCTGGACGAAGTCCTTGATAGTCCTGACGAGCTTCGGTTTCGCCGGGTCGGTGCCGATGTCGAAGACATAGATCCTGTTGGAATCCAGGGCGCCGCCCCACAGGTAGCGCCGGTCGTCGGACAGGCCGATGTGGTGGATTTCGCCGCGTCCGCCGATCGACAGCTTGTGCACCACCTTGCCGTAGGTCCTGGAAGCAGGGTTGACGTCGATGGTGACGAGCTTGTCGGACCCGTCGCCGACGCCCTTGACGCCCAGGGTCCAGACATAGACCAGGTCCTCCTGCCCCTGGATCAGCGGCGTGTAGGGGGAGCAGCTGGTTTCGTCGGCCCGGGCGGGCGCGGCCACGCATGCGGCGGCGGCAAGGGCGGCGAACAGGCGAAGGGAATGCGACCGGTGCGTCTTCGGCATGGAAATTCCTCCTGGAGATTGGCCGCGGCGGGGGATCGCGGCACCCCCGTTCTCTGCGGGCTGCGGCAAAATGCCGCGGCGGGGTGAAAGCTAGCAAAACATCAGGTTTCAACAATTGGGACTTTCCCTTACTCCCGTGGGATTGTCCCCATTGGCATTCGCCGCGGGACGGGACTAGATTCCCGGGCGGAGGGGAGGAGACGGATTGGGGGTTTGGACGGGGTTGTTCTGGCCGGTGGCGGCGATGGTGCTGGGCGCGACGGCGCTGGCCTGGGGTTTCGCCCAGAGGCGCCGTTGCGCGGCGGCGGTGGACCGCCTGGAGGCGGCCCGGGTGGAGCACGCGCGGGTCCAGGAGCGCCTGCGGGACAACGAGGCCCGCCTGCGGGCGATCATCGAATCGGAACCGGAGTGCGTGAAGATCCTGGCGGCGGACGGCACGGTGCTGGAGGTGAACCCGGCGGGGCAGGTGCTGGTGGACGCGGACGATCCGGCGGACATCGTCGGGCGGTCCATCTACCTGACCGTGGCGCCGGAGTTCCAGGAGTCTTACCGCCGGCAGGTGGCGCGCGTGTTCGACGGCGAGGCGGTGGTCTTCGAGTTCCGCAGCCTGAGCCTCAAGGGACGCGAACGCTGGCTCGAGACCCACGCCGTGCCGATGCGTGGTGCCTCGGGCGATATCGCCTGCTGGCTGGGAATATCGCGGGACATGACGGCGCGCCGGGACGCGGAGGAGAAGCTCCGGCGGCATCAGCTCGAACTTGCCCACGTGGCGCGCCTGTCGTCCATGGGCGAGATCGCCTCGGGCATCGCCCACGAGCTCAACCAGCCCCTGACCGCCATCGCCGGCTTCGTCCGTGGGGCGGTACGGCGCCTGCGCGAAGGATCCGTGAGGACCGATGAGTTGGTGGACACCTTGGAGGACGTGGCCGGCCAGGCGGAGCGGGCGGCGCGGGTCATCCGCAAGATCCGGGAGTTCACGCGCAAGGAGGGCGCCGGCCGGCGGCCGGAGGATGCCAGCGGGCTGGTGCGTTCCGTGGCGGTGCTGCTGGACATGGAGGTGCGGCAGGCAGGCGGCGAACTGAGGATCGATCTGCATCCGGAGCCGCTGACGATCGCGGCCGACGCGATCATGCTGGAGCAGGTGCTCTGCAACCTGGTGCGCAATGCGATCGAATCCATGGCCGGCCTGGCGAAGGACGAGCGCGTCGTGACGGTGTCGACCCGCCGGGCCGCGGACGGCGGGGCCGAGGTCTCGGTGGCCGACCGGGGCCCGGGCATCCCGGCCGCGCTGGCGGACCGGGTGTTCGAGCCCTTCTTCACCACGAAGCAGCAGGGCGTCGGGATCGGCCTGTCGATCAGCCAGTCCATCGTGGAGAGCCATGGCGGTGTCATCCGGGTCGACAACGGCTTCGCCGGCGGGGCCATCTTCCGGGTATGGCTGCCGGTCCGCGACGGGGAGGCGAGGTGAGCAATCCCGTCGTGTTCGTGGTCGATGACGATGCGATGGTGGCGCGCAGCCTGCGCTGGCTGATTCAGTCGGTTCGCCTCGACGTGGAGACCTACCCCTCGGCGGCGGCCTTCCTGGCCGCCTATCAGCCCGCGCGGCGCGGATGCGTCCTGCTCGACGTGCGCATGCCAGGCATGAGCGGGCTGGAACTGCATCAGCACATGCAGCAGCGCGGCTGGCGGATTCCGGTGGTCTTCCTGACGGGGCACGGGGACGTGCAGATGGCGGTGCGGGCGATCAAGCACGGTGCCTTCGATTTCGTCGAGAAGCCCTTCAACGACCAGGATCTGCTGGACCGCCTGCAGCTGGCGATCCGCAGCGATGCGGAGCGGTACGCGCGGGAGGAGGCCATCGCCGACGAGAAGTCCCGGCTGGCCAGCCTTACGGGGAGGGAGCGGGAGGTGATGCAACTGGTGGTGGACGGGCTCCCCAACAAGGTCATCGCGGACCGCATGGGCCTTTCGGCGAAGACCGTCGAGGCCCACCGGGCAAGGGTGATGGAGAAGCTCAAGGTACGCTCCGTTTCCGATCTGGTGAAGATCGCCCTGCGCGCGGAGGTTCCGTGACGGACCTGGCTGTTCCCGGGGCGGTGCGGGTCGGAGCGGGCCGGCGCTGGTGCCGGTGGATGTGGATCGTCTGGCTGCTGGTGTCGTGGGGGGCGGAGGCGGGTCGGGGCGCGCCGGCCGGTGGCGATTTCAGCCTGCGGATGGCCGGCGGCGGCCGCTTCGAGCTGGCCCAGGCCCGCGGCCGGGTGGTCCTGATCTATTTCGGGTTCACCCGGTGTCCCGATGTCTGCCCCACCGGCCTGGCCACCCTGCGGGATGCCCTGGACCTCCTGGGCGCCGGGCGCGGGGAGGTCCTTCCGCTCTTCGTCGCCATCGATCCGGAGCGGGAGACGGACCAGGGGCTGCGCGATTACACCGGCGCGTTCCATGCCGCCCTGGTCCCGCTCACGGGGCGTTCCGCCGAGGTCGCCGCCGTGGCGCGCGCCTATGGCGTGCGTTACCGCAAGGTGCGGATCGGCGGCGCGCTGGGATACACGATCGACCATACGGCGGATCTCCAGGTCGTCGGACGCGACGGCCGCCTGGCCCGGATCCTGCCGCATGGCACGCCGGCCGCCGCCGTGGCGGCGGCCGTGGCGGAGGCCCTGCGCTAGGGCCGCCGCGCGCCCGCCCGGCCCGGGCGGTGTCGCCCCCAGGCATCGAAAATGCTTCGGGGCCGGTTCTTCTCCAACGCTCCCGGGATGCCCGTGCCCCGCATGCCTCGTTCGGTCGATCTGCAAACTCCGCCCGGGAGGGTCGCGAACCCGGGCGAAACGGGTACTGCAACCCGTGATGCGGATCGGGCGTCTCCGCCACCGGGCGGACATTCCGGATCCGCGCAACGTGCGGTCGTGCGCCGCGGCCCGGGGCATCCGGGCCTCGCCGCGACGTGGTTCGGCCCGCGCCGCGGCGGCAGGCGCCTGTTGCGTGGCGGGTGGCTCTGGGCTCTGGCCCTGTGGGCGACCCTGGCGTCCTGCGCCTGGGCCGGCGACCTGGACCGGGAGGCGGTGGTGCGCCGGTTTCCGCCGCCGTTCAAGGTCGGTGAGAAGCTGAAGGACATTCCCGCCTGGCCGCTGGCCAGCGAACTGGAACCCGAGGCCGGTCCCGTGGCCTACGTGTTCGAATCCGTGGACCTGGCGCCCATTCCCGGATTCGAAGGGACGCCCATGAACCTTCTGGTGGCCATCGACCGGAAAGGGGATTTCATCGACGTGGAGGTCCTCCGCCAGCACGAACCGGTGTTCCTGGGCGGGCTGGGGGAAGCGCCGTTCCAGGCGTTCGTCCGCCAGTACGCGGGCAAGGGCCTGCGCCAGGAGATCGCGGTCTCCAGCACCTATGGCGACACGCGTTCGGGCGGCGGCGGGAACCGCGTGGTGCTGGACGGCGTGGCCAAGGCCACGGCGTCGGTCCGCATCGCCAACCAGACCGTCCTTTCGGCGGCTCACGCGGTGGCCCGGGCCAAGCTCGGTTTCGCGGCGCCCTCGTCCCGGCCGGCAGCCACGGTCCGCCCGGAGGCCTTCCAGGCCCTGGACGTCGGCGCCCTGCTGGCCGGCGGCTATGTGGCCCGCCTCGAGGTGAGCAACGCGGAGGCGGAGCGCCTGTTCGCCGGGACCGACGGCGAGGGTGCGGACCCGGACGCCGCGGCGCGGCCGGGGGATCGCCTGGTCACCCTGTACATCGCCTACCTCAATGCGCCCACCATCGGTCGCGCCCTGCTCGGCGATGCGCGCCATGGGGACCTGATGAGCAAGCTGGAACCGGGACAGCATGCGTTCTGGATCGCATCGGCGGGTCGCTACCCCATCGTGGACGAGCGCTTCGTTCCCGGAACCTCCCCGCCGCGCCTGGCCCTGGCCCAGGACGGCCTGCCCATCGAGATTCGCGACCTGGTCTTCGACCTGCCGGCGCCGCCGGCGGGCCTCGAGGTGGACGTGGCCCGCGTGTTCCGGGTGCATGCCCATGCCGGCCTCGATCCTGGGCGCCCCACGGAACTGGCGCTGACGGTCACCCGCGCGAAGGGGATGATCCTGCCGCGGATCACGCACCGGAGCGTGACGCTGCGCCATGCGCCGCCGGAACGGCTGTTCGACTATCCGCCACGGCCCCTGCCCGATTGGCTCCTCGCCTGGGTGGGGCGGTGGCCGGACCTGGCGATCATCGGTGGCGCCCTCGCCGTGCTGACCTGGGTGCTGGCCCGGCCGCGCGCCGTGACCGCGTCACGCCGGCGGCTGTCCTCCTTCCGCACGGGGTTCGCGGTGTTCACGCTGGCCTTCGTCGGCTGGCACGCCCAGGGCCAGCTTTCCATCGTCCAGGTCACCGGCGCCATCAAGACCCTCGTCTCGGGCCAGGGGCTCGCCAGTTTCCTGTACGACCCGGTATCCCTGCTGCTGATCGCCTTCACGACCGCGACGTTCTTCGTCTGGGGCCGCGGCACCTTCTGCGGCTGGCTGTGCCCCTTCGGCGCGCTGCAGGAACTGGTGGCGGTCGCCTCCCGCCGCCTGCGGCTCCCCCAATGGCGGCCGTCGGAGCACTGGCGGGTGCTGCGCCACCTGCGCTTCGTGCTGCTCGCCCTGCTGGCGGGGGCCGCCGTGACGGCGCCGCGCCTGGCCGAATCCCTGGTCGAGGTGGAACCCTTCAAGACGGCGATCACCGTGGGATTCGACCGCTCCTGGCCCTACGTCGCCTACGCCGTGCTGGTGCTGCTGGCCGGGGCCTTCTGCTACAAGTTCTTCTGCCGTTTCGTCTGCCCGCTGGGGGCGGCGATGGAACTGGGCGGGCGGCTGCGCCGGCGCGACTGGCTCGCCCGGCGCGCCGAGTGCGGGCGGCCCTGCCAGACCTGCCGGCATCGCTGCGACTACGAGGCCATCGATCGGGACGGACGGATCCGCTATGCGGATTGCTTCCAGTGCCTCGATTGCGTGAGCATCTACCACGACGAGACGCGCTGCGCGCCCCTGGTCCTTTACCGTGCCAAGGGGCGCCGGGTGGATCCGCGCACCGGCCGCGTGGCGCGCGAACCGGCGGGCCTGGGGTAGTATCCGCGAAGTGCATGGAACGGGAGGCGGAAGCAATGCAAAACGTATATCCTCGGCTGGCCGGCGCGACCCTGGCGCTCTTTTCGGCGATGCCGCTGGCGGCCGGCGCCGAAGATTACCGGATCGATCCGCGGCACACCTTTCCGTCCTTCGAAGTGCGCCACCTGGGCATCTCCCTGCAGCGGGGACGGTTCAACAAGGCCGCCGGGACGATCTCCATCGATGCCGCGGCGGGGAAGGGCAGCCTGGAACTCACGCTCGAGGCAACCTCCATCGACATGGGCTTCGAGGACTGGAACCGGCAGATGCGCGGCGAGGACTGGTTCGACACGGAGCGGTATCCGACCCTCGTATACCGGGGACAGACCTTCGAGTTCAGGGACGGCAAGCCGGTCGCCGTGGACGGGACGCTGACGATGCTGGGCGTCACGCGACCCCTGCGGCTGACGGTCCATTCGTTCGGCTGCACGATCAATCCCTTTAACAGGCGCCCCATCTGCGGGGCGGACGTCGAGGCGCGCCTGCGCCGTTCGGAATTCGGCATGACCCGGTCCCTCACGTCCATCGGGGACGAGGTGGTGATCCGCTCCGCGGTGGAGGCGATCCCGGTGGCGCCATGATGCGGCGCAAGATGCACGGAACTTGCTTGGGTGGTCGCGGCCAATTTCCCGGGAGCCCTCGTGATTCGTCTGTCTGAAATCCTGTGCCGCGCGGCATTCCTGTCCCTGGTCGCGACGGCCCGGGTGGCGGGCGCGGCCGAGGGGAAGGATCCCTACGATTCCGGCCAGTGGTCGGGCATGGAGGAGGAGTTCCTCCGTGGCCAGAAGGTGGCCTTCGACGAGCGCGTCAAGGTGACCGGGCCGCGTTTCGCGGAGGACGCCATGAACGTCCCGATCAGCCTCGATGCCAGTGCCCTGGGCGACGTCAGGCGGGTCATGGTGCTGGTGGACCGGAATCCGATCCGCAAGGTCCTCGAGTTCTTCCCCCTGCGCACGCGGCCGACCCTGGCCTTCCGTTTCAAGCTCCAGCAGAGCAGCCCGGTGCGGGTCGCCGCCCTGGGGGCGGACGGCGTCTGGCGCGTCGGCAGCACCTGGGTGGAGGCCACCGGCGGAGGCTGCACGGCCCCGGGCGCCACCCGGGCATCGGGCACCTGGCACCAGACCCTCGGCCAGTCCCAGGCCAGGTTCTTCGGACAGGGGGACGCCACCCGGCTCCGCCTGCGGGTGATGCACCCCATGGACACGGGCCTCGTGGCGGGCATCCCGGCCTTCTACCTGGAGGAACTGGCCCTGCGCGACGAAGCCGGGACCGAGTACCTGAAGCTCCAGACCTTCGAGCCCGTGTCCGAGAACCCGGTCTTCTCCTTCGACCTCCCCGCGAAGCCGGTGGGGAAGCTGGTCCTCTCCGGGCGGGACAACAACGGCAATCGGGTCGACGCGGGAGTCTCGCCTTGATGCCCGGCCGGTGGCGCGCCGCGGCGCGCAATGCCTGTGTCATCGCATGGGCCGCGTTGTCCGCCGGCCCGGCGCCGGCGGCCGAACTGGATTACCGGCTGCAGCCCAGGCAGGTCGCCGAGGGCGTGTATGTGTTCGAGGGCGCCAACGACGATTTCTCGACCCGGAACGGCTGCAACATCATCAACACCGGGTTCATCGTCACCGGGGCCGGTGTCGTGGTGATCAACACCGGCCCCTCCCGGCTCTACGGTGAGCAGCAGCGGGCCGCCATCCGCCGGGTCACCGCCGAGCCCGTCGTGCGGGTGCTGAACCTGAACCTCCACCCGGACTACCTGTTCGGGAACCAGGCCTATCGGGACGTGCCCATCTCGGCGCTGCCGGGGACGATCCGGGACATGCGGGCGGAGGCGCCGGGCTTCCTGGACAACCTCTACCGCATCTGCGGCGACTGGATGAAGGGCACCGAGTTCGTTCCCGCCGCCGTGCCGGCGGAGACCGGCGAGCTGAGGGTGGGGGAACGGGTGCTGCGCCTGCAACGGCTCGAGGGCCATACCAACGATGATCTGATTGTCATGGACGCGCGCAGCGGCGTGCTCTTCGCCGGCGGCCTGGTGTTCCATACCCGCATCCCAACGACGCCGCACGCGCGGATCGGCCCCTGGATCGAAGCCCTGGACCGGCTGCGGCAGACCAGTTTCAGCGTCCTCGTCCCCAGCCATGGCCACCTGGCGGCGGACGCCTCGGGGATAGACCAGACCCGCGACTACCTGGCCTGGCTCGACAGCACCCTCGATGCGGCGGCGCGGCAAGGGCGGGATCTGAACGAGGTGCTGGCCCTGCCGATGCCGGCCCGCTTCCGGAACTTCGCGGCCCGGGAGCCCGAGTACGTGCGCAACGTGACCCACCTTTACGGCCCCTACGAGCGACGGGCGCTGGAAGGGCGCTGATCCGTCGTTGCGCGCCGAAGTAGCACACCCTGTCACAGAGTGGGACAGCCGGTAACAACCGGACCGGCGTCGCTGTGTCAGACGCCGCCGCGGAGTCGGTGGCACAGGGCTTGCATTAAGCTCGGTCGATTCAGGTTTCAAATTCTTTGATGCAGCGCGGGGGGGTTCCTCCTGCATGTTTCGCGACAACCACCAAGAGGAGGGATGTGTATGCGCAAGACCCTGATGTCGATGCTGTTGGCAGGCGCCTTCGGCGTCTCCGCCGTTGCCCAGGCGGGTCCGGTCACGGACAAGATGATCACGGACGATGCCAAGTCCACGGGCGACGTGCTGACCTGGGGCATGGGCAACAATGGCCAGCGGTACAGCCCGCTGACCAAGATCAACACGGGCAACGTCAAGAATCTGACGCCGGTGTGGGCCTTCTCCTTCGGCGGCGAAAAACAGCGCGGCCAGGAGTCCCAGCCGGTGGTCCATGACGGTGTAATGTTCGTCACCGGCTCCTACTCGCGCCTGTTCGCCATCGACGCGAAGAGCGGCAAGGAGCTGTGGAAGTACGAGCACCGCCTCCCCGACGGCATCATGCCGTGCTGCGACGTGATCAACCGCGGCGCGGCCCTGTACGACAACCTGGTGATCTTCGGCACCCTGGACGCCCAGCTGGTGGCCCTGGACCAGAAGACGGGCAAGGTGGTCTGGAAGGAGAAGCTGGACGACTTCCAGGCCGGCTACTCCTATACGGCGGCGCCGATGATCGTCAAGGGCATGGTCGTGACGGGCGTGTCGGGCGGCGAGTTCGGCATCGTCGGCCGGGTGGATGCCCGCGACGCGAAGACCGGCAAGCTGGTCTGGACCCGCCCGGTCATCGAAGGGCACATGGGTTACAAGGACGGCAAGGAGAACGGCGTCACGGGCACGACCAACGCCACCTGGCCCGGCGACCTCTGGAAGACCGGCGGCGGTGCCACCTGGCTGGGCGGCACCTATGATTCCCGAACCAACCTGATCTACATGGGCACGGGCAACCCGGCGCCCTGGAACAGCCACCTGCGCCCCGGCGACAACCTCTACTCGTGCTCGACGGTGGCCATCGATGCCGACACGGGCAAGATCGTCTGGCACTACCAGACCACGCCCAACGACGGCTGGGACTTCGACGGCGTGAACGAGTTCGTGACCTACACGACCAAGGACGGCCGGATCCTGGGCGGCAAGGCCGACCGCAACGGCTTCTTCTTCGTCATCGACGCCAAGGACGGCAAGCTCCAGAACGCCTTCCCGTTCGTCAAGAAGATCACCTGGGCCACCGGCTTCGACCTGGCCACCGGCAAGCCCAAGTTCGTCGCGGCCAATCGTCCCGGCGACCCCACCAAGGGTGCCGACGGCAAGAAGGGCGAAGTGGTGTTCTCGGCGCCTTCCTTCCTGGGCGGAAAGAACCAGATGCCCATGGCCTTCAGCCCGGACACCGGCCTGTTCTACGTGCCCGCCAACGAATGGGGCATGGAGATCTGGAACGAGCCCATCACCTACAAGAAGGGAGCGGCCTACCTGGGCGCCGGCTTCACCATCAAGACCCTCGATGCGAAGGACATCGGTGGCGATTACATCGGCGCCCTGCGGGCGGTGGACCCGGCCACCGGCAAGATCGTCTGGGAGAACCGGAACAACGCGCCGCTGTGGGGTGGTGTCATGACCACCAAGGGCGGGCTGGTGTTCTACGGTACGCCCGAAGGCTACCTGAAGGCCCTGGATGCCAAGTCCGGCAAGGAACTCTGGAAGTTCCAGACCGGCTCCGGCGTCGTCGCGCCTCCGATCACCTGGGAACAGGATGGCGAGCAGTATGTCGCCGTCGTGTCCGGCTGGGGTGGCGCGGTCCCCCTGTGGGGCGGCGACGTGGCCAAGAAGGTCAACTACCTGAACCAGGGCGGCATGGTCTGGGTCTTCAAGCTGCACAAGGGATAAGAAGCAGGTCTCCTCCGCAGTACTCGACCGGCCTTCGGGCCGGTTTTTTTTCGCCGGGCGTCGCCGCTCGCGACGTTCGCGGCGTTCGCGGCGTTCGCGGCGAGCGCCGGCCGGGTGCGCCGGAAGGCATCGGCCGGATCTCCGCCGTCGGTCCGGCACCTGGGCCGTCCGCGGGGAGTTCCGGGACCACCCGGGTGCCCGCTGTCGATCCGGGGACGGCGGGAAAGCCCGGCAATCCCGGCACCTCGGCGGCGATCTGTCCGCCGGGTCAACGAAGGAGGGGCGCCATGGCGGCGCCCCTCGCCTCGCCGGGGGGATGGGTCACATGGTGAGGCTGAGGCTGGCGCCGAGCAGGACGCTGCGCCCCGGGGCCGGGGCATAGTAGCGGCCGTTCGCATCATTGACATACACGGCGCCGACATGTTTCCGGTTGGCGAGGTTGTCCACGCGCAGGAACTCGTTGACCCGCCACCCCCTGCCACGCTGCTCGAGACCCGCCGAGACGGCGGCGACGAAATAGCCGTCCGCCTGGTCCCGGTTGGTGTCGGTGGCGAGGATCCTTCCCACCTTGCGGCCTTCCAGTGAAGCGTTGAACCCGCTGCCCGGATCCTGGTAGCGGAGTTCGGCGAAGGCGCTGTGCTGCGGGATGCCGGGGATGCGGTTGCCGGCGGCGACCGCGTTGGTCAGCGTATTGAAGTTCTCGCGGAATCGCGCATCGAGCCAGGTGGCGGCGACATAGCCCGAGAAGCCGCGGCCGAAGTTGCCCTGCAACGACATTTCCGTGCCGTTGCGCCGCGTCCGGCCCGCGTTCTTGTAGGTGGAGCGTCCCCCGCCCAGGTTCTGGTCCACGACGATCTCGTCGTGGGTGTCGATGCGGAAGGCCGCCACGTTCAGCAGGACGTCGTGGGCGAGTATGGCCTTCGCTCCGGCCTCCTGGTGCCGGCTGCGGCTGGGCTTCAGTTCGAAGTTCATGCCGCTGCCGACGTTGCGGTAGGCCATCTCGATCAGGGTCGGAGTCTCGAAGCTGCGCCCGACGTTGGCATAGACATTCAGTTCCGGCAGGGCCTTCCAGAGAACGCCGAGGGCGGGCGTCGTCGCGCCGAAGCGGGCGCTGCCGCTGTCGTCGGGATTGAACCGGGCCGCCGTGATGGACTGGGCGGCGGTGGCGCCGCTGCAGAGGTTCGCGGCCGTGCCGGGCGCGGTGACCAGCGTCTGGGTGCAGATGAACCTGTCCTCGGAGTTCACGGTCACGCGCGTGTAGCGCAGGCCCGCCAGGCCGCTCCAGCTGTCCGTCATGCGCCATTCGCCCTGGCCGTAGATGCCGGCCTGAACGGAGGTGTTGTCCTCCCGGCGCTTCAGGGCGCCGACGTCGCCGTAGCCGTTCGTCAATGCGTCGACGGCGGTGGTGATGCCGCTGCGATATCCCCGCCGGTTCTCGTTGGCACGGTCGTACTCGGCGCCGAACACCGTGGTGCCGCCGCTCCACGCGCGGGTCCAGCGTACCCCGGCGCCCCAGAAGTCCCGGTCGATGACGGACACGGCGCCGGAGGAACGGATGTTGTTCTGGAAGTTGGCGGCCGTGGGGAGGTACTGTTCGTTGGTCCGGACGCCGGAGTAGGCCATGAAGCGGAGGGTGTCGGCCGGCCCCAGGCGCGTGTCGAAGGTCATGCCGCCCTGGAGGTTGTCCAGGTTGCGCCGGGTGCGGAACTTGAGGGCCTCGGGGGCGGCCTGTCGGCGGTCCTGGTCCATCTGGGCGGCCGTCAGGCCCAGCGGGTCCCGATTGTCACGTTGGGCGAGGTAATTGGCGACCAGGGTAAGGCGCGCTTCCGCGCCGACGGCAATGCCGAGTTTCGCGTTCGCCTGTTCCTTCGTGGCGCTGCTCCACTGGCGGTAACCGTCCGTGCTCATGCGGCTCAGGCTTCCGATGCCGCCGACCTCGCCACCGCCGCCGGCACCGAACTTGAGGCTGGTCCGCCGGGTGCCGTAGCTGCCCGCCGCGACCCCCGCCGTCCAGGTGGGATCCCTGGGGCCATCCTCGGTGAAGACCTGTATGACCCCCCCGGAGTGATTGCCGTACAGGGCCGAGAACGGTCCGCGCAGGACCTCCACGCGCTCCGCCGTGGACAGGTCGAACAGGCCCGCGCCACCCTGGCCGTCGGGCGTGCTGGCGGGAATGCCGTCGGCCACCAGCCGGACGCCGCGAATGCCGAACTGGGACCGGGCCCCGAAACCGCGCAGCGTTAACTGCTGTTCCTGGGAGTAGGTCTCCCGGTTCTGGACCACGAGGCCCGGAACCCGGTTGAGGGACTCGGAAATGTTCGTCTGCAAGCGATTGTTGCGTAGCTGTTCGGCACCCACCGAATCGATGGCGACGGGCAGGTCGAAGCTCTGGGCCTCGTTGCGGGTCGCCGTGACGACCACGGGGGAAAGGGTGGCGGTGGCC
Source organism: Rhodocyclaceae bacterium (assembly GCA_016791145.1). Lineage (GTDB taxonomy): Bacteria > Pseudomonadota > Gammaproteobacteria > Burkholderiales > Rhodocyclaceae > JAEUNJ01. The sequence goes on along the minus strand of JAEUNJ010000254.1, from coordinate 11,895 downwards.
TGGGCGGCGCACAGGGCGGGAAACGCGGCCACGGCGCCCATGACGACGGTATGAATGGTCTTCTGTCTCATCATTGCCTTGGGGATGGGATGTTCAATTCAGTTCTGCAAGCGATAGTCGATGGGCAGGCGGAGCCGGAAATCCGCCTGGGCCAGGGATGCCGGAAGCGGCGGGAATTCGGCGCCCTGCAGGAGTTCGATGGCGGCGGCATCCAGGGTTTCGTGGCCGCTGGACCGGGTGACCACCACTTGGCCGAGGCGCCCGCCCGGCACGAAGCGGGCCTCCACTTCCACCTGTCCCTGCCAGCCGCGCATCTGGGCGACGCGCGGGTAGCGCTTGCGGGACACCAGCAGGTCGGCGACCTGCCTGCCATACTGGCTCGCCAGGGCATCCAGGTCGAGGGCCGGGGGGGCGGCTGCGGCCCTGTCGGCGACGGGGGCCGCGCGCTGGTCGGGCAACGCCGCCGGGGCGGGCGGGGTTGCCGCCGCGGCGGCAGGCTCGGGGGTCGCGGCGGAGGCGGCGATGCGGGGCCCGCCGGCCGGTGCCCCTTCGTCCCGGGCGGCCATGATCTGCCGTGCCGGCGCGGGTGGGGCGGCGGAGGCGTGCCGGGCCGCCTGCCCGGGCATTGCGGCCGGCGGCGCCGCAGGGCGCGCCGGGACCGGGCTGATCGCCTTCAGCAGGCTATCCACGGTGATGGGCGGCAGCCTGGGCGATGGGACAGGCATGCCCACCGGCGACAGGTGCGCGAGCGTCGCCGCATGCAACCCGATGGAAAGGACGATGGCGCCCGCCACGCGGCGGGAGTGCATGTCACCGGCGGGGTGAATCGTCTGGCTCATCGGGTATCCTCCTGGGGCCGGAAAGCCACGGCCCGAATTTTTTTGGACTGAAGCAAAATGCGTTCCGCCAGCGGATGCGTCCGAATGCCACGAACCACCACCTTTTCCCTGACCCGGATCGCGGTCGCGGGCATCGCCTTGATCGCCTCGGCGGCGTGGGGGGGCTGTCCCGAGCCGACCCTGCTGTCCGTTGCGGAGGGTGTCTATGGCATTCCGGGACGCGGCGCCGCACCTGACCGGGCCAACTGCGGCCGCAGCGCCAACGGGCTCGCCCTGGTGGGCGCCGAAGGAGTGATTCTCGTGGACCCGGGACCCAGCCACCGGGAGGGAGTTGCCCTGAAGCGCGTCCTGGAGCGCAGATTGCAGCGGACCGTCGTGGCCCAGATCGATACCCATGCCCACCCGGAGAACGTGATGGCGGCCGGCGCCTTCCCGAGGGTTCCGGTCATCGCTTCGGATCTGACGGCGGCGCTGATGGGCGAGCGGTGCGTCCGCTGCCTGGCCAGGCTCCGCAAGCAGGTCGGGGAAGACGCCATGCGCGGGACGGATATCGTGCTGCCGGCCCGCACTGTCCCGCAAAGTGACACCCGTGTCATCGGCGGACGTTCCTTGCGGCTCCTGCGCTTCGAACACGCCCATGTGCGCGGCGACCTGGCCGTGTTGGACACCGCGACGGGAACCCTGTTCGCGGGTGGGCTGGCGGTTTCCGGATTCGTGCCGGATATGGGCGAGGCCAGTTTCGCGGGTTGGCGGAGCGCGCTGGCGGACCTGATCGCCCTTGGGCCGCGACAGACCGTGCCGGGACACGGCCGGGTCGGGGCTGCCGATCCCCTTGCCGAGACCCGGGCCTACCTGGACGACCTGGCGGCCTTCGTCCGCAGGGAACTGCGCGCCGGTGCCGACTTGGCCTCCGCCCTGGAGCGGGCGGACATGCCGGCCTACCGGGCATGGACCGGATACCGCGAGCGCCACCTCCTGAACGTGCAGCGCGTCTGGCAGGAACTGGAGACGGACTTCGTCTTCGGCGCCGCCAACTGAAGGGGGCTTCCACCGGTGAGGTTCATCGGCGATGCGTCCGCGGAATCGGGTACCGCGGATCTGCCGAGCCGCGTGACCCGGGATCTCCTGCTGGTCCTCGGGCTGACCTTCGCGGCCTTCCTCTTGGCCGCGCACCTGGAGCTCCACGAACTGTTCTCCCGTGCGGTCGCCGACCTGGAGCGCTGGCAGGTGGACGAGCTCCCCGCGACGCTCACGGTGTTGATCGCGGGCCTCGCGTGGTTCGCCTGGCGCCGGTGGCGCGAGAGCGTGGCGTGGATGGCGGCGCGACGCCGGGCGGAGTCGGTGGCGAGCGGGCTGGCGGACGAGAACCGCGCCCTCGCGCGCCGGCTGATGGATTTGCGGGAGTCGGAGCGCGCGGCTCTGGCCCGCGACTTGCATGACGATTTCGGACCCGCCGTGCATCTCGTCCGGGTGGAGGCCGCCTATTTGGGCAACATGGGAAGCCTCGGCAGCAGTGGCGCCGATGCGGCGGCGGCGCGGATCAGGGAGGCCGGCGAAGAGCTCAACGGGCTGCTGCGCGGGATGCTCGCCGACCTGCGGCCGGTGCTGCTCGACGAGGTCGGCCTCGCGGCGGCCCTGGAAGACCTGTGTGCCGCCTGGGCCGAGCGTTCGGGCATTGCCTGCCGCTACCGGGCCGGAAACCTGCCGGAGGATCTGGACCGGCACCTGCCGGCGGATGCGGCGATCGCCCTTTACCGGGCCGTGCAGGAGGGATTGTTGAACGTGATGAAGCATTCGGGGGCAAGGGAGGCCGCGGTCCACCTGGCGGTCACCGGCGGTCGCCCGCGAACATTGGCACTCGAGATGGAGGACGACGGGCAGGGCATGGGTGACGAGACGGGGAAGGGGCGCCTGGGGCTGCTCGGCATGGGCGAGCGCATGGCCGCCATCGGCGCGGCGATGATGCTGGATTCGGGGCCCCGCGGCGGCGTGCGGATCCGGATCCGCCTGCCGCTGGCGGAGCGCGACGGATGACGATACGCGCCGTGCTGGTGGACGACCATCCCGTGGTCAGGATGGGCTACGCGCGGCTGCTCGACCAGGCGGGGGACATCGCCGTCGTCGGCGAGGCGGACGACGGGGAGGCGGCCTATGCACTGGTTCCCCGGGTGGATCCGGACGTGGTCGTCACGGACCTCTCCCTGCCCGGGATCGGTGGCCTCGAACTGGTGCGGCGGCTGCGGGCCCGGGATCCGGACCTGCGCATCCTGGTATTCACGATGCATGAGAGCCCCGTGCTCGTCCGGCGTGCCCTGGAGTTCGGCGCCAGCGGCTTTCTCGCCAAGAGCTCGGCCCCCAATGCCCTCGTCGCCGCGGTGCGCGAAGTCGTCCGCGGGCGGCCGGTGCCGGCCGGGGAACGGGGCGGAGCGCAGCAGGACGAGGGCAATCTCCTGGAGAACCTGACGCCCCGCGAGTTCGAGGTCTTCCGGCAGCTCGCCCTCGGCCGTTCCCCGGGCGAGTGCGCGCGCGTCCTCCACCTGAGCCTGAAGACCGTGGCCAACTACCAGACGATCCTCAAGGACAAGCTGGGCGTGGCGACCACCGCGGCCCTGGTGCATCTTGCGCTGCGCCACGGCGTGATCTGCCCGGAATCCGCCTGATTGCGGTTCAGGTCGGGAAAGTTTCCCGGGACGGCCGCGGTCCCGTCCTGATAAGTTCGCGTTCCGTGTGCGGCGGCGGGGTCCGGCGCGCAGTCCCCGTCCAGCATCCAGGAACCGAACCGATGAGGATCGTCCGCGCCACCCAGTTCACGACCGCGTGCCTGCTCGGCTTCGCATCCTTTCCCGCCGCGTCCCAGGTCAGCCAATCCATGCCGGCGGTGCTCGTCACGGCGCCCACTCCGCTGCCCGGTTTCGGCGTTCCCAAGGACCAGATCCCCGCCAACCTCGCCGTCGCGGACGTTACGGCGATGCGCGGTTCGGCGCCGGGCGCGCAACTGCCGGAACTGATGTCGGGTCATCTGCCCGGCATCCACGTGAACGACTACCAGGGCAATGCCCTCCAGACGGACGTCAGCTATCGCGGCTTCTCGGCGTCGCCGCTGCTCGGTACCCCGCAGGGCCTTTCCGTGTTCCAGGACGGGGTGCGGATCAACGAGCCGTTCGGTGACGTGGTGCTGTGGGACCTGGTGCCCGTCCGGGCGCTGGCGGGCGTCACCGTGGTGCCGGGCTCGAATCCGCTGTTCGGCCTCAATACCCTCGGCGGCGCGATCGTATTCCGGACGAAGAGCGGCGACACCCACCCCGGTGCCGAGGCGGAGGTCGCCGCCGGGAACCACGGACGCCGGTCCGTCGAAATCGAGTATGGGCGCGTGGACGGGGAGGATGCGCATCTCTATGTGGCGGGCGCGTGGACCCGCGAGGACGGGTGGCGCGACCATTCGCCATCGGACGGCACCCAGGTGTTCGCGAAGCTCGGCCGGCGCGGCTCCCTGGGGGAGTTCGAGGTGAGCCTCACCGGCGCCGACACGAACCTCATCGGCAACGGACTGGTCCCCGCTACGATGCTCGCCGCCCGTCGCAGCGCCATCTTCACCCGGCCCGACAACACGCGCAACCGGGTCGGCATGATCAACGTGAGTGGCAGCCTGTTCCTGTCTGCCCATTCGCAACTGTCCGCGACGCTGTATTACCGCGATGGACGGTCGCGGACGCTGAACGGCGATGCCAACGACAATTTCGAGGGAGGCGCCAACGATGGCGAGACCGGTGCGAACGGCGGCCTCGGATTCAATGTCGATACGGCATCCGCCAACCGGACGGCGACCACCCAGTCCGGCCGCGGTGTCGCCCTGCAGTGGAGCGCTTCCGCCGGGGATCACCAGTGGCTGGCCGGCACCTCCTACGACGCCTACCGCAGCGGTTTCCGGCAAACGAGCCAGACCGGGACCTTCGATGCTGCGCGCGGGGTCCTCGAGACGGGCGCGGAGATTCTGGAGAACAGCCTGCAGGGTCGTTCCGGCACCCTGGGACTCTTCCTCGCGGACACGGTCACGCTGGATTCCGCCACGCACCTCTCGGTTTCCGCGCGCTGGAACCGCACCCACCTGACGTTGCGCGATACCGGTCCGACGGCACCGGCCATGAACGGCGACCACCTGTTCACGAAACTGAATCCGGCCGTCGGGATCACCCGCCGGATCGGGGAAGCGACGACCCTCTATGGCGGCATCTCGCAGGGGAGCCGGGCCCCGACGCCGATCGAGCTGGGCTGTGCCGACCCGGCCAATCCCTGCACGCTGCCCAACGCCATGGCGTCCGATCCGCCCCTTCGCCAGGTCGTCGCGCGGACGATGGAGCTGGGGGTCCGCGGTGGCGGCGCCACGCGTTGGAACGCGGGCTTCTTCCAGACCGACTCGACCGACGACATCCTCTTCGTCGGCACGACGACCAGTGCCGGCTACTTCACGAATTTCGGGAAGACCCGCCGGCGGGGCCTGGAGGCCGGCCTCTCCGGCGGCCGCGGCCCCTGGGAGTGGCGTGCCGGCTACACCCACACGCTGGCGACCTTCCGGACGGCCGCATGCCTGCTCGCCGAAAACAACAGTTCCCGCGGCGCATCGACGGTCTGCACGCCGGCGGACGGCTCGGGGACGGGCGACGACCTGATCGCCGTGTCTCCGGGGAATCGCATGCCCGGAGTGCCGGCCCACAACCTCAAGCTGGGCGTTTCCTACCGCGCCGCCGGTGGTTGGACCATCGCCGCCGAGGTGCAGGCCCTATCGAGCCAGTACGTGCGGGGCAACGAGAACAACGCGCATCAGGCCGGGACCCATGCGGACGTGAACGGGGTGGCCCGGACCTTCCTCGGCGCCGGGCAGGTCGCCGGTTACGCCGTCGTGAACCTCAGCGCGCGTGCCGACCTGGGAGGCGGCTGGGAGTTCTTCGGCCGCGTCGGCAACCTCTTCGACCGGCGGTATTCGACGGGGGGCGCCCTGGCCGAGAACCCGTTTGGGCGTTCCGGGGCCTTCCTGACCAATTCGGACGGTTGGGCGCGGGAAACCTTCGTGGCGCCGGGGGCCCCCCGCAGCCTATGGATCGGTGTGCGCCACCGCTTCGGCGGCGCTTGAACGGTCGGCCGGCGCGGTCAGTTGCCGCGCAGCTTGCGGTAGATCGTGTTCCGGCTGATGCCGAGCCTGCGCGACGCCTCGGAAACGTTGCCCCCGGTTTCGGCGAGCGCCTGCTGGATCGCCGACAGTTCCAGTTCCTCCAAACGGCGGGCGGCTAGTCCGCCGGGGGCCTGGACTGCCGGGGCGGGCATTTCCGCTGAGCCCGCCGGGATCGCGGTCATGTCATCGAGGAAGTCGTCGGGCAGGTGTTCCTCGCGGATCACCTGGTCGGGGCCGGTCATGACCGCCGCGGTGCGCAGGAGGTTCGAAAGCTGGCGCAGGTTGCCCGGCCAGGGATGGTTGCGGAACATGGCCAGGACGGCATCCGAGACGCGCAACTGCGGCAGCCGGAGCTCCTCGCGGATGATGCTGGCGACGACGGCGGGCAGATCGGTGCGTTCCCGCAGGGGAGGCAGCTTCACCAGCAGGCCGTTCAGGCGGTAATAGAGATCCTCGCGGAACTGGCCTTCGGCGATGCGGTCCTTGACCCGGCGGTTGGTCGCGCAGATGATGGATGCGTCGAGCGGATAAGCCTTCGTGCTCCCCAGGGGCACCACGACCCGCTCCTGGAGGACGCGCAGGAGCCGGGCCTGGAGGTTCATGGGCATGTCCCCGATTTCGTCCAGGAACAGGGTGCCGCCGTTGGCCAGCATGATCTTGCCGATGGCGCCTTTCTTTCGCGCTCCGGTAAACGCGCCGTCCTCGTAGCCGAAGAGCTCGGACTCGATCAAGCCATCCGGAATGGAGGCGCAGTTCACCGCGACGAAGGGGCCGCTGCGCCGGGGTGAATCCGCGTGGAGCGCGCGCGCCACCAGTTCCTTGCCGGTCCCGGTCTCGCCCTGGATGAGGACCGCGATGTCCCGACCCACCACCCGCTGCAGCTTCGTGATGGCCGCCTCGACCTGCGCGTCCCCGGTCTTCAGGGATTCGAGCGCGCCGAGCGATGCGGCCGGGGCGCCCGCCGGCCTGCGCACGTCGGCCCCCGCGGCCAGGGCGCGGATCTTTCCGGCCGAGGCCCCGGTGTCGATGGCGGCCCCGCGCTGGCCGCCACCGGCCGGGCTGTCCTCGATCGCCATGTGGATCATGGGTTGACAGGCCTTGCGCAGGCGGTTTCCCAGGGCGACCTGGGCGAAGACGCGGGTGCCGTTGAAGGTAACGAGGGGCAGCAGCCCGTCCGGCTCGCGGCGCGCGTGCTCGAACAGCGTCGAGACGGGCTGCCCGAACAGGGAGAGGAAGGTATGGCAGCGCAGGCCCGGCAGGCCCATGCCCAGCATGTAGAGGGCACTTCTGTTGGCGGACAGCATGCCGCCTTCCGGCGCGACGGCCACCATGCCCTGGCACAGGGTGCCCACCGCCTCCGGGCTGCCATGCAAGCGCAGAACGATGGCGTCCGGGAAGCCGGTCTCGAACAGGTGGTTCTCGATCAATTGGCCCGACATGTGGACCAGGGCCATCGTGTGGCGCTGGTAGCTTCGCCAGTCGCCCGACACATCGAGACATCCCACGGTCTTCCCAAGGTGGTCCGCGATGGGGACCGCGGAGCAGGTAAGGATGTGGTTGGCGGTAAGGAAGTGTTCCGGACCGTGGATGATGACCGGTGCCTCCTCGGTCAGCGCGGTCCCCACGGCATTGGTGCCCTTGCAGGCCTCGGACCAGACGACTCCCGGCCGCAGGGCGACCTTTTCCGCCCTCTCGAGGAAGTCATCGTCGCCCAGGGAATGCAGGATCAGACCCTGGATGTCCGTGAGCACCACCATGCTTTCCGTATTGACGATCTTCTCCCGCAATGCCTCCATCACGGGACGGGCATGCTGGATGAGGCGCCGGTTGGCCTCGCGCTCCGTGTCGAGGATGTCATGGGGAAGCGGGTCGTAGTTGGGCCGCGCATCCTCGCCCAGGCCGAAGGCCCGGCAACGCTCCCAGGATGATGCCACCAGGGAATCCACCACGCCCGCCGGCGGGGTGCCGTCGTCACGCATCAGTTTGTGGGCAGTCCGGGCAGCCGCGACGCTGTCGCCATCGAGTTGTCTCATGGGGCTCTCCTCCTGCGGAACTCCCGGCTCGAAGCGGCCTGCGGCGGTACGATGCCGTCGCGCGGAGTCCATTGCGGAGGGGGTAGTCTAGTGATTGTCGCGAATTGACGCAATCTTGAGGTGATGGCGTCCGATATCGTGACAAGGTCTCGACGTTTTCTCCGATGATCGAGATCTCAATATTGGGCACATCGATTGCTTGCGGTGATCGTCTCTTGCAGGCCGCGGGTGCACCTTTGCGACGGAGGCCGCGGGATCCGCTGGCCGCGAATGGCACGGGAACCAAGGGCGGCCGGGAAGGTCTGCGCATGCAGGCCGCCGAAACGGGCGCATGGACCGGACGGTATCGTCCGAATGACGAGGAGGAGCATCACGGTGAGACACGTGTGGTTGATCATTCTGGCGCTGGTGACCGGGGCTGCCGGGGCCCGGGACCTGGCCGAGGTCCGGTCTAGCGGGGTCCTGAAGGTGGCGGTGTACAAGGAGTTCGCACCCTTCAACGACGAGGGACGCGGCATCGAGGTGGACCTGGCGCGGCGCCTGGCGGAGAAGCTGGGCGTCAAACTGTCCCTGCTGCCTTTCGAGGCCGGGGAGAACATGGAGGACGACCTGCGGAACATGGTCTGGAAGGGCCATTACCTGGGCTACGGTCCCGCCGACGTGATGCTCCACGTGCCGGTGGACAAGGTCTTCATGGAACGGAACAAGCAGGTGGCGATCTTCGCGCCCTATTTCCGGGAAACGCTGCAGATCGCCTGGGACCACGCCAGGATCGATTCCTGCGAAACCCTGTCGCCCCTGGTGGGGCACATGATCGGCGCCGAAGGCGATTCCATCGGGTCCATCGCCCTGCTCGCGGTCGAGAACGGCAAGCTGCGGAACAACGTCAGGCACTTCCACTCCGTAGGCGAGGCCATCAAGACGATGCGCCAGGGTGGCGTCAGCGCCGTGGTGGGCATGCGCAGCCAGCTGGAAGGCGCCATGGCCGGGGATTGGAAGAACTACCGGATGGGCAATCCGCCGCTCCCCGGCCTGCCGCAGGCCGGGTGGGTCGTCGGGATGGCGGTGAAGGCCGATTTCAAGGAACTGGCGCGGGCCCTGCAGCAGGCGCTGAACGAGCTCGACGGCGAAGGGGCCCTCGACCGGATGTTCGAGGCCCATCACGTGAAGCGGCTGAGGCCGTTGTGATGGCAAGCATGCGGATGGTGTGGCCGGTGGTCGCCCTGGCGCTGGGCGCGGCGGCGTCGTCCCTGCGGGCGGAGCCCTTCGCCTACGTGCCGAACGAGGGGACCGGAACGGTGTCGGTCATCGACACCGCGAGCGACGAGGTGGTGGGGGCAATCCCCGTTGGCGGCAAGCCCCGGGGCATCGCCGTGTCGCCGGACGGGAAGACCCTGTTCGTCAGCGAGCAGAAGGGCAACCGGCTGGCCATCGTCGATCTCGCCACGCGAAAGCTGGCCGGCCAGGTGGACCTGGGAGAGTCGCCGGAGGGACTCGGCATGTCTCCGGACGGGCGATGGGTGGTCGCCGCCGTCGAGGTGAGCAATTCCGTGCAGTTCGTGGACACGGGGAGGGGCAAGCCCGAGTTCTCGGTCCGGACCGCCGGGAAGAATCCCGAACATGCCGTCTTCAGTCCGGATGGCCGCTGGCTGTTCGTCAGCGCCGAGGATGCGGATACGGTGGACGTGGTGGATGTCGCGGCCAGGACCCAGGTCGGGTCGGTCAAGGTGGGCGAACGTCCCCGGGGCATCGCCTTCACCCCCGACGGGCGCAAGGCCTACGTGGCCTGCGAACTCGCCGACAAGGTCTATGCCGTCGATGTGGCAAGCCGGACGGTCAAAGCGATCATCCCGGCAGGGAAGCGGGCGAACGGGATCGCCATGGCCCCGGACGGCAGCCGGGTCTTCGTGTCCAACGGCGGCGAGGCCAGCGTCATGGCCATCGACACCGGGAAGGACGAGGTGGTGGGTACCGTGCCCGTGGGCCAGCGGCCCTGGAACATGGCGGTGACCCCCGACGGCGCAAAACTCTACGTGGCGGCTGGCCGGTCCCACGCGGTCACGGTGGTGGATGCCCGCCGCCTTGCCCGGCTGAAGGACGTGAAGGTGGGGGAGCTTCCGTGGGGTGTCACGATCCGTTGATGCACCAACGCAGCGCAGATGTGTCAATATTGACCATCGGGATCAAGGGCGGCATTCGATTTTGAAATCGTGACCGCGGGAATGGCCTTGGCCCGTGATTTGCTTCAGATGTATAGTGTTATCGGCTGCTTGTCCAGGCAGGGCAGACGGCAACGAGGTGTAATCGCAATCGGTGCAGGTTCAAACTGCGCCACAAACAATAACGGAGGCTGGGGCTATGCAAAAATCGTTGCATATTGACGCCAACAAATGCACGGGGTGTCTGCAGTGCGAGATGGCGTGCTCGTATGAAAACTACGGGATGTTCAACATCTCGAAATCCCGGATCAAGGTATTCAGCTTCGAGCACGAGGGCAGGAAGGTCCCCTATACCTGCACCCAGTGCGCCGACGCGTGGTGCCTGCATGCCTGTCCGGTGGAAGCGATCAAGGTCGATGCCGCCACCGGCGCCAAGGTGGTGTTCGCGGACACCTGCGTGGGCTGCAAGGTCTGCACCATCGCCTGCCCCTTCGGAACGGTGAACTACGTCCACGACACGGGCAAGGTCCAGAAGTGCGACCTCTGCGGCGGAGATCCCGCCTGCGCCACGGCCTGCCCGACGGGGGCCATCACCTACGTGGATGCGGACTGGACCGGCCTGGACAAGATGCGCCAGTGGGCCGCCAAGACCGATACCCAAGCCAGCGCCGGCGCCTGATAGGAGGATAGAAAATGGGATGGGCAAGAAAAATCCTGCGCGTTGACCTGAGCAACGGCACCTGCAAGTCCGAGGCCCTCAACATGGAGTGGGCCCAGCAGTATCTCGGCCAGCGCGGTCTGGCCACCAAGTATTTCATTGAAGAAGTGGATGCCAAGGTGGATCCGCTCTCGGCGGCCAACAAACTGATCATGGCCACCGGGCCGCTGACCGGCACGGCGGCCTCCACCGGCGGCCGCTATTCCGTCATCACCAAGGGTCCGCTCACCAACGCCATCGCCTGCTCCAATTCCGGCGGCCATTTCGGCGCGGAGATGAAGATGGCCGGCTGGGACATGGTGATCTTCGAAGGGAAGTCCCCGAAGCCGGTCTACCTGTGGATCGAGAACGACAAGGCGGAGTTGCGCGATGCCTCCGGTCTGTGGGGCAAGACCTGCTGGGATACCGAGGAGATCATCAAGAAGACGCACCATGATCCGCAGATCCGTGTGGCCTCCATCGGCCGGGCCGGCGAGAACCAGGTGCTCTACGCCTGCGTCGTGAACGACCTGCACCGGGCGGCTGGCCGATCCGGCGTCGGTGCGGTGATGGGATCGAAGAACCTGAAGGCGGTGGCCATCCGCGGGACCGCGGGCGTCACGGGCATCCGCGACTTCAAGGCCTTCATGCAGGCCGCCGCGGCGGCTAAGAAGGTGCTGGCCGACAATGCCGTCACTGGCCAGGGCCTGCCCAAGTTCGGCACCCAGGTGCTGATGAACGTGATCAACGAGATCGGAGCCCTGCCGACCCGCAACCACCGGGATGTGCAGTTTGAAGGCGCGGGCAAGATTTCCGCCGAGGCGATGGCGGAAAAGCGCCCCACCGACGGCAAATCCCATCTGGTGACCAACGCCGCCTGCTTTGGCTGCACCATCGCCTGCGGCCGTGTTTCGCAGATCGACAAGGGTCACTTCTCGGTGGTCAACAGCCCGAAGTACTGGGGTGCGTCGGGCGGGCTGGAATACGAGGCCGCTTGGGC
>JAEUNJ010000202.1 GCA_016791145.1 Rhodocyclaceae bacterium | reverse complement strand
ACGCGCATGGCCGAGCGGACCGGACTGGAGCGCACCCATCTTTACCGCAAGCTGAAGGACCTGGGCCTGCGTCCCGGGAAGGGGGAGGCATGAGGATCGTCATCCTGGGGGCCGGCCAGGTCGGGGCGAGCGTCGCCGAGGGCCGCCAGCGCCAGGGAGCGCACTGCCGCCTTCAGTTCCCCGTAGCCGCCCGGCCAGGGGTGCTGGCGCAGGGCGTTCTGGGCCGCCGAGGAGAGGCGGCGCAGGGGGGCCTCTTCCGCGTCGGCGAGCAGGTCCAGCAGGTGGGCGGCCAGGTCGGGGACCTCGTCCTTGAGCTCCGCCAGGGCCGGCAGGCCGAGCCAGACTTCGAACAGCCGCGCCAGGCTGCCCTCGTCCCAGCCGGCGGCGGCCAGTTCCGCGTTGCCGTGGTGGGTGCCCGCCACCAGGCGCAGGGCGTACTTCTCGAGGCGGTCGATGGCGAAGAGGAGGTTCTTCTGCTGCATCCGGTTCAGGCGCCCCAGTTCCTCGCAATAGAGCACGCCCCCGGACGCCGCCTGGAGGGCGTCCAGGCTCAGGGGCTGGGAGCTCTCGGCCAGGTCCAGCCAGGCCTTGCCCGGCACCTGGAGGCTGCGGGCGGCCAGTTCGACGATGCCGCCGGCCGGCGAGCGCAGCATCAGGATGCGGCTCTTCCCGGCCACCTGTTCCAGCCGCTTCTTCAGGTCCCGCAGCCGCCCGGACCTGGGGAAGGCAGCCAGCGAGAGGCCCGGCGCCACGGGCTTCCCGCCGTGGTCGAGGGCCTTCTTCACGGCCGCCAGCAGCTTCTGCATGCCGATGGGCTTCTCGAGGAAGTCCAGGGCGCCGATGCGCGTCGCCTCGACGGCCGTGTCGATGGTCGCGTGGCCGGACATCATGACCACCGGCATGTTGAGCTGCCCGGCGGCGGCCCACTCCTTCAGCAGCGTGATCCCGTCGGTGTCGGGCATCCAGATGTCCAGCAGCACCAGGTCCGGCCGCGCCTTGTCCCGGGCTGCCCGGGCGGCGGCCGCATTCTCGGCCAGGCGCACGTCGTGGCCCTCGTCGGAGAGGATCTCCGAGAGCAGCTCCCGTATGCCTACCTCGTCGTCGACCACCAGTATCTGTGCCATGTCCTTCCCCGGTTGCTCAATGTCATGCCGCCAGCGGCAGCCTCACGGTCACCTCCGCGCCGCCGCCTTCCCGGTTGCCCAGGCGGATGTCGCCGCGATGCTCGTCCACGATCTTCTTCACGATGGCCAGACCCAGGCCGGTGCCCTTGGCCTTCGTGGTCACGTAGGGTTCGAAGGCCTTCGAAAGAATGGCCGGCGGGAAACCGGGCCCGTTGTCGGCCACCACGATGCCGATCCGCCGGTCCCCGGGCCGCAGGCTCAAGGTGACCCGCGGCGCGCTGCCGTCGGGCGGCGGACGCTCGGCCAGGGCCTCCTCGGCGTTCCTGATCAGGTTGTGCAGCACCTGCCGCATCTGGCCCGCGTCGGCCAGGACCGGCGGCAGCCCCGGCGGCAGTTCCGCGCCGATCCGCTCGCCGGCGGCGCCGTAGAGGTCCAGGACCTCCCGGGCCAGGGCCGCGAGATCCACCGGCGCCAGGACCGGCGGCGGTGTGCGGGCGTAGTCCCGGAAGTCATTGACCATGTTCTTCATGGCCTCGACCTGGGTGACGATGGTGCGCACGGAGCGTTCCAGCACTTCCCGCCCGGGTCCGTCGACCCGATCGGCCAGCTTCATCTGCAGGCGCTCGGCGGAGAGCTGGATCGGCGTCAGGGGGTTCTTGATCTCGTGGGCCAGGCGCCGGGCCACCTCGCCCCAGGCGGCCTGCCGCTGCGCGGAGATGAGCTGGGTGACGTCGTCGAAGACGACGACATAGCCGCCGCCGCCGCCCTCGGGAAGGGTGGAACCCCTGACCAGCAGCGCCTGGGCGGCGCCCTCGTGGCCTTTCTCCTCGATCTGCCGCTGCCACTCGGCGCCGGCCGCGAAGCCTTCCCGGATGGCGGAACGCAGCGCGTCGTGGTCCGGCCAGGCGTCCAGCCCGGCATCGGCGCCGGGCAGGTCGCCGCCGAGGATCTGCCGGGCGCCGCGGTTGGCGGCCTTCAGCCGGAAGTCGGCGTCGAAGGCGAGTACGCCGGCCGACAGGTTAGCCAGCACGCTCTCCACGTAGGCCGTTGCCGCCTCCAGTTCGACCCGGTGCCTTTCCGTTTCGTCGCGGGCTTCGGCCAGTTGCCGCGTCATCCGGTTGAAGGACTGGGTGAGCAGCCCCAGCTCGTCCCGCCCGGACAGGGCGGCCCGCGGGGAAAAGTCCCCGGCGGCCACCGCCCGCGTGCCCTCGTCCAGGATCAGCAGCGGCCGGGCCAGGCGTTCGGCGAGGAAGAAGGCCAGGGCGATGGCCGCGGCGAGCGCCATCATCAGGGTCAGCGTGAGGGTCAGGGCGTAGATCCGCTGCAGCCCGTGGCGCGCCAGGGAGAGCTCCTGGTAGTCGCGGAAGGCCGCCTCCACGCTGGCCGCGTTGCGCGCCAGGCCGGCCCGCACCGGCTGGGTGAGCTGCAGCACGCGGTTCTCGACGCCCAGCTCGACGACGGTGCCGGCCGGCAGCAGCGGCACCAGCACGCGCAGGACCAGCCCGCTGCCCGCCTCGCCTTCCACCCAGGACAGGCCGTGGGCCTGGCGGGCCTGGCGGAGCTGGCTGGCCGAGGGCAGGGGTGGCAGCAGCCGGCCCAGGTCGTCGGAACTGCTGGCCACCACCCGGCTCCCGGCGAGGACGGCCGCCGTGGCCACGCCGGCCTGTTCGCGCAGGCGGTTCAGGCGCGCGGGGCGCAGGCCCTCGCCGCCGGCCAGATCCAGCGCCATGGCCTTCCCCTTGGCGGTCAGTTCGGCGAGTTGGCCGTCGAGCACTTCGCGGCCCAGGTTCAGCCCCCCCTCCAGGGCGCTCTCGACGCGCACGTCGAACCAGGAATCGATGGAGCGGACGGCGAACTGCAGGGATACGCCATACACCAGGGCGCCGGGCAGCACCGCCATCAGGGCGAGCATCAGGAGGAGGCGGGATTTCAGGTGCGAGCCGAACACGCCTTCGCGGCGCTCCCGCCAGAAACGGCGCAGGCGCACGCCGACCCAGGCGGCGATGCCCAGCGCCACCGCGGCGTTGGCCCCCAGCAGCCACGGATAGTGGCGGGCGAAGAACTGGGTGTTGGCCGAGGCCGAGGCGAGCAGGAACACCAGGATCGCCCCGGCGACGGCCAGCACGGCGCCGGCGAACAGGGCGCCCGGCTTCATTTCGGTTCGCCGGCGACGAACTGCCAGCGCAGGGTGCGGGCGTCCACCTGCCAGTCCCGGTTGGCGATGGATTCGACCTGGAAGGGCTTGGGCAACTGGGTCTGGTCCACGGAAAGCCGGATCGCCGCCGAGTAGGTCTCGCCGGGCTTCAGGGCCCCCTTCTCCGCCACCGGCATGGCGCTGATCCGGCCGAGCAGCTGCAGGGCCTCGGCCAGGGTGGCGAAGTTCTGGTGGAGCGCGCCGCTGGAGAGCCTGTACTGCCGGGTCAGGGCGTTGTACGAGAGGCGATGGACCTGCACCCTGCCCGCCACGTGCTCGTCGATCCAGTACCAGCGCCGGCGATTCAGGTCGAACTCGAAGTTGAAGTAGATGGGCACGCCCCGGGAGACCGCCTCCTCCAGGCGCGGCCCCAGGTCGATGGCGAACTCGGCGGAAAGCACCACGCCGCCGTCCTCGGCCGGCGTCAGGGCGGCGCGCAGCGGTTCTATGCTTCTGGCATGGGCGGCGGCGGCAAGGCAGAGGAGCAGCGCCAGGAGGGCCCGCTCAAGCCTCTTTCCCCAGGAGGGCGTAGTGGAAACCGTCATGCTCCGCATCGGGCCGCAGTTGGAGTGCCTGGTCCGCGCCGCCCGTCGGCAGGCGCCTGGCGTCCGGATGACGGGCGAGGAAGGCCGCCAGCGTGCCGCCGTTCTCCTCCCCGAACACCGAACAGGTGCAGTAGAGCATTTTGCCACCCGGCGCCAGCACCCGCCACAGGCCATCCAGGATTTCCGCCTGCTGGACGGCGAAGGACCGCAGGTCCTCCTCCCGCCGCAGCCACTTGATGTCGGGATGCCGGCGCGCCACCCCCGACGCCGAGCAGGGCACGTCCGCCAGGATCCGGTCGAAGGGGCGACCGTCCCACCAGTCGCCGGGGCGGCGGGCATCGGCCACGCGGACCCGGCCGGCCAGTCCGAGGCGGTCCAGGTTGGCGAGGATCCGCGCGGCCCGCTGCGTATCGATCTCGAGGGCGAGCAGGTCCAGGTCCGCGGTCTCCAGCAGATGGGCCGTCTTCCCTCCCGGGGCCGCGCAGGCGTCCAGGACCCGCATCCCGTCCACCGGGTCGAGCAAGGCCGCCGCCTGCTGCGCCCCCAGGTCCTGGACCGACAGCAGGCCTTCCGCGAAGCCGGGCAGGCGTTCCACCGGCACGGGCCGGTCGAGCCGCAGCGCCGCCCCGCCGAGGGACCGGGCGGACATGCCCGCCGCCGCCAGATCCCGCAGGCAGGCCTCCGGATCCGAGCGCCGCCGATTGACGCGCAGGGTCATGGGCGGGCGCGTGTTCCCGGTCGCCAGCATCGATTCCCAGCCGGACGGGTATTCCGCCCGCAAGCGGGCGATCCACCAGGCCGGGTGCCGCCAGCGGGCGACCTCGTCCGCATCCGCGGCCGCCAGGAGTTCCTCCCGGCGCCGCCCGAAGTTGCGCAGCACGCCGTTGGCGAGTCCGCGCAGATGGCCGCCCGACAGGGTGCCGGCCGCCGCGACGGCCTGGTCCACCAGGGTATGCACCTCGTCGGGCCGCGCCTCCAGGCGGGCCAGGGCCACGAGCAGCAGGGCCTTCACGGCCCTGTCCTTCAGGGGGCGCGCCAGCAGCCGGGACAGCAGGAAGTCGCCGCGCCCGAAGTCGCGCAGGGCGGAGTAGGCGAGGTCCATGGCGGCGGGGCGGACCCGGTCGGGCGCGCCCGCCAGGGCGGCGTCCGGCCGCCTTCCCGCCAGGACGTCGGCCACCGCCGCGCCAGCCGTCGCCAGCGCGAAGGCCAGCGAGTCCTCGGGGAGACGGCGGGGCGGGGAGGCCATCAGCCCGCCGACCTCGGGACGGGGTTCGGGATGCGCGCGACGGCGGCCGGGTGCGGGCAGTGGTTCGGCATGGGGCCCCGGGATCAGCGGACGACGACGGTGGGGGCCGTGCCGAGGGCGGCGCGAATGCGGGCCGCATCCCCCTCGGCCTCCGCCCGGTCCCGGTAGGGCCCCACCTGGACGCGGACCACCCGCCCCGCCGGCTGGGTGCTGACGCGCCCGGAAAGCCAGTCCAGTTCGCGGGCGATGTGCCCCCGGAAGGCCTCCGCGTTGTCCGGGTTGCCGAAGGCCGCCAGCTGCAGCCAGGTGCCCTTCGCCTCGCCGCCCGGCTTTGCCGCCGGTTCCGCCGGCGGAGCTTCCGTGGCGAGGCGGGCAATGGGGTCCGCCTCCCCGGCCGGTTCGGCCGCGGCCAGCACCGCCGGCCCTTCAGGCAGGATGGCCTCCACATCCACCAGGGTGCTGCCGTTGCCCACGTAACCGAGCTTCCAGGCGGCGGTGAACGAGAGGTCGATGATGCGTCCGGCATGGAAGGGGCCGCGGTCGTTCACCCGCAGCACCACCGACTTGCCGTTGGCCGGATTGCTCACCCGCACGTAGCTCGGGATGGGCAGCGTGGCATGGGCGGCCGTCATGCCGTACATGTCGTAGGGCTCGCCGCTGGAGGTCTTCTGCCCGTGGAACTTGCGCCCGTACCAGCTCGCCACCCCGCGCGCCCGGTAGGGCCGCAATTCCTTCCAGGGCGTGTAGTCGCGGCCGAGCACCGAATAGGGGTTGTTGGCAAAGCGGTGCAGGGGCTCCGCCCTCGGCACCGCGTCGGGAATCGCCTCGATGTCCTCCGGCGGGTTTTCCCCCGGCCCGTCGTCCTGGTAGTACCCGCCCCCCCGCTTCAACACCCAGGCCGGCGGTTTCGCCGGCCCCGGTTTGGCGGCCGGCGCTGGAGGGGGGGGCGGCGCCACCGCTGCCCCCCCGTCGGCCCGGTCGATCACCGGCTTCGGCGCCTGCGTGCCGCAAGCGGAAAGCAGCACCAGCGGGATCAGGAGCGGGAAAGCGGGAACGCGCCGGAAGGCAGCCGTCACCCCGTCCTTGGGATAGTCCGGGCGCCGGGCCGCCCCAAGCCCGGACGGCACGCGCCGGAGGCGCAACCCGTCCAAGCTTCGATTGGTCGCCCCCCGTAATTTGTGAGCGAAGCGATCAAGCAGGTTCCCCCGCCCTGGGGCGGGGGTCAGGGGGTGGGGGGCCACCATCCACGCCCCAAGCCCGGACGGCCCGCGCCGAAGGCGCAATCCCCGCCATGCCTCATCAAACGCGCCGCGTAACAACCGAGCGAAGCGAGCCGTTGAGTTCCCCTCCCGCGAGGGAGGGGTGAGGGGAGGGCGGGCCACCCCTGCTCCAACCCAGTCCGGGCGCCGGGCCGCCCCAAGCCCGGACGGCACGCGCCGAAGGCGCAATCCCCGCCATGCCTCATCAAACGCGCCGCGTAACAACCGAGCGAAGCGAGCCGTTGAGTTCCCCTCCCGCGAGGGAGGGGTGAGGGGAGGGCGGGCCATTATTTCTGCACCAGCATCCGATGCTTCTGCACCGACATCAGGATGCCGACGCCGAGGAAGAGGGTCACGAGGGCCGTGCCGCCGTAGCTGACGAAGGGCAGCGGGACCCCCACCACCGGCAGGATGCCGCTCACCATGCCCATGTTGACGAAGGCATAGGTGAACAGGATCAGCGTGATGGCGCCGGCCAGCAGCCGGGAGA
>JAEUNJ010000177.1 GCA_016791145.1 Rhodocyclaceae bacterium | reverse complement strand
GTGAGCGGCGAGTACGCGATGCTGAAGGCCGCCGCCGCCAACGGCTGGCTCGACGGGGAGGCGACGATGCTGGAAGCATTGCTGGCCTTCAAGCGGGCCGGCGCCGACGGAATCCTCACCTACTTCGCCCTGGAAGCTGCGGCGCTCCTCCGGAAGTAGCGGGCGTCAGGCGGCCAGGATCGGCCACTGGGCCGGCCAGGCGGCGGCCGGATCGTCCTTGAAGCCGCCCTTGACGAAGCGCTGCCAGCGGCCCAGCACGTAGGCCAGCAGGACATCGGCGTGGGCCCCGAAATCGTGGCCCTCGGGAAGCCCGCCCTGGGTCGCCGCCACCTTGAGGGCCTGCCTGAGGGAGGCCGCGACCCGGTCCAGCAACTGGTTGATGCGCGCCTGCAGCCTCGGGTTCTCGTGCACGAGGGCGTCGCCGGTGAGCACCCGGGCGAGGCCCCGGTTCTTGCGGGCGAAGGCGAGCAGGCTGGCGACGATGGCCTCGGCCTGGCGCAGCCCGGATTCCTCGGAGGACTCGATCTGCCCGATCACCGAGAATATGCTGCCCTCGATGAATTCGATCAGGCCCTCGAACATCTGCGCCTTGCTGGCGAAGTGCCGGTAGAGGGCCGCCTCGGACACGTCCAGCCTGGCCGCCAGGGCCGCGGTGGTGATCTTCTCGCCGGCCGGCTTTTCCAGCATCTCGGCGATGGCCTGCAGAATCTGGAGCTTGCGCTCCCCGGGCTTCGCGGGCATGTCAGAGTTTCCCCAGATGACGCGGCAATTGGAGCACGGATTCTATCCGCAGATCGACCCCGGCCGGCCTGCGCGGGTCGGGCGAGACGAGGACCGTGCGCATGCCCAGGCGCTTGGCCGTGCGGAGGTTCGCGGCGCTGTCCTCCACCATGATGCAGCGGGCCGGGTGCAGTCCCTCGGCCTTGAGCAGCCTGTGGAAACCCTCCGGCTTCGGCTTGGGCACGAAGCGCAGGCGCTCGATGGACCAGACGGAGCGGAAGAGCGGGCGGATGCCCAGCAGGTCGAGCACCGCCTCCGTGTAATGGCGGGGCGCGTTGGAGAACACGATCTTGTCCCCGGGCAGCCGCTTCAGCATGGCGCGCAGGGGCCGGTCGAAGACCACCATGCCCCGCAGGTCGGGGAACTGGTGGGTATGCCAGAGGAAATGATGCGGATCGGTGCCGTGGTGGCGCATCAGCCCGGTCAGCGTTGCACCGTACCTCACCCAGTAGCGGACCCGCATTTCGTTCGCCTCGGGCTCGGACAGGTCCAGATGCCGGACGAGGTAGTCCGTCATGGCCCGGTTGATGTGCGGAAAGATTTGGGGGTTCGCGTCGTGCAGCGTGTTGTCCAGGTCGAACAGCCAGGTGCTCTTCACGGCCGCTCTCCCTGCCGTACCAGGCAGATGAATTCTTCGAACTTGCCGGCGGGGCTCCTGGGCAGTTCCCCGGGATGGAACTCGAACTCGACGTGGAAGGGATAATCCATCGCCCGCCGGATCAGCGGCACCAGGGCCGCCGCCTGGTCACCGGTCAGCGGCTCGTCGGCCGCATAGCGCAGGACCAGGGTATCCAGGGTCCGCTGCACCATCTGGTATTGGCGGATGGGCGCCACGTCCCGGTAGGAATAGGCGCCGGTCAGGGGCCAGAAGCGGCGGCCGTCCGGCAGTATCGCCATGTTGCGGGAGCGGCCGAGGATGCGCCGCAGCGCCGGCAATCCCCGTCCGCAGGGACAGGGCCCGGCCACCTCGGCGTGGTCCCCCAGGTCATAGCGGATCAGCGGCGTCGCGAAGTTGTGCAGGTCGGTCACCACAACGCGCCCGGTCTCCCCGGGGCCGCAGGGCCGGCCGGCATCGTCGAGCACCTCCACGATCAGGTTCTCGGCCTGCACATGGTAGAGGCCGCTTTCGGGGCACTGGGCGGCGATGATGCCGACCTCCTCGGCGCTGTAGGCATCCACGACCGGGACGCCGAGCACGCGCCGGCAGCGCTCGCGCAATTCGGGGGCCAGGGTTTCGCCGATGGAACGCACCTGCTTCAGGCGCCCGGCGGAAACCCCTCGCGCTTCGTAGCGGTCGAGCAGGGCCGCCAGGTTGGTCGGATAGGTGGTCAGGTAATGGGGGTCGATGGCGGCGAGCCAGTCGGCCTGGGTGGCCACGTCGGTGCGCAGGCTGATGCCATGGGCGGGGCCGGAGCGGAACAGCTCCGCCACGGGTGGCCCCCAGTCCGCCTGCGAAACGCGGGTGGGGCCGCCCCCGTAACCCAGGTTCGCCCGGGTGACGGCCAGGGTGCCGGAGAAATCCCGCCCGTGCCAGAAATGCTCGCGCAGCACCAGCCCCTCCCAGAAGAGCTGGCAGAGGGCGGTGCGGCCGACCGCCACCATCCGACCGGTGGAACCCGAACTGCGAGCCAGGACGACGGGTCCGTGGGCGGGCGGCGGCGCTACCATGATCGCCTCCGCGTGATCCTGGAGGTCGCCGCGGGTCAGGACGGGGATGCCCGACAGCCCCCGGGCAAGAAGGTCCCGGGCTGCCGACGGACCGTCCGGCAGGCGGGACCGGTGAAACGGCGACAGGGACCGGGCATGGGCGACCAACTGCGCCAGTTGTTCCGCCTGCCCCGCGGCCAGTTCGTCCGGCGCCAGCCACTGGCTGCGGTCGAGGCGCTCCATCAGAGCCCAAAGCATGGCCCCCCGGTCGGAGAGGATCGCCGGCCACTCGATGCCCGGAACGCGGGACAGGAACGACGGGAAGCCTCCCGATGCCCCTGGGGGCCGCAGCCGACCCACGCCGAGGTTCATGCCGGACGGAAGCAGAAGACCGGGAAACGTTCCCCCATGGCGTACTGGCCCAGGGTCACGCCGGCGAGGTGGAATTCCCGCATGGCGGCGGCGGCTTCCGCGATCGTCGGGAAGTGCAGGCGCAGTTGTCCGCCCCGGTAGGCGTCGAAAAGCTCCAGGGCCTCCGGTGCCCAGGCAAAACGTCCGGCCATCGCCCGGGCCTCCGCGGCCATGGGCTGATAGGCGCGCCAGATCTCGTCGCGGGTAACACCGCGATCCACGTCGCCGCCCTGGACGGCCATGGCGATCCGCCAGCGCAGGCAATGGGGGTTGTCGATGGCGCCGGCCGCGAGGGCCCCGTGCACCGCATCCAGCGACTCGCCGGCTTCGGGACGGCAGAAAAGGCGCAGGACCAGCAGGCCGTCCGGCCGAAGCACCCGGTGCAGTTCCCGGGAAAACGGCCGCGCCGCCCCGGGAAACTCGATCACCGACAGGCACCCGTCCCCCACCGCCACGTCCATGCTGCGGTCCCCGAACGGCAGGGCGCGCCAGTCGGCGCAGGCCACGCGGCGATCCGCGGAATCCCGCTCCCAAAGGGCCTGGATCATGGACAGGGAGTTGTCGGCGGCGGTCAGTTCGACCGGGTAGGGCCAGGCCAGGGTGGCAAGCTCCCGGGTGACCCCGAGGAGCAGGACGGACCGCCGGCCGCCATCGCCGGGCCTATGGGTCGAAACCGCCTGCCGGTATCGCCCGGCATCCTCCGGACCCGGACGCAGGGGCGTGCCCTGCTTGGCCCAGGCGGCCGCCAGGGCCGCCCAATGGGTGGCCGCGGAATCCGGCATTCCCGGCCGGCCCGCCTACTTGCTCTTGATCAGGGTGCCGACGCCCTGGTCGGTGAGGATCTCGAGCAGCAGGGCATGCTCCACCCGGCCGTCGATGATGTGGACGCTGCGCACGCCACTGCGTGCCGCGTCCAGGGCGGATCCAATCTTGGGCAACATGCCCCCGGACAGGGTGCCGTCCTCGACCATGGCGTCGATGTCCTTGGGCGTAACCCCGGTGAGGAGTCGCCCGTTCTGGTCGAGCACGCCCGGCGTATTCGTAAGCAGCACGAGCTTCTCGGCCTTGAGGATCTCGGCGATCTTGCCGGCCACCACATCGGCGTTGATGTTGTAGGTCTCCCCATCGGCGCCGACGCCGATGGGGGCGATCACGGGAATGAAATCCCCCGTGTCCAGGAAGGCGATGATGGATGGATCGATGGACACGATCTCCCCCACCTGCCCGATGTCGATGAACTCGTCGGGCTTGTCCTTGTTGGGCATCAGGAGCTTCTTGGCGCGGATGAAGTTGCCGTCCTGGCCCGTAAGGCCGACGGCCTTGCCGCCATGGCGGTTGATCAGGTTCACGATCTCCTTGTTCACCTGGCCGCCGAGGACCATCTCGACGATGTCCATGGTTTCCTCGTCGGTCACCCGCATGCCCTGGATGAACCGGCCCTGCTTGCCGACCCGCTTCAGCAGGTCGTCGATCTGCGGCCCGCCTCCGTGCACCACCACCGGGTTCATGCCGACCAGCTTGAGGAGCACCACGTCCCGGGCAAAGCAGTCCTTCAAGGTCGGGTCCGTCATCGCGTTGCCGCCGTACTTGATGACGATGGTCCGGTCGTAGAAACGCTTGATGTAGGGGAGGGCCTCGCCGAGGATCTTGGCCTTGGTGGCGGGAGCGATATTTTCGGTGCTGATCTCGTTCATGGCGGCGTTGGGACGGGCGGGGAAGGCCCCATTTTAGGCCCTGGAGCCCACACCGAGCCGCCCGGCCGACGAAAACGGGGGCCTTCCGGCCCCCGCCCCTGCGCGCCCGTCAATCGATCACCAGCCGCTTGCCGGGGCCGCCCACCTTCTTGGGCAACGTCAGTTCAAGGACACCATCGTTGAATTTGGCGGCGGCCCGGACATCGTCGAGGTCCTGGCCCAACTGGAAGCTGCGCGACACCTTGCCGAAGTGCCGTTCGGTGCGCAGCACCCTTTCGCCCTCCTTCACTTCCTTCTCCTGCCTGCGCTCGGCGCTGATGGAAACCTGCGCACCTTCGATGCTGACGTGGATATCCTCCTTCTTGACTCCGGGCAGTTCGGCGTGGACCAGGAAGGCATCTTCCTGCTCCTTGACGTCGATCTTGATGGCCGGTGCATCCACGGGCGAACCGAAACCGATCGGCCGGACGAAGAACCCCTTGAAGAGGTCGTCGAACGGATCGTAACGAGTCAGATTGCTCATGATCGCCTCCTTTGGGAGGGACTTGGTTTCCACTCCTCCCAATTCATA
>JAEUNJ010000164.1 GCA_016791145.1 Rhodocyclaceae bacterium | reverse complement strand
CCGGGAGAATCTGGGCCGCAAGACCCAGCACACCTTCGACCGGATCCTCGAGTCGGGCCAGCACCTGCTCGGCATCGTGGACGACGTGCTCGACTTTTCGAAGATCGAGGCCGGAAAGCTGAGCCTCGACGACGCGGAGGTGGCCTCGGGCACGATCATCGACCGGGCGGTCGCCCTGACTGCGACGCGGGCCTTCGCGAAGGGGCTCACCTTCCACGTGAACGAGTCGCCCGACCTGCCGGCCGGCTTCCGCGGCGACGCGCTGCGGATCGTCCAGGTGCTGGTCAACCTGCTGTCCAACGCCATCAAGTTCACGGAAACCGGCGGCGTGACCCTCGACGCCGGCCTGCGCGACGGATCGCTGGTGCTTGCGGTGGCCGACACGGGCATCGGCATGGATGCGGGACAGGTGGACCGCCTCTTCCAGCCCTTCGAACAGGCCGACGGCTCGACCACCCGCCGCTACGGGGGAACGGGCCTCGGGCTCGCCATCACCGACCGCCTGGTCCGGCTGATGGGAGGCGGGATGCGCGTGGAAAGCCGGCACGGCGCCGGCAGCCGGTTCGAGGTGACCCTGCCCCTGCGTTCGCCGACGCCTCCGGTGCCCCCCGGAGCCCCCGCCGATGCCACCGTCGGACTGGCCGGACTGCCCGCCGCGGAAGCCGCGGCCCTGTCGGAGGCCATGGCCCGATCCGGCGTCGTGGTGGCGGCCCGCGGAAATGGGGACGCCCCGGACGCCCTCCTGATGATCGTTTCCCTGGCGGCCCTGGGGCAGCCGGAATCGGGGGCGGCCGTGGCCGCCCGGCGCGCCGCCGGCCGCCGCGTGGCGGTCCTCATCACGCCCGGCATCGACGCGCCCCCGTCCGATCCCGAGTTCCTGATCCTGGAAAGGCCGCTGCGACCGCGCCATGTGCTGGACCTCCTCCGCGGCGAGGCGCCGGAATCGCCATCCCCCGCCGCCGGGAACCGCCTCGCAGGCATCTCGATCCTTGCCGCCGAGGACAACGAGGTCAATCGCCTGGTCCTCCAGGAGATCCTCGAGCCGGAAGGGCCGCGGCTGGTCTGCGTCGAGGACGGCGAGGCCGCGCTGGCCGTCCTCGAGCGGGACGGCGCCGCGGCTTATGACATCGTCGTCACCGACGTGCAGATGCCGCGGATCGACGGCTACGAACTGGCGAGGCGGCTGCGGGCGATGGCCCCGGACCTGCCGGTCATCGGGCTCACGGCCCATGCCATGGGGGAGGAAAGGGAACGCTGCCGCGCGGCCGGCATGTTGGACTACCTGACCAAGCCGGTGGAGATCGAGGCGCTGGTGGCCGCGATCGGCCATCATGCGCGGCGTCCGGCGGGGGACGGGACGCCGCCGCCCGCCCCCGCCCTCCCTGCCGCCCCCGAGCCAGCGCCGGCCGCCGCCCCGGCGCCGGAGGAAGCGCCGACCGGAGCGGCGCCGCTCATCGACTGGCCGGGGCTGCTGGCCCGTTACCAGGGCCGGCCGGCCTTCGTGGGGAAACTGGCGGCGACCGCGGTGGCCTCCCTGGCGACCAAGCCCGGGGAACTGCGCGCCGCGGCGGCCGATGCGGAGAAACTCGCCTTCCTGGCCCACGGCCTGAAGGGCGCCGCCGGAAACCTGATGGCGAGCCCGGTGCAGGCGCTCGCCCTGAAGACGGAACTCGCCGCCAAGTCGGGCGATCCCGGGATGCGGGACCTGGCGATGGAACTCGCCGCCCGGGTGGAGGAACTGACCGCCGCGCTGCGCAATCCACCCTGAGCGCGCCCGGTCGCGGGCGCCGCGGAAGGGCCCGGCCACCCGGCCAAGATTCCGCCAAGCGAAACATAGTTTCGACTTGAAGGGTTTGGGGCATAATCGACGTTTGCCCCCGAAAGAGAGAGGGTTTCCATGCGCCAGCTGAGCCCCCACGACGCGGCCTTCCTGTACTCGGATTCCGGCCACGCCAACGCCAACGTCTCGCTGCTCCACATCTACGACCAGTCCACCGCCCCCGGCGGCAAGGTCCGCTTCAAGGAAATCCTCGCCCACATCGAGAACCGCCTCGGCAGCTCCCCGGTGTTCCGCCAGAAGCTGCTCCAGGTGCCCCTGAACCTGGACTATCCGTACTGGATCGAGGACGAGCACTTCGAGCTGGAATACCACGTGCGCCACATCGCCCTGCCCAAGCCGGGCGACTGGCGCCAGTTCTGCATCCTGGCCTCGCGGATCCACGCCCGGCCCCTGGACCTGAGCCGTCCCCTCTGGGAGATGTACGTGATCGAGGGTCTGGACCAGTTCCAGGACCTGCCCAAGGGCAGCTTCGCGCTCCTCACCAAGATCCACCACGCGGCCATCGACGTGGAGCACGGCAGCGAGATCACGATGCTGCTGCACGACACCACCCCGACGCCGCCCAGGCCCGCGCCGCCGGAACCCTGGTTCCCGGAGGCCACGCCCGGCACCCTGCGGCTCGCCCTGCGCGGCCTGACCGGCGCCTGCCTCGCCCCGCTCCGCCTCGCGCCGCCCCTGTTCCGCGCCATGGCGGAACTGCTGCCGACCGGCATCCGCGTGGTGCGCGACATGCTGTTCCATCCCACGCGCATGCCGGTGACCCGTTTCAACTCCATCGTGTCGCCGCACCGGGTCTTCGAGACCCGGCGCTTCGACCTGGGCGAGCTGCGCGAGATCCGCGGCCTGGCGGAGGGCGCGACCACCCACGACGCGGTGCTCGCCGTGTGCGGGGGAGGCCTGCGCCGCTACCTGGAGATCAACGCCGAACTGCCGGCCGCCAGCCTCTCGGCCATCGCGCCCATCGCCATCCGGTCCGACAAGGACGACCCGGACAGCGCCATGGAAATGTCATGGGTGCGGGTGCTGCTGGGCACGGACCTGCCGGACCCGGTGGCCCGCCTCGCCTTCATCCGCGACCAGACCAGGTCCTCGGAGGCCATCCACCAGGCCGTGGGCGCGCGCGAACTGACCGACATCACGCGCCACGCGCCGGCCGCGACCCTGGCCCTGACCAGCAAGATGCTGACCCGCGCCGTGACCGACCTGGGCCGCCGCGCCCCGCTGGCCAACTGCACCGTGACCAACGTGCCCGGACCTTCCGTGCCCCTGTACCTCAACGGGGCCCGGATGACCTATTTCTCGGCCATCATGCCGATCAGCGACGGAATGGGGCTGGTCTTCGCGGTGACCAGCTACGACGGCAAGCTGATCCTCTCGCCCACGGCCTGCCGGGACCAGATGCCCGACCCGGACCTCTTCGCCCAGTGCGTGCGCGACAGCTTCCAGGAGTACCTGGCCCTGGCGCGGCCCCCCCAGGGCAAGTCCAACGTGACGCCCCTCAAGCGGGCACGGCGGCGTTCGTCGTGAACTGGTAGATGCGGCCGAGCAGGCCCGAAGGCTGGAAGGGCTCCCACTTGCCCTCCGTCTGGGCCAGCCGGTCGGCGACGATCCACAGGACGAGGGCATTGAAGCCCAGGCCCACGTGGCTGCCGGGAACGCGGATGTTCTCGTGCATGTCCGGGTCCCCCTCGATGGTGGCGTCCTGGGGCGGCACCACCCCGTCGCTCAGGGAATAGAGGCAGCTCGCCGGCACCGGCGGCCGGCCGTGCATCAGCTTGGCGCGCGGGTGGGCCGAATGGGCCGAAGGCCCCATCGGATGGGCGATGGCCCGGTAGAGGGCCTTCACCAGCGCGGAGGTCTCGCTGCCCATGTCCGTGGACACCGGGCTGCCCAGGGTGATCACGCTGCGCACGCATTCGGGGGCCCGGTGGGTCGCGTACATGGCGAATACGCCGCCCAGGCTCCAGCCCACCAGGCTCAGCTTGCGCCCGTGCTTGTGGTGCATGTAGCGCACCTTCTGCTCCAGGGCCTTGGCGTGCTTCAGCTGGAATCCCACGTTGCGCCCGAAACCCCAGGTCTCCACGTGGTAGCCCAGATAGTCCAGGTAGTACTTGAGGGCGAACAGCGTCTTCTCGTCGGCCATGAAGCCGGGCAGCAGAAGCACCGGGTGGCCGTCGCCGCGGGGCACCTGCATCAGCAGCGGAACGGCATAGGGCAGCGCGGCGAGTTCCAGCAGGCCGCGGAACTCCATCAGCGAATGCAGGGGACTCGGGGGACCGGTACGCGAAATACGCTTGGCCATGGCTGTGCTCCTCATCCGTGTGCGGCCGGTCATCCGGCTCGTGCGGGCGGTCAGGTGAACCGCCGCACGACCGAGTATAGCGACACGGCGCGCCGGAATTAGGGCCGCGCGCCCAAAGAAGATGCCCGGTTCCGCTAGGCGGGACCGGCCCGGCGCGCGGCGGCCGCCCGGCCCTTCCCCTTTTCCGCAGCGTGGAAGGCGAGCGCCATTTCCAGGGCGGAATTGACGAAGCCGAGCACGGCCGCGAATTCCTCGTCGTCCAGGTCCCGCGCCGCGTCGTGGCCCCGGTAGATGTTCACGAACTCGCGTTCCCGCCCGGCATGCACCAGCACCCGTCCGACGCCCAGGCTGTCCAAGGCCTTCCAGAGTTCCGGGTTGTAGGAACGGGTCAGGTTCATGACGAACGAGACGGGATCGTTGCGCGCCAGCACGCCGGCCAGGCGCAGGATGATCTCGAAAGGCAGGGCGATCTTGCCGTTCTCGGCCAGCTCGATGAGGGTGGGATCCTTCAGGTCGATGGCCTCGCCGAGTTCCTTCGCGCTCATGCCGGCGGTCTCGCGCAGGCGGCGCAGCATGTTGCCGGCCTTGCCCACGGCGGCCCGGGCCGCCGGTTCGCGGAAGCTGGACTTGGCGAAGGCCAGCGACACGTCGGCCGCCGTGCCGGCCAGGCCCACCATGGTGTCGGCCCAGGAGCGCAACTGCTGGGCCACCGTATGCATGGCGGCCCGCGCCGCGCTCTCCGTCTCCGGTGCCGCCGCCGGTTCCCCGGCCGCCTCGGGCTTGCGCGTGCGGCTGCCCCTGCTCTTCCTTTCCTCGGCCATCGTCGCCATCCTCCGTCCCTGGAAGCGTCAATGGTAGCGGAATTCCGCCGCCCCTCCGCCCCCCGGGAAACGCCGTTGGCGTTAGGCTATCGGCGCGGCGGCCGCCACCCGCCGCAGGAGACCAGACCATGACCACGCCCGACCCCGACCGGCTCGACCGCATCGTCGCGGAGGCCCGCCGCGCCGCCGAAACCCGGGCCCAGGGCTACCGCGAGCAGGCCCTGAAGCTCTATCCCTGGGTCTGCGGCCGGTGCGGTCGGACTTTCACCCGGACGAACCTCCGGGAACTCACGGTCCATCACCGGAACCACGACCACGACCACAATCCCCCGGACGGCAGCAACTGGGAACTGCTGTGCCTCTACTGCCACGACAACGAGCACCAGCGGCAATTGGAGGCGGCCTCCGGCCGGACCGGAAGCGGTGGCGGAATCGCCGGCGCCACCCATTCGCCCTTTGCCGACCTGAAGGCGCTGCTGGCCGGCGGAAGGAAAAAGTGAATCCGGCTGCAACTATTCGGCCATCCCGCACCCGCATTGCGCTTGCGGCGCGCTGGCGCCGCCTGGCCCTCGCCGCGCTGCTTTCCAGTGGCATCGCGGCCGCCGCCGCGCCCGCGGCCAAGCCGGGCGCCGTGGCGGTGACCCTGGTGAGCGAAGCGGCCGCCATCCGGCCCGGCCGGCCTTTCTGGGTCGGCCTGCGCATGGACCACGACGCCGATTGGCACACCTACTGGAAGAACCCCGGCGACGCGGGCGTGCCCACGACCCTGGCCTGGACGCTGCCGCCCGGCTTCCGGGCGGGGGACATCGAATGGCCCTATCCGAGTCGCCTCCCCCGGGGGCCGCTGGCGAGCTACGGCTACGAAGGGAGCGTGCTCCTGCCGGTCCCGCTGTTCGCGCCGGCCGCGCTGCGCCCGGGGGACCGGATTTCCCTGGCCGCCCGCGCCGGGTGGCTCGAATGCCGCGACAGCTGCGTCCCCCGGGAGGCCGAACTGCGCCTGGAACTGCTCGTGGCGCGGGAGGAACGTCCGGCCGCGGCGTCCCTGTTCCGCGAGGCGCGCGCACGACTGCCCCAGGCCCTCGAAGGTGCCCGGGCCGTGGCCCGCCGGCGGGGCGAAGCAGTCGAGGTGAACCTGGACCTGCCCGCCCCTGCCGGCCGGCGCGGCGAGCTCTTCTTCGAGGCGGAGGATTTCGTCGAGCCGGGCGAGACACCCGTGGTCGGGGAGCGGGCCGGCGGCGCGGTATGGACCGCGCGCCTCACCGCCAACGGCCGCCGCGGACCGCCGCGCAGCCTGCCGGCGGTGTGGGTGGCACCCTCGCCGGACGGCGCGACGCGGGCCTGGCGGATTTCCGTGGAGCTGCAATGAGGGACCGCGGGTCCCGCGATCACAGCGGCCCCGCCGGATGGGGGTGATGGCGTGGGAGGCCGAACCGCCCCGTCAGGCCAGGACCAGCCGGAATCCCTCGCCGGGCAGGATCCTCTCCTCGGTCTCCACGAGGAAGAGGTCCTCGGCCACCAGGCGGATCTTCGCCAGCATGATGGCGGACAGGTGGCTGCTGCCTTCCAGCACCAGTTCCTCGCCGCGGCGCATGGCCTCGGGAATCGGTCCGTAGCGGAAGCAGGCTCGTCCGTCTTCGCGGCCGATCAGTTCATCCAGGTCGGTCACGGGAGTGCATTGGTGTCTCATGGAAATACCGCCGGTGGGTTGCGTGCTCGAATTAACGGCGGAAAGGGCCCGCCCGTGTAGGCCGAGCAGACCGGGAAATCCCGGCCAATTCCTCCCGCGCCGGCCCGGCACGGTGTCCACCGGCCGCCGGAGCGAGGTCTGCCGCGAAACCGGCGCCTATTGGAGGGTGGTCAGGTAGGCCAGGATGTCCTGGATGTCCTTGTCCCGGAGGGTCGCCAGCACGCCGCCGGGCCTGTCCTCGTCGTGGGGCCGGTCGTGGCGCAGGTAGGCCTCCACCTGCTTCTTCAGGTAACTCGTGTATTGCCCGACCAGCATCGGAAAATTGGATCGCCCGCGACCGGT
>JAEUNJ010000075.1 GCA_016791145.1 Rhodocyclaceae bacterium | reverse complement strand
CGTCCACCTGGTGCAGCAGCGTCGGGTCCTGGATGATCAGGGCATCGGGCTGCATGATGGGTTCGCGAAGCCGGATCTCCCGGTCGGCGATGCGGCAGAAGGCGACGACCGGCGCCCCCGTCCGCTCGGAACCGAAGCTCGGGAAGGCCTGGGCGTGCCGCCCTTCCTCGAAGGCTGCGATGGAAAGCATTTCGGCGGCGGTCACGACACCCTGACCGCCACGCCCGTGTATGCGGACCTGGAACATTCTCTCCTCCCCCGCTTGCGGATATTGTGGTCGCTAGCTTACTCCAGAGCCCGGAACCCGGCATCGTGGAAACCCGCATGTTGCACATTATGAGATTGCTTTTTATAATACGAAACATCAAGCCCTGGCATGGCTACCCGCCAAAGGTTTAGGCTTCGATGAAAAATGCCCGCCGGACCCGGGCGTTCCAAAACTCTCACGAGGAGAAGACCATGGCCGCGACCCCCATCGGCGCCCTGCCGAGCGACACCGACACCCAGGAAACCCGCGAGTGGCTGGACGCCCTCGAAGCCGTTATCGAGCAGGAGGGTCCGGAGCGGGCCCATTTCCTCGTCGAGCGCCTGATCGACCTGGCCCGCCAGGCCGGCATCAACCTCCCCTACTCGGCCACCACCGAGTACATCAACACCATTCCGGCCGACCGCCAGGTGATGGCGCCCGGCGACTACGCCATCGAGAACCGCATCCGTTCCTACGTGCGCTGGAATGCGCTCGCCATGGTGCTGCGGGCCAACCGGGACGACTCGGGCCTCGGCGGGCACATTGCCAGCTTCGCCTCCGCCGCCACCCTTTACGACGTGGGCTTCCAGCATTTCTGGCATGGCCCCTCGGAGAAACACGGCGGTGACCTGGTCTTCATCCAGGGGCACTCGGCGCCCGGCGTCTATGCCCGCGCCTTCCTGCTCGGCCGGCTGACCGAGGACCAGCTCGATGGGTTCCGCCGGGAGGTGGACGGCAAGGGGCTGTCCTCCTATCCCCACCCCTGGCTGATGCCGGATTTCTGGCAGTTCCCCACGGTGTCCATGGGCCTGGGTCCGCTGCAGGCCATCTACCAGGCGCGGTTCATGAAGTACATGAACGACCGGGGCCTGGTCGACGCGGGATCTGGCTCGGCCGGCCGCAAGGTTTGGGCCTTCATGGGCGACGGGGAGATGGACGAGCCGGAATCCATGGGCGCCATCGGCATGGCCGGCCGCGAGAAGCTGGACAACCTGATCTTCGTGGTGAATTGCAATTTGCAGCGCCTCGATGGTCCGGTGCGCGGCAACGGCAAGATCATCCAGGAACTGGAATCGGATTTCCGGGGCGCCGGCTGGAACGTGGTCAAGGTGATCTGGGGCAGCTACTGGGATCCGCTCCTCGCCCAGGACAGGAAGGGTCTGTTGCGCAAACGCATGATGGAGTGCGTGGACGGCGACTACCAGACCTTCAAGTCCAAGGACGGGGCCTATGTCCGGGAGCATTTCTTCAACACGCCGGAACTGAAGGCCATGGTGGCCAACTGGACCGACGACGACATCTGGCGCCTGAACCGCGGCGGCCACGACCCGCATAAGGTGTTCGCCGCCTACCACGCGGCGGTGAACCACACCGGTCAGCCCACCGTCATCCTGGCCAAGACCATCAAGGGCTACGGCATGGGCGAGTCCGGCGAGGCCCAGAACATCACGCACCAGCAGAAGAAGATGGGCACCACCTCCCTGCGCGCCTTCCGCGACCGCTTCAAGATCCCGGTCCGCGACGAGGACCTGGAGAATCTGCCCTACCTCCGCTTCCCCGAGGATTCGGCCGAGCTCAAGTACATGCGCGAGCACCGCCAGGCGCTGGGCGGCTACCTGCCCAAACGGCGGGCGAAGGTGGAACCCCTGGCCGTGCCGGCCCTGTCGGCCTTCGACGCGCAACTGAAGGGCAGCGGAGAGGGTCGCGAATATTCGACGACGATGGCCTTCGTGCGCATCCTGGCCACCCTGTTGCGGGACAAGGTCCTCGGCAAGCGCATCGTTCCCATCGTGCCGGACGAGTCGCGCACCTTCGGCATGGAGGGCATGTTCCGCCAGATCGGCATCTGGAACCAACAGGGCCAGACCTACGTGCCCCAGGATGCCGACCAGTTGATGTTCTACAAGGAGTCCCGCGACGGCCAGATCCTCCAGGAGGGGATCAACGAGGCCGGCGCCATGGCCGACTGGATCGCCGCCGGCACCGCCTACTCGACCCACGGCGTGCAGATGGTGCCCTTCTACATCTTCTATTCGATGTTCGGCCTGCAGCGCACCGGCGACCTGGCCTGGGCGGCCGGCGATTCCCGGGCCCGCGGCTTCCTCGTCGGCGGCACCGCAGGACGGACGACGCTGAACGGCGAGGGACTGCAACACGAGGACGGCCACAGCCACATCCTGTCCTCCACCATCCCGAACTGCGTCTCCTACGACCCAACCTTCGGCTTTGAACTGGCCGTCATCGTCCAGGATGGCCTGCGCCGCATGGTCGCCGAGCAGGAGGACGTCTTCTACTACCTGACAGTGATGAACGAGAACTACGAGCACCCGGCCCTTCCCGCCGGTGCCGAGGCGGACATCCTGAAGGGCATGTACCTGTTCCGCAAGGGCACTGCCAGCAACGGCCCGCGGGTCCAGCTCCTCGGTTCGGGCACCATCTTCCGGGAGGCCATCGCCGCCGCCGCCCTGCTCAAGGACGACTGGGGCGTCGAGGCCGACCTGTGGTCCTGCCCCAGCTTCACGGAGCTCGCCCGGGACGGCCACGAGTGCACCCGCAACCACCTGCTCGGCGGCCCGCCGCGGGTCTGCCACGTCACGAAGTGCCTCGCCGACACCCGCGGCCCGGTGGTCGCCGCAAGCGATTACATGCGCCTGTTCGCCGAGCAGATCCGCCCCTTCGTCACCGCCGGCGGCCGCCGCTACACCGTGCTCGGCACCGACGGCTTCGGCCGCTCCGACACACGGGAGCAGCTCCGCCACTTCTTCGAGGTGGACCGGCGCTGGATCGCCCTCGCCGCGCTGCGTTCCCTGGCCGACGAAGGCCAGATCGATGCCGCCAGGGTGGCCGAGGCCATCGCCCGCTACGGCCTCGACGCGGCCAAGCCCAACCCCGCCAAGGCCTGAGAGGAGCGCGACCATGAGCCAGAACATCGAGGTCAAGGTTCCCGACATCGGCGACTTCAAGGACGTGCCGGTCATCGAAATCCACGTCAAGCCCGGCGACGCCGTGAAGGCGGAGGACGCGCTCGTCACCCTGGAGTCCGACAAGGCCACCATGGACGTGCCCTCGCCGGCCGCCGGCACGGTGAAGGAAGTGAAGGTCGCCCTCGGCGACAAGGTCTCAGAAGGCAGCCTGGTGCTGGTCCTCGAGGCCGGTGCCGGGGCCGCCGTTGCAGCCCCTGCCGCCGCCCCCGCCGCTCCGGCGCCAGCCCCAGCGGCACCCGCCGCACCGCCGGCCCAGGCTGCCCTGGCGCCCGCGCCCGCAAGCCCCCCGCCCGCGGCCGCCGGCGCGGACTTCCGGCCGACGGAAGCGGAGCCCACCACGGCGCCGCCCGTCGTCCACATCCCCTCTCCCGCCGAAGTGCTGAACGAACTGGGCGGCCACAAGGCCCACGCCAGCCCCTCGGTGCGCCGTTTCGCCCGGGAACTGGGCGTGGACGTGGCCAAGGTCAAGGGCTCGGGCCCGAAGGGCCGGGTCACCCAGGCCGACGTCCAGAATTATGTCAAGGGCATCGTTTCCGGCGCGGCAGCCACGGCCACGCCGGCAGCGCCCTCCGGCGGCGGCCTGAACCTGCTGCCCTGGCCGACGGTCGACTTCGCCAAGTTCGGCCCGGTGGAGGCCAAGCCCCTGCCGCGGATCAAGAAGATCTCCGGCCCCAACCTGGCCCGCAACTGGGTGATGATCCCGGCGGTCACCTACCACGAGGACGCCGACATCACCGACCTGGAGGCCTTCCGGGTGCAGGTGAACAAGGAGAACGAGAAGTCCGGCGCCAAGCTCACCATGCTGGCCTTCCTGATCAAGGCCTGCGTCAAGACGCTGCAGCAGTACCCGGAACTGAACAGTTCCCTGGACGGCGACAACCTGGTCTACAAGCGCTACTGGCACATCGGCTTCGCCGCCGACACGCCCAACGGGCTCATGGTGCCGGTGCTGCGCGATGCCGACCGCAAGGGCGTGGTGGAGATCGCCCGGGAGACCTCGGAACTGGCGAAGAAGGCCCGGGACGGCAAGCTCGGGCCGGCCGAGATGCAGGGCGCCACCTTCACCATCTCCAGCCTGGGCGGCATCGGCGGCACCGCCTTCTCGCCCATCGTGAATGCCCCCGAAGTGGCGATCCTGGGCGTGAACAAGTCGGCCATGAAGCCGGTCTGGGACGGCAAGGCCTTCGTGCCGCGCCTGATGCTGCCGCTCTCCCTGTCGGCCGACCACCGGGTCATCGACGGGGCCCTGGCCACCCGCTTCAACGTGCTGCTCGCCCAGCTGCTGGCCGACTTCCGGCGGGTGCTCCTGTGACCACCATCGCCGTCGTCAAGAAGGGCGGCGAGGTGGCCATCGCCGCCGACTCCCTGACCACCTTCGGCGACACCCGGCTCGGCAGGCAGTACAAGGGCGAGCACCAGAAGATCCTCGACGTGCAGGGCTCCTGGGTGGGCATCTGCGGCAGTTCCGCCCACCACCTGGTGATCGTCAGCGCCCTGGCCCGCCTGGAGGACGTGAAACTGGGGTCGCGGATGCAGGTCTACGAGACCTTCCGGCGCCTCCATCCCATCCTCAAGGAACACGCCTACCTGAACCCCAAGGAGGACGAGGACGATCCCTACGAATCCTCCCAGATGGTGGCCCTGATCGCCAATGCCACGGGCATCTACGGCGTCTACACCATGCGCGAGGTGTTCGAGTTCGACCGCTTCTGGGCCATCGGCTCGGGGCGCAATTTCGCCCTGGGCGCCATGCATGCCGCCTTCGACGGCGACCCGCCGGCCGGCCGCATCGCCGAGATGGGCGTCGCCGCCGGCATCGAGTTCGACACGGCCTCGGGGCCGCCCGTCGTCGTCCATACGCTGAAACTGGAAGGAGAGGCATCGTGAGCAGCATCGAGGTCAAGGTTCCCGACATCGGCGACTTCAAGGATGTGCCCGTCATCGAGATCCACGTCAAGCCGGGCGACGCCGTCAAGGCCGAGGACGCCCTGGTCACGCTGGAGTCCGACAAGGCCACCATGGACGTCCCCTCGCCGGCCGCCGGCACGGTGAAGGAAATCAAGGTCGCCCTGGGCGACAAGGTCGCCGAGGGCAGCCTGGTGCTCGTCCTGGAGGCCGCGGCCCAGGCCGCCGCGCCCACCCCGGCGCCAGCCCCCGCACCGGCACCGACCGCCGCCCCGGCGGCGCCGGCGCCGGCCGCCGCCGGCAGCTACGGCGGCCCCGTGGA
>JAEUNJ010000031.1 GCA_016791145.1 Rhodocyclaceae bacterium | reverse complement strand
ATGCAGTTCTTCGAGGCCTGGTTCGTGGCGCTGGCCTACACGGGGCAGCTCTACTTCGACTTCAGCGGCTACAGCGACATGGCCCTGGGCCTCTCGCTGCTCTTCAACATCCGCCTGCCCCTCAACTTCAACTCCCCCTACAAGGCCCTGGACCTGCAGGATTTCTGGCGCCGCTGGCACATGACCCTGTCGCGCTTCCTGCGCGACTACGTCTATATCCCCCTGGGCGGCAACCGGGGCGGCGAGGCGGCCACCCTGCGCAACCTGTTCCTGACCTTCGCCATCGGCGGCCTCTGGCACGGGGCCGGCTGGACCTTCGTCGTCTGGGGCGTCATGCACGGCACCGGGCTGTGCCTCCACCGGCTGTGGCAGCGGACGGGCCTGCGCCTGCCCCGGCGGGCGGCCTGGCTGCTCACCTTCGTCTTCGTGGTCTGCGCCTGGGTCTTCTTCCGGGCGCGCAGCCTCGGCGATGCCTTCGACATGCTGGCGGCCATGGCCGGCATGAACGGCGCCACCGTGTCGCGGCCCCTGGCCAGGCTCTCCGGGCGGCTGGGGGGACCCGAACTCCCGGCCGGGGACTGGCTGCCCGGCGCCGGCACCGGCGACTTCGCCATCGTCCTCCTCGCCCTGGCCGCCTGTGCCCGCCTGCCCAACTCCCAGGAGATCGTCGCCCGGATGCGCTTCGACGGCCGGAGCGCCATTGCCGTGGGCCTCGCCCTGGCCGCCGGCTTCCTGACCCTGGGCCGCGTCACCCAGTTCCTCTACTTCAACTTCTGATGGCCGACCACCGCCGCTGGCTCCTGCGCACCCTCGCCTCGGCGGCCCTGGCCGTGGCGGCGGTGGCGGCGCTGAACGCCGTCGTCGATCCCTGGGGGCTGCTCGAATGGCGCCGCCTGCCGGGGATCAACCAGGCCAAGCCGCGTGTGGCCGACTACGACCGGCTGCACAAGGCCCATGCCCTGGGCCGCGTGCGTCCGGCCGCCGTGATCCTGGGCAGTTCCCGGGCCGAGGCCGGGCTGCGCCCCGAGCACCCGTCGCTGCCGCAACCGGCCTACAACCTGGGCCTGCCCAACGCGCGCATCGGCGAACTGCTCGCCTTCCTGGAGGCCGCCCGGGCGGCGGGGCCGCTGCGCCAGGCCGTGGTCGCCCTGGACTTCTTCTCCTTCGGGACCGGGGCCGGCTCCGCCGCCGGCGCCCTGCGCGACGCCGCCTCCCCCTGGCGCCGCCCGCGGCCCTTCGTGACGCTGGCCATGACGGGCGATTCCCTGGGCACCATCGCCGACCAGCGCCGGGGCAGGCCCGAGTTCCTCTCGGCCTCCGGCCGGAGCACCCCGGCCTTCTGGGCGCGCCTGATCGGGAAATCCGGCGGCCCGCCGGGCATCTTCCGGATGGACCGGGACCAGTACGAGCAGGGCATGTACCGCTTCGCGCCCGGCGGATTCGCCGGCCCGGACGGGCGCCGCCCGCTGGAGGAATTCCGCCGCCTGCTGGCCTTCGCCGCGCAGGAGGGCATCGCCCTGACCGTCCTCGTCTCGCCCGGCCATGCCGAGGACATGGCGGTGATCGGGCGCCTCGGCCTGTGGCCCCTGTACGAGGAATGGAAGCGCGCCCTGGTCGCCGCCCTGGCCGAGGCGGGCGGCGGCCGGCCCCTGTGGGATTTCAGCGGCTGCCACGCCTATGCCCGGGAGGATTACCGCTCCGGCCGTCCCCTGCGCTGGTGGTACGGCGCGGCCCATTACACGCCGGACCTGGGGGACCTGATCCTGGACCGCCTCGCCGGCGGCGGCGACCCGGCGTTCGGGGTGCCGCTGCGACCGGACAACGTGGAAGGGGCCCTGGCCGCCATGGCGCGGGGGCAGGGCGGATGCGAACCCGGAGCGGGGCATTGAGGCCCGGGGGCGAGCCGCCCGATCGCGGCACCCCGGTGGCCTGCGGAGCGCGGCGCGGGTCCGCCGACCGGGACGCCCGCACTCCCGGAGCTTCTGTCGCCCGGGTCGCGCGGTTCGCCGGTTGACCGGCGTTCCCGGCGCTCAGGCCGCCGTCAGCCTCGCCACGGACAGGGCCAGCCACTTCATGCCGGCCGTCGCGAAATTCACCTGCACCCGGGCGTCGTGGCCCATGCCTTCGGCATTGACGATGATGCCGGTCCCGAACTTCGGGTGCTCGACGGTCTGGCCGATGCGGAAGCCGCCGCCCCGGTCGGCGGGCGCCGGTGGCGGCATGCCGTAGGACGCGGCGGGGGATTCGGCCGCGTAGCCGCCCCTGGGCTGGCGCGGGGTCAGCCATTTCAGCAGGCCGGCGGGGACCTCCGCCAGGAAGCGGGACTGCAGGTTGTAGCGGGTCTGGCCGTGCAGCATCCGGGTCTGGGCGAAGGACAGGTAGAGGCGCTGCCGGGCGCGGGTCACCGCCACGT
The DNA here is from genome assembly GCA_016791145.1 of Rhodocyclaceae bacterium. Taxonomy (GTDB): domain Bacteria; phylum Pseudomonadota; class Gammaproteobacteria; order Burkholderiales; family Rhodocyclaceae; genus JAEUNJ01. The sequence continues at coordinate 1,493 of JAEUNJ010000031.1, read as the reverse complement.
ACATCAGCCGCCGCTCCTCGTCGAGGCCGCCGTCCTCGAGCAGCGAGTTCTCGTGGGGGAAGAGCCCCTCCTCCAGGCCGCTGATGAACACCACGTTGAACTCGAGGCCCTTGGCGGAATGCACGGTCATCAGTTGCAGGGCGTCCTCGCCCTCGCCGGCCTGGTGCTCGCCCGCCTCCAGGGCGGCGTGGGACAGGAAGGCGGCCAGGTCGGCGGAAAGTTCGCCCTCCTCCCCGACGGCGCCTTCCTCGGCGACGAAGTTCGCCGCCGCGTTCACCAGTTCGTCCAGGTTCTCCAGCCGGTCCTGGCCTTCCTTCTCGTTGCGGTAATGCTCGCGCAGGCCCGACAGTTCGGCCACGTGGTCCACCAGTTCGGGGAGCGGCAGGTGGGCGGCGTCGCGCAGGCGGGCGAGGAGGGCGGCGAAGGCCGCAAGGGAGGCGCCGGCCTTGCCGGTCATGGCCGGGATCGCGGCGTGCAGGCTGCTCCCGGCGGCGCGGGCGGCATCCTGCAGGTTCTCCAGGCTGCGCGCGCCGATGCCCCGGGCGGGGAAGTTGACCACCCGGGCGAAGGCGGTGTCGTCGTCCGGGTTGGCGATGAGCCGCAGGTAGGCCAGGGCGTGCTTGATCTCCTGGCGCTCGAAGAAGCGCAGGCCGCCATAGACGCGGTAGGGTATGCCCGCCGAGAACAGGGAATGCTCCAGGATGCGCGACTGGGCGTTGGAGCGGTAGAGGAGGGCGATTTCCGAGCGGGCATGCCCGTCCCGGGCCAGGGCCTTCACCTCCTCGACGATCCAGCGCGCCTCCTCGCCGTCGGAGAAGGCCTCGAAGACCCGGATCGGCTCGCCCGCCCCGGCCTGGGTCCACAGGTTCTTGCCCAGGCGGCCGGCGTTGTGGCGGATGATGGCGTTGGCGGCGTCGAGGATGTTGCCTTGGGAGCGGTAGTTCTGTTCCAGCCGTATGACGTGGGCGACGCGGAACTCCCGCTCGAAGTCGCGCATGTTGCCCACCTCGGCGCCGCGAAAGCGGTAGATGGACTGGTCGTCGTCGCCGACGGCGAAGATGTGCCCGCCCTCCCCCAGCCCCTCCCTCGCGGGAGGGGAGGCTTCGTGCTCGCTGCGCTCGGTTGTTACGGGGAGCGTCGGATTGGGCGTCGATGCGGGTTGCGCCTCCGGCGCGGGCCGGCTTTCCTCGGGGCGGCCCGTCGGAAAGCCTGCACCGGTGTGCATCTCGGGCGCGCCCTCTCCCAGCCCCTCCCTCGCGGGAGGGGAGGCTTCGCCTCCCCGTCGGGGCAGGGGTGGCCCGCCCTCCCCCAGCCCCTCCCTCGCGGGAGGGGAGGTTTCGTGCTCGCTGCGCTCGGCTGTTACGGGGAGCGTCGGGTTGGGCGTCGATGCGGGTTGCGCCTCCGGTGCGGGCCGGCTTTCCTCGGGGCGGCCCGTCGGAAAGGCTCGGTTGTCGTTGCCCGGAAGTACCCAGGGGCGGGGAGATTGCTCGCTG
>JAEUNJ010000017.1 GCA_016791145.1 Rhodocyclaceae bacterium | reverse complement strand
CAGATGGGAAGCCGTTTCATTGGCCGATCAACTGAGGCCCGCCAAAAAACTGAATCAGCGGTCGCGGAAAGGGACCGGAGATGGTTCACTTGGAGGTTCTTACGCAGCCAGGCTCATTCTGCGAGCCTCCCACGGGGCATGATGTTGGCTGGCCCGAGTGAGAGAAAGGGAATCGCGTCGGACGCACCCACGAATCATTCCCGCCGCTGCCCGGGACGAAAACCAGCCTCCGACCGTCCATTGCCCTGAATACGACAACACAGGAAACCTCGCCTTGCCAGAACAGGAACTCACCGCCGGCTTCATGATCATCCACGGGAACCGGCCCGAATTGCTCCGGCAGTTGCTGGTCCGCTGGTACCGCGCGCATCCGCTCCTGCCCCTCGAGGACGAGATCGTCCTGGTGCAGAGCAACGGGATCGCCCAGTGGCTGAAGCTGGCCCTGGCGGAGGACCCGGCGACCGACGGGACCGGCGGCTGCGGCGTCGCGGCGGCGCTCCGGATGCTGCTGCCCTCGCGCTTCGTCTGGCAGGCGTACCGGGCGGTTCTCGGGCGCGAGGCGGTGCCGGAATCCTCCCCCTTCGACAAGCCGCTGCTGCTCTGGCGCCTGATGCGGCTGCTGCCCCAGCTCCTCGCCCGGCCGGGCTACGGGCCGCTGGCCGGGTTCCTGGCCGAGGACCGGGACTTGCGCAAGCGCTACCAGCTGGCCGAGAAGATCGCCGACCTGTTCGACCAGTACCAGGTCTACCGCGCCGACTGGCTCGACGCCTGGGCCTCCGGCAGCGACCTGCTCCTCGACGCCCGCGGCGCGGCGCGCCCGCTGGACGCCACCCAGCGCTGGCAGCCCCTGCTCTGGCGCGCATTGCTGGACGACGTCGGCGAAGCCGGCCGGACGAGCCGTGCCGCGGTCCACCGGGATTTCCTCGCCGCCACCGGCGGGCTGCGGAGCCGCCCAAACGGCCTGCCCCGGCGGATTTCCGTGTTCGGCCTCTCTTCGCTCCCCCGCCAGTCCTTGGAGGTGCTGCGCCACCTGTCCCGCTTCTCCCAGGTGATTCTCTGCGTCCACAACCCCTGCGAGCACTACTGGGCGGACCTGCTCACGGAGCGCGACCAGGCCCGGCGCACTTCCCGGCGCCATGCGCGCAAGGCGGGCACGCCGGCGGCCGTGGCGGAGGCCGACCTCCACCTGCACACGCATCCGCTGCTCGCCTCCTGGGGACGGCAGGGCCGGGATTACATCGCGCTGCTCGACGAGATCGACGAGCCCGATGCTTACCGTGGCGGCTTCGAACAAGCCGGCGAGCGGATCGACCTTTTCGAGGGGCATGGAGAATCCACGCTCCTCCACCAGCTGCAGGAAGACATCCGCCTGTTCCGGCCGGCCCGTGAAACCCGGGACTTGTGGCCGCCGGTGGATCCCGCCCGCGACCGTTCGATCCGGTTCCACGTGGCCCACAGTCCCCAGCGCGAGGTCGAGGTCCTGCACGACCAGCTGCTGGCGGCGTTTTCCGCCGACCCCACGCTGCGGCCCCGCGACGTCATCGTCATGGTGCCCGACGTCGATGCGTATGCGCCCCACATCGAGGCCGTGTTCGGCCAGATCGACCGGGACGACACCCGCTTCATCCCCTATGCGATCGCCGACCAGGCGGTCCGCCACCGGTCCCCGCTGGTGGGCGCGCTGGAGTTCCTGCTCGCCTCCCCCGAATCGCGGATGGCGGTCAGCGACCTGCTCGACCTGCTCGATGTCCCGGCCATCCGCCGCCGATTCGGGATCGAGGCAGCGGACCTGCCGATGCTGCGGCGATGGATCCGGCAGGCCAACATCCGCTGGGGCCTCGATGCCGCCCATCGCCGGAAGCTCGTCGGCGCCGACGGGGCCAGCGACCAGAACACCTGGCGGCAGGGACTGCGGCGGATGCTGCTCGGATACGCTGCCGGTGGCGACCCGCTCGGTGCGGAAGATTGCGACTGGCACGGGATCGAGCCTTTCGCGGAGGTCGCCGGGCTCGATGCCGCCGCCGTCGGGCCCCTGGCCAGGCTGCTGCGCGGGTTGGAAAGGATCGCCGGGGCGCTCGCGACGCCGGCGCCCCCGGAGGCCTGGGATGCCCGCCTGCAGGCCCTGCTGGCCGACTTCCTGGAGGGCGATGGGCCGGAGGACGCCCTGCTCCTGCTGGAGCTCAAGTCCGCATTGCGCGCCTGGGTGGAAGCCTGCCAGGCGGCCGGACTGACCGAACCGCTCCCGTTATCCGTCGTGCGCGACCACTGGCTGGGCCAACTCGACCAGCCGGGCCTTGCCCGGCGTTTCCTGGCCGGCCGGCTCACCTTCGCGACGCTGATGCCCATGCGCGCCATTCCGTTCCGGATGGTCTGCCTCCTGGGCATGAACGACGGCGAATTCCCCCGCGCCCGGGCGCCGGTGGACTTCGACCTGATGGCCCGCGACCTGCGACCCGGCGACCGGTCGCGCCGAGAGGACGACCGCTACCTATTCCTCGAGGCGCTGCTGTCGGCCCGCGAGCGTCTCCATGTCAGCTGGATCGGGCGGAGCGTCCACGACAACTCCCGCCGTCCGCCGGCCGTGCCGGTCAGCCAGTTGCGCGACCATCTCGAAGGCTGTTGGCGCCTCGCCCCGGGGGGGTCGGGAGAAAGGCTGCTGCCGGCGCTCACCGTCGAGCATCGCCTGCAGGCCTTCAGTCCAGACTATTTCGGCCACACCCCCGCCGATTCGCCGCTCTTCACCTATGCAAGGGAGTGGGAACGCAGCGGCCCGGCGTCGAAATCGGCAGGCGCCGAAGGCCCGCTGCCGGCGGTCCGGTTCGAGGCGCCGGTCCAACTGGGCCAGTTGGCGGCCTTCCTCAGGGATCCGGTCAAGGCCTTCTTCCGCGAACGGCTCCGGGTGTCCTACGAAATGGAGGAACTGGCCGCCGAGGACGATGAACCCTTTTCCCTCGATGCGCTGGCGCAATACGGCTTGCAGGACCTGCTGATCAAGGCGAGGCTCGAGGCACTGCGGGACGGCCAGTCCGAAACCGGAGCCGTCTCCCGCCAGCTGGCGCGCATCCGCCGCCGGGGCGAATTGCCCATCGGCGTGGCGGCGGACCTGGCCGAAGCGGCCCTGCTCGATCCCCTCGACAACATGTTCGAGCGCTACGACAAGGCCTGCGCCGATTGGCCGGAAACCCTGGACGACGAGGATTTCGAACACGGTGTCGAAGTGGACGGCCAAGTGATCCGGGTGCAGGGTCGCCTCACCCGGTTGCGCGGCCAGGGGACGGAGCGTTGCCGGATCGAGCTGAGTTCGAGCAACCTCATCGATGACAGAAAGTACCGCCATGAAAGGCTGATCAGCGCATGGGTCCACCACCTGGCCAGCCACCGCAGCGGACAGCCGACCGGCACCCGGGTGGTGGGCAAGGACGCCAGCGCCTGGATCGCGCCCCTCGACACCGACACGGCACGCAAGCTTTTCGAGGCGATCGTGCGTGCCTACGCCGAAGGCATGCGCCGCCCCCTGCCCCTCGCCCTGCGCACCGGCTTCGCCTGGGTCCGCGGGGGCGGGTCGGCGGTCGACGGACCGCTGTCGGATGCCGACCCGGGGCCGGCGGGCAAGGCGAGAAGGACCTACGAGGACGGATTCCAATACACCGGCGAAGGAAGCGGCAACCCGTACCTGCGGCGGCGCTTCCCGAGCTTCGACGCGCTCTGGTCGGATGGGGGCTTCTCCAGGCTCTGCGAAGAGTTGCTCGCACCGCTGGTCGAGCATGTCGGCGAGTCGGCCGACGGCGCCTGAGGGAAGCGCACCATGACGAAGAACGGCCAACCGACGCCCCTCGCACCCCTTGCCTTCCCGCTCGTCGGCAGCCACCTGATCGAGGCGAGCGCCGGGACCGGCAAGACCTACACCATCGCCATGCTTTACGTGCGCCTGGTGCTCGGCCATGGGGGCGGGAGCGCCTTTCCCGGCGGGCCCCTGACGCCCCCGGACATCCTGGTCGTCACCTTCACCGAAGCCGCGACCGAGGAACTCCGGGACCGCATCCGGGCCCGGCTGGCCGAGGCGGCCGCCCGCTTCCGGGAGGACCCGGCCGGCATCCGGCCGCCCGACGATCCCGATCCCCTGCACCACCTGCGCGCCGGGTATCCGCCGGACCAATGGCCCGTCTGCGCCCGCAGGCTCGAACTGGCCGCCGAATGGATGGACGAAGCGGCGGTATCCACGATCCACGGCTGGTGCAACCGGATGCTCCGCGAACACGCCTTCGACAGCGGCAGCCCCTTCTTGCAGAACCTGGAAACCGATCAGCGCGCCCTGGCCGCCGAGACGGTCCGCGATTACTGGCGCACCTTCGTGTACCCGCTCGACCAGGATGGCGCCGCCACCTTCCTCGCCTGTTGGAGCGCACCGGATGCGCTCCAGCGCGTCGTGGGGCCGCTTCTCGGACACGCCGGCCGGCTGCCGGAACCGGACGGTCCCGCCAATGTCCTGCGCGCGATGCGAGAGGAAAGGCAACAGCGGCTCGCGGAACTGAAGAGGCCCTGGGCGGCGTGGTCCGAAGAACTCCGCGACCTGTTCGACAAGGCCAAGGCGGCCAAGGCAATCGACGGCCGCAAACTGAGGTCCGACTGGTATGGCAACTGGCTCGACGCCCTGCGGGATTGGGCCACCATGCCGGACCATGAGATGCCCGACCTCGGCAAAGGCTGGGACAGGCTCAAACGCGAAGGCATCGCCGAGGCATGGACCAAGGGGACCCCGCCGGACCATCCTGCCTTCGAAGCGATCTCGCGACTGAAGCCCGCTCTGGAGGCGTTGCCGAACCCGAAGCCGGCGCTGCTCGCCCACGCGGTCCGCTGGATCGCCCGGACCCTGGACGAGGCCCGCCGGCGACGGGCAGAGATCGACTTCGACGACCTGCTGACCGGCCTGGACGCGGCCCTGCGCGGCCCCCTCGGCGACCGGCTGGCGGACATCATCCGCAGGCAGTTCCCGGTCGCGCTGGTGGACGAGTTCCAGGATACCGACCCGGTCCAGTACCGGATCTTCGAACGGGTCTACCAGGTTGCGGAGAACCGGCAGGACTGCGCCCTCGTGCTGATCGGCGACCCGAAGCAGGCCATCTACGCCTTCCGGGGAGCCGACATCCATACCTACCTGAAGGCTCGCCGCGCCGTCGGGAACCGCGTCTTCACCCTCGACACGAACTTCCGGTCGACCGGCGCGATGGTCGAGGCGGCGAATCACTGCTTCCGGCGCGCGGAGGAGGAAGAAGGGGGG
>JAEUNJ010000306.1 GCA_016791145.1 Rhodocyclaceae bacterium | reverse complement strand
GCTGTTCTCCACCAGTTCCTTCAGCACCGAGGCGGGTCGTTCCACCACCTCGCCGGCCGCGATCTGGCTGATCAACTGGTCGGGCAGGGCGTGGATCCGGGACATCGGGTGATTATAGCGAGGGGGTCGATGGGCCCATTTCCAGACGCGCCGCGGGATCCGGCGCGATCCCTACCAGATGCGATTGCCTCCGGGCGTGCGCTGGTTGGCGGTCTGCCCCGCGGGAACGCCAGGGGGCGGATAGGCCATCGGGTAGACTACGCGGCCCATTCCGATCCCCCGTCCCCGTGGATTTCATCGCCCAGTTCATCGACATCGTTCTGCATCTGGACAAGTACCTGGCGGTCCTGCTCGCCGAGTACGGGACCTGGGTGTACGCCATCTTGTTCATGATCGTTTTCTGCGAGACGGGCCTGGTCGTGACGCCCTTCCTGCCCGGCGATTCCCTGCTGTTCGTCGCCGGCACCCTGGCTGCCACCGTCGGCCCGGAGGTGGGTTTCGACATCTGGATCCTGATCGCCGTACTGATGGCGGCCGCCGTGCTCGGCGACAACACCAATTACTGGATCGGCCGGTGGGTCGGCCCCCGGGTCTTCCATTGGGAGAGTTCCCGCTTCTTCAACCGGGCCGCCTTCGACAAGACCCACGCGTTCTATGAGCGGCACGGGGGAAAGACCATGGTCGTGGCGCGCTTCCTGCCGCTGGTGCGCACCTTCGCGCCGTTCGTTGCCGGCGTCGGCGCCATGGACTACCGCCGCTACTTCGCCTTCGATCTCCTTGGCGCGGTGCTGTGGGTCTTCTCCATGACCCTGGGGGGTTACTGGTTCGGCAACATCCCCATCATCCGGCAGAATCTTTCCCTGCTCGTGGTGGGCATCATCGGCCTGTCCCTGGTGCCGGTCGTCCTGACGGCCTTGAGCCACAAGTTCCAGACAAAACAATAGCCTGGGGTTGAAATCGAGGTTTCGGCTAAGATGCGTCATGGGCATCTGGCCGAATCTTCCCGTCGCGGCCGGTCTTGCGGCGGCCCTGGCGGCGGGCATTGCCGGTTGTGGCTCGATCCGCGCCGGCGACGGCCGGGCGGACTCCGTTTTCGATCCCGGACAGCTCGCCAAGACGGATATCGACCGGGTGGCCGAGGCGCACCGGGCCGAGGTGTTCCGGGGCCTCCGGGTCCTGGCCGAAAAGCTGTACCGGCGTAATCCCAGGGAGTGGCGCAAGGGTGGTTCGGCTGGCCTGGAGGCTGCCGTGGACCGGCTCTTCGATCCGCGGCTCGCCTGGCGGCTGCCGGAACTGGAAGGCCGGACCGGGGTCGACGCGGTCCGCCTGGCCTTCGGCGAGGATTACCGCGGCGATCGGGTGGCGGCGCTGGTGGGCGGTCTGGGCGGCATGGCCCACGCCGCGTTCAATGAGAAGAACGAGTTTTTCGTGATCGACGACCTGGATCCCCAGAAGCTCTACAACGCGGCCCGGAACATGGAAGTGGCGGCCTGGAAGCTTGCCTCGAGCCGCGGCCCGGACGGATTGCCGCTGCTCCTCTCCAACGAGATGGCCCCGGTGCATAACCTCAGCTTCGAGCGCGAGTTCGGCAGGCTGATCGCCAACCTGGACACCCTGTCGCGGATCATGGAGGACAAGACGCGGCGCACCGTCGTCAAGGTGATCCAGACCCTCGCCACGGCTGTCTTCCTGCCTGTTCCGGCGCTGAAATGAACTATGCCATCCTGATCTCCGGGCGAGGCAGCAACATGTGCGCGCTGCTCGACGCAGGCCTGCCCGGCCGGGCCGCCGTCGTGATCTCCGACCGCCCCGGCGTGGCCGGCCTCGACCTGGCGCGGGAACGCGGCGTGGCGACGGCGGTCATCGACCGGAAGTCCTTCGCGGGCCGGGAAGCCTTCGAGGCGGCGCTGGCCCTGGAACTGGATCGCCACGACGTGGCGCTGGTAATGCTGGCCGGTTTCATGCGCATCCTCGGCGACGGTTTCGTCGCCCGCTATGCCGGTCGGATGCTGAACATCCATCCCTCCCTGCTGCCGGCCTTCCCCGGACTGGACACCCATGCGCGGGCCCTGGCCGCCGGGGTCCGCATCCACGGATGCACCGTGCATTTCGTGACGCCGACGCTCGATGCCGGTCCCATCGTGATCCAGGCGGCCGTGCCCGTGCTGGAAGGCGACGATCCGGACGCCCTGGCCGGCCGGGTGCTGGCGCGGGAGCATGTGATCTACCCGCTGGCCGCGCGCTGGTTCCTGGAGGGACGCCTGGAACTCGGCCCCGACGGCCGGGTGCGGTGCGCTGGCGGCATTGCGGGTGCCGGCGGCCCGGATGCATTGATCGCGCCGTGGGAAGCCTGAATTGGATTCACGGCAACGGGGCTTCGCGCTGGCCGTGGGAGTCTCCGTGCTGATCCATGCTGCCGTCATCACTTCGCCGGGCTGGGGGCTGCCGTCGCTGGACCCGCTGCCGGAACCGGCCGGACTGCAGGCATTCCTCGCCGCGCGGCCGAAGACGCCGGTCAAGCCGCCCCCGATGGATCCGGTGGTTCCTCGGGTTCCCGCGCCGGCCAGGCGGGAGAATCACGTCCCCGTCCAACCATCGGCGGCGGCCACGGGAACATCCGATGCACGGGCTCCCGTCGTCCCTCCGCCCCGGGAGCAAGTGTTCGCCGAAGCGCCTCCGAAGGCCGCCGTTCCGGCCTCGGCGGACCCGCCTGCCAGTCCCGCCCCACCCCAGGCAGCGGCCATCGACCTGCCCGCCAAGGGACGCATCCGGTTTTCCGTGACCCAGGGGGACCAGGGGTTCGTGATCGGCCAGGCGGTCCATGAGTGGCGGCAGGACGGCTTCACCTACATCCTGCGCAACGTGGTCGAGACGACCGGACTCGCCTCGCTTTTCAAACCCGCGCGGGTCGTCCAGGTCAGCGAGGGCACGGTCACCGCCGCCGGCCTGCGTCCCGGGGAGTTCCGCCGGGAGCGTGACGCCCGCATCGATTACGCGCGTCTGGACTGGGAGGCCGCGCGGATCGCCTTTGCCGACGGAGGCGTCCGGGAGGCGCCATTGCCGGCCGGGACGCAGGACCTGCTCTCGATGATCTACCAGCTTGCCCTGTCCGCTCCGGGCCAGGGCGCCGTCGAAATGCCGATCGCCACGACCGGCAAGCTCGATCGCTACCGCTTCGAGATCCTGGGCGAGGAAATGCTGGCACTGAGGATGGGCGATGTCCGGGTGCTGCACCTCAAGGCCCGGTCGGGCGTCGAGGCCACGGATGTCTGGATCGCGCTGGCGCCGCCGCGTCTGCCGGTGAAGATCCGTTACGTGGATCGCAAGGGCGAGGCCTTCGAGCAACTCGCCGAGGAAATCGATCCGCCGCTGGCCGGCGAGAAAGGACGGCCCTGATGGCCTGGCGCCTGAGTTCCCGCGTCGTGGACGCCACTGAGTCCGCGCTGCTCCGGCTGCTGGCCTTCTCGCAGCCCGCCGACGGGGTCCTGTCCCAGTTCTTCCGGGAGCGCAAGGACCTGGGGATGCGCGAGCGGGCAGTGGTTGCCGAGACCGCCTACACGGTGCTGCGCCGACGCCGGACGCTGGCTGCCTGGTGCCGGGCGGCCGGCGACGGGGAACCTCCGGCCCGCCATCTCGTCCTCGCGGCGCTGGTCCGGTTCGCGGGACAGGGCCAGCGCCAGCTCGCGGAGATCCTGCCGGCGGCGGAGGGGGAATGGCTGTCGCGCCTCAAGGCGGCGCACGAATCGCCCTCGGGCCTCGCCGACCAGGCGGACATGCCCGACTGGCTCGTCGAACGCCTGTCGGGGGTGATGACCGCCCCGGAAGTGCTCGCGCTGGCCAGGGGCCTGAACCAGCCGGCACCCCTGGACCTGCGCGTCAATCCGCTGAAGACGGACCGGCCGTCCGTCCTGGCGAGGCTTGCGGAGGATGGCATAGAGGCGGTCGCCTGTCCCTTGGCGCCGCTCGGCATCCGGCTGGCGACGAAACCCGCGCTGGCCCGGCATCCGCTGTATCTGGAGGGGTTGGTGGAGGTGCAGGACGAGGGCAGCCAGTTGCTGGGCCACCTGGTGGCTCCGCGGCGCGGCGAGATGGTGGTGGATTTCTGCGCCGGCGCCGGCGGCAAGACCCTGCTGCTGGGTGCCCTGATGCGCTCCACCGGGCGCCTCTACGCCTTCGACGTGGCCGATCGGCGGCTCGCCAAGCTGAGGCCGCGGGTGGCGAGGGCCGGACTCTCCAACGTCCATCCCGTGTGCATCTCCGGGGAGAACGACGCGCGGGTCAAGCGGCTGGCCGGCAAGGTGGACCGGGTGCTGGTTGACGCGCCCTGTTCCGGCCTCGGCACCCTCAGGCGGAACCCGGATCTCAAGTGGCGCCAGACGCCGGAAAGCGTTGCCGAGCTCGCCCGCAAGCAGTCCGACATCCTGGCCGGGGCGGCCCGCCTGCCCAAGGCGGGCGGCCGTCTCGTCTATGCCACCTGCAGCCTGCTGCCCGAGGAGAACTCGGCCATCGTCGATGCCTTCCTGGCCGCCCACCCGGATTACCACCGCGTTTCCGCCGCGGAGATTCTTGCCGCCCAGGGTATCGCCGCCCGGTGCGGCGACGACTTGGTGCTGCTGCCCCACGTACATGGCACCGACGGCTTCTTTGCCGCCGTGCTGGAAAGGACATGATCAAGGGCCTCCCCGCCTGGGCGGCGGCGGCCCTGATCGCCCTGCCGGGCGCCGGGGCGGCGGCGGGTCCCTGGCCCGCCGAGGGCACGGTGGAGGTCTTCTTCACGCCCTGGGACGATGCGGAGGGGGCGCTGCTGCGTGCCGTCCGCCAGGCCCGGCGCAGCGTGCGGGTGCAGGCCTACCTGCTGACCAGCCGGAACTTCGCCCGGGCCCTCACGGAGGCTCGGGCCCGGGGCCTCGCCGTCCAGGTGCTGGCGGACCAGGAGATGGCGAGCCGCGGCGAGAACAGCCTGCTCCCCCAGCTCCATGCAGAAGGCATCGATGTCCGGCTCGAGGTGCGCTATGCGGCGGCCCACAATAAAATCGTCCTCATCGACGCCGAAGGGGATGACCCCGTGGTGGTGACGGGCAGCTACAACTACAGCTATTCGGCCCAGGCACGCAACGCCGAGAACCTGGTCCTGATGCGGGGCGCGAAGCCGGTCGCCGCGGCCTACCTGGGCAACTGGCTGCGCCATCGGGACGACGCGGTCCCCTTCGCGCCGGCACCGGAGGCACGGGTGCCATGAAGGGGGAATTCGGCCTGCTGCTCCGGGAACTCTGGGCGGACATCCAGCAGCCGGAGATCGTCTGGCAGGTCCTCGTGCTGGCCGCCTGCCTGGGCATCGCCTGGCTGGTCCAGCGGCGCCTGCCGGTCCGTCCGGCGCGGGACGGCGTGTGGCGGCTCGGCCAGGGCGGCCTGCTGCGCATCGCCTTTCCCCTTACCGCCCTGGTGCTGGTAGCCCTGTCGGGCGCCCTGCTGAAACCCTGGCTGCGGCTGAACCTCCTGAAGCTCGCCCTGCCGTTGCTGGGCTCGCTGCTGGTCATCCGGATCGTGTTCTTCGTCATCCGCCATGCCTTCGGCCGGGCCGGCTGGCTGGGATCCTTCGAGCGGTTGTTCGCCTTCTCGGCGTGGGGTGTGGTGGCCCTCCACATCACGGGACTGTTGCCGGACGTGATCGGCATGCTCGAGAGCGTGCATTTCGCGGTCGGGAAGCAGAAGCTGGACTTGTGGATGCTGATCCAGGGGGCCGGGACGGTCCTGGTGACGCTGCTGGTGGCCCTGTGGCTGGGGGGCGCGGTGGAAAACCGGCTGATGGCGGTGGAGGGCATTGACTCCAACCTCCGCGTGGTGCTTTCGCGGCTCTCGAAGGCCCTGCTGCTGGTGGTCGCCGTGCTCATCGGCCTGCCCCTGGTCGGGATAGACCTGACCACCCTCTCGGTATTCGGCGGCGCCCTCGGGGTCGGCCTGGGCCTCGGCCTGCAGAAGATCGCCAGCAACTACGTGGCGGGTTTCATCATCCTGCTGGACCGATCGATCCGCATCGGCGACGTGATCGCCGTCGGACAGGAGAAGGGCCAGGTGACCCGGATCACCACCCGCTACACGGTAGTGCGCGCCGGGTCCGGAGTGGAGGCCATCATCCCCAACGAACTTCTGGTGGGCAGCGTGGTGCTGAACGAGTCCTATACCGACCGCCGGGTCAGGCTCACGCTGCCCTTCCAGGTGGCCTACGGCGCTGATCCGGACCGGGTGATGGCCATTCTGGCGGCCGCCGCGTCTGCCCGGGACCGGGTCCTGGCCGATCCGCCGCCGGCCGCCTTCCTGGTTGCCTTCGCGGACTCCGGCGTCAACTTCGAGCTGAGTTTCTGGATCGACGATCCCCAGGCGCCGACGGCCGCGCTGCGATCGGAGATCAACCTGGCCGCTTGGCGGGCCTTCCAGGCGGAAGGAATCGGATTCCCGTTCCCGCAGCGGGAAGTCCGCCTCCTCGGTCCGGCAGTCTGAAAACCGGGTCCTCCAGGGGCCGTTCCGGGGTGGCATTACCGTAGAATCCGCCGACCCCCGTAACGAAAGGCAGTCCCCGCATGCCCCCCGTCCTGCCGTCCGGCATCCTCGATCTCCCGTGGTGGGGCTACCTGGCCGCCACCCTGGCCATGACCCACGTCACTATCGCCGGGGTGACGATCTACCTCCACCGGCACCAGGCGCACCGGGCGTTGGACCTGGGGCCGGTTCCGTCCCATTTCTTCCGCTTCTGGCTCTGGCTGACCACGGGCATGATCACCCGGGAGTGGGCGGCCATCCACCGCAAGCACCACGCCAAATGCGAGACGCCCGACGATCCCCACAGCCCGCAGGTCCTGGGGCTCAACCGGGTCCTCTGGGGCGGGGTGTTCCTGTACGTGAAGGAATCCCACAATCCGGAGACCCTCGAGCGCTACGGCCATGGCACCCCGGACGACTGGCTCGAACGCCGCCTCTATACGCCGCTGCACAAGGCGGGCATCGTCATCATGCTGGGCATCGACCTGGCGCTTTTCGGTGCCATCCCGGGGGCCGTGATCTGGGCGGTGCAGATGGCCTGGATTCCCTTCTGGGCGGCCGGCGTCATCAACGGGGTCGGGCACTGCTGGGGTTACCGCAGCTTCGCGTGCCGGGATGCCTCGACCAACATCCTGCCCTGGGGCATCCTGATCGGCGGCGAGGAACTGCACAACAACCATCACGCCTACGCCACGTCGGCCAAGCTGTCGAACAAATGGTACGAGTTCGATATCGGCTGGACCTACATCCGGCTGCTCGAAATGCTGGGCCAGGCCCGGGTGAAGAAGATCGCCCCCCGTGCCCGTTTCGGCCGGTTGCGCCCGAACGCGGACCTCGACACCCTCCAGGCGGTCCTGACCCATCGTTACGATGTCCTGGCCCGCTATCTCAAGTCCGCCCGAGAGGCCGCGGCCGAGGAGATCCGCCGACTGCGGGTGGATGGGCGTCAAGGCCGCACGGTGAAACGTCTGCTGCGGGAGGGGGGCGGCGAGTCGCCTTCCCGGGCGGAGGCCCAGCCGCTGCTCGATCGCAGCGAGTGCCTGGCGAAACTCGTAGCCATGAGGGCAGAGCTGGAGGCCCTGTGGGCGCGCTCCACGGCTACCCACGAACAGCTCGTGCAACAGCTCCAGGACTGGATTCGCCGCGCCGAGCAGAGCGGCATCAGGCAACTGGAGGAGTTCTCCCTGCGCCTGCGCAGCTACGCGGTTTGAGGGTGCCCGGCGCCGTTCCCCGGCCCGGGCAGCGGACGAAAAAAAACCCGCCAATGGCGGGTTTTTTGTGCTCCGGCGATCCCTTACTTCAGCTTGACTTCCTTGTAGGCCACGTGTTTGCGCGCCTTGGGGTCGTACTTCATGAACTCGAGCTTCTCCGGGGTCGTCCGCTTGTTCTTGGACGTCGTGTAGAAATGGCCGGTACCGGCCGTGGATTCGAGCTTGATCTTTTCGCGGATGCCTTTGGCCATGGCGGATCTCCGTGCTTAGACCGCTTCGCCGCGGGAACGCAGCTCGGCGAGGACGATGTCGATGCCCTTCTTGTCGATGGTGCGCAGGCCCGCGTTCGACACGCGCAGGCGCACCCAGCGGTTCTCCGACTCGACCCAGAAACGGCGGTTTTGCAGGTTGGGCAGGTAGCGGCGCTTGGTCTTGTTGTTGGCATGGGAAACGTGGTTCCCTACCATCGGCGCCTTCCCCGTCACTTGGCAGACACGGGACATGATCTTGCTCTCCAGGAATTCTCGGGTTGAGTGCTCGCGTCGTTCGAGCGAAGCCGGTGATTATACGAGAGTCACGCCGCGGACTGCAAATGGTTTTTCTTCGGGACCGCAGGCGAAAAAAAGGGCCGGCGCAACGCCGGCCCTGAAACTAGGAGATCTGGAGTGCCGTTCGCGTTCAGGCCGCGACGCGGGTCCGGCGACGGGCCACCACGCCCATCAGGCCGAGGCCGGCCAGCATCATGGCGTAGGTCTCGGGCTCCGGCACGGGCACCAGGAAATCCTGGTGGTAACGGCTGGCGGCGACACCCAGCTGGGCGGTGCCGCTGCCCAGGTTGTTGAGGTAGAACTGGGCCTGGGAGATCACGCCGGCGGCGCCGGAGGTGGCGGTGAACTCGCCGGTGCCGAGGTTGTAGGTGAAGCCGGGCACCGGGTTCGTGTTCTCGTTGACGATCTCCCACACCGCCAGCTGGAACGCGGCCGTCTTGGTGGAACTGGCGTTCTGGTCGGCGTTCCAGGCGGACCACAGCCGGCCCAGGTCGGCCGCGGCCGTCGCGCCGTAGCGGGCCGTCGTGGTCATGTAGGTGTATTCGTTCGTGTAGACGGTGCCGAAGCTGATGGTCTGGTAGATATCGCCGCAGAAGGCGTCGAAGGTCTTGCCGTTCCACGTCACCGAAACCTCGCCGGCCCCGTAGGTATGGGCGCCGCCGGTGGACGGGTTGGTGTCCTTGATGGTGACGGCCTGGCTGCCGTGGGTGAAGCCGCTCACCTTGAAGCTGTCGGTGGCCAGCGCCGGCGTGGCGAAGGCCGCGGCGATGCCCATGGCGGCGATGCCCTTGACGATGGATTTGAGTTGCATGAGTTGTCCCTTTCGAAAGGTTGGGTTGATGAAGAATGAATGTTTTCTACTCATTCCACGGTTGAACGATAGCAACCGGTGCATCTGGCGGGCAATGATCCGTTCGGACTAATGGGGACGGTTTTGCGTGACTGAATTCACATCCGGCTCCTGTTAAACGGGGCAGCGGCCTCCGAGCCACTCGCGCACCGCGGCGAAGGCCGCCGCTTCCGTCCCGGGGTCCGGAAGAAATCATGCCAAAGACATGGAGCGGCGCCGGGCGACTACAGCCATCAAGCCCAGGCCGGCTATGAACATAGCATAGGACTCCGGCTCCGGCACGGGTGTCGCCACGAGCAGGTCCTGGCGGGTTGCGCTGACCAGCACGTCCACCGAGTAGAGGCTGGTCGAGGGAAGCGAACCGAGCCAGGTGCCGGCGAGCTGCAGGGCGCTCGGACTGCCGGTGGCGGCCGAACCGCCGGAGGCCCGGAAGACGCCGCTGGCCAGGTTGTAGCTCCCCGAGGACTCGTAGAGGATCTCCCAGGCGGCGATCTGGAATGCCGCGGAGGACTTCGCATCCACGGCGTCGGCCCCGGCACCGTCGTGGGCGACGGTCCACAGCCGCCCCAGGTCGCGGGCCTTGGCCGGAGAGAACCAGGCGTCACCGTCGTGGAGCGAGAACCCACTGTAAGTGGCGGTGAGACCGATGGTCTGGAAGATGTCGGTGCAGTAGGTCTCGAATGTGCGTCCGTTCCAGGTGGCCCGGAACGCCCCGGCGGACACGGACTTGTCGATGGGCGAATGGCTGCTGCCGCCGTAGATCACGGTGGCGGTCGTCTTGGTGTTAACGGACTTGCCGCCCCCGAAGTACCAGCCGCTGGTGGTGACGGTGTCGGCCAGGGCCGGAGTGGCGGCGACGGCGGTCGCCAGGGCGAGGGCGGTACGGTTCAGTCGGTGTTTGCGGGTCATGGCTGTTTCCTGTCGCGGTCGAGGGGCGGGTCTCCGCCGGGATTGAATCAGGCGCGCATCCTAGGGCGGGTCGGGCCGCGGGCCCGTGACCCGCGTCACGTGCCGGGGACCTGATGGCAGGGGGGTTGGCGGCCCCGTGACCGCCGTCACGCGGCCGGCGGGAATCCTTAGTCCGTTCGGACTAACGGACGGGGAATCTTCGCGTTCGGCTGTCCGCTTCGGTGGTCGTGCCGGCCGACCAGGAGCCGGAAATGTTCCGGCCGGCGTCTTGGCAGAGCCCCGCGCGGGTCGTCCCCGAGGGAGGCGGCTTCAAAGCAGGCCGCGTTCGGAGAAGGAAAGGAGCGCCCCCGGGCCGGCGACGATGAAGTGGTCGAGAACCTTCACGTCCACCAGAGACAGGGCCTGCTTCAGCGTGCGCGTGAGCAGTTCGTCGGCCCGGGAGGGTTCGGCGATGCCGGAGGGATGGTTGTGGGCGAGAACCACCCCGGCCGCGTTGCGCTCCAGGGCCCGTTTCACTACTTCCCGCGGGTAGACGCTCGTCTGGGTGAGGGTGCCGCGAAACAGTTCGTCGTGCGTGATGAGCCGGTTTTGGGCGTCGAGCCACAGGGCCATGAAGACCTCGTGCGGCAGCGGCGCGAGGCGCAGCCGCAGCCAGTCGCGGACCGCCGCCGGCGAGGAGAAGACGTCGCGGGCCGGCAGGCCTTCGGCCAACGCCCGGCGAGCCAGTTCCATGGATGCGGCGAGCTGTGCGGCCTTGGCCGGGCCCAGGCCCGGCAGGCGCGCCAGTTCGGCCGGCGACGCCCCGGCCAGCCGGGAAAGGCTGCCGCAGTGCGCCGTCAGCAGTTCCCGCGCCAGCTCCACGGCGCTCTTTCCGCGCGTTCCGACGCGCAGGAAGATGGCGAGCAGCTCGGCCGGGCTCAAGGCTTCGGGACCCAGCTTCAGCAGGCGCTCCCGGGGCCGCTCGTCCTCGGGCCAGTCGCGGATGGCCATGGGTTAGAATTCCCCGCATTCAATGGATGCCGGATTCTAACCGCAATGGCCGACCTGGATGACAGGCGCATCGTTCTCGGGGTGACTGGCGGCGTCGCCGCGTACAAGGCCGCCGAGCTCACGCGCCTGCTGGTCAAGGCCGGGGCCGCCGTGGACGTGGTGATGACCGAGGCGGCGGGCCACTTCGTTGCGCCGACCACCTTCCAGGCCCTCTCCGGGCGGCCGGTCGCTTCGGGGCTCTGGGACAGCGGGCCGCGCGGCATGGCCCACATCGACCTGAGCCGCGGCGCCGACGCCGTGCTGGTGGCGCCGGCCACGGCCGATTTCATCGCCAAGCTCGCCCACGGATTCGCCGACGACCTGCTTTCGACCCTTTGTCTCGCCCGCGACTGCCCGCTGCTGGTGGCCCCCGCCATGAACCGGCAAATGTGGGAGAACCCGGCGACGCGCCGCAACGCCGCCCAGCTGGGGGCCGACGGTATCGTGATCCTGGGCCCGGCCAGCGGCGAGCAGGCCTGCGGGGAGGTGGGAGAGGGCCGGATGCTTGAGGCCGCGGAGCTGTGCGAGGAACTCGTCGCCTTCCTTCAGCCCAGGATACTGGCGGGACGCCGGGTGCTCCTGACGGCGGGCCCGACCTTCGAGGCCCTGGATCCGGTGCGCGGCATCACCAACTCGAGTTCCGGGCGCATGGGCTTCGCGCTGGCGAGGGCCTGCCGGGAGGCCGGGGCCGTCGTGACGCTGGTGGCGGGTCCCGTGGCCCTTCCGACCCCCCGCGGCGTCGTGCGGAAGGATGTCGTATCCGCCCTGGACATGCGGCGCGAGGTCATGGCCGCCGTGGATGGCCACGACATCTTCATCGGCGTTGCCGCCGTGGCCGACTATCGCCCCGTCGAATCCCGTCCGCACAAGATCAAGAAGGGCAGCGGGAACATGACCCTGGAACTCGCGGCGAACCCGGACATTCTGGCGGAGGTGGCGGCGAGGCCGGTTCGGCCCTTCTGCGTGGGTTTCGCCGCCGAGAGCCAGAACCTCGACGAGTATGCCCAGGGCAAGCGCCAGGCCAAGCGTCTGCCGCTGGTGGTGGGCAACCTGGTCCAGCACGGCCTCGGCGGCGAGACCAACCAGGTATGCCTCTACGACGACCACGGGGTGCATCCGGTTCCACCTGGCGACAAGCTGAGCGTCGCCCGTGCCATCGTCACGCACATCGCGGGAATGCTTTCCTGAGCCATGCACCGCATCGACGTCAAGCTCCTCGATCCCCGCCTGCGCGACAATCCGCCCCATTACGCATCGGCCGGTTCGGCCGGACTGGACCTGCGGGCGTGCATCGAGGCGCCGATGAAACTGCATCCCGGCGACACGCGGCTGGTCCCCACCGGCATGGCCATCCATCTGGCAGACCCCGGCCTGGCGGCGCTGATACTGCCCAGGTCCGGATTGGGCCACAAGCATGGGATCGTCCTGGGCAACCTGGTGGGGCTGATAGATTCCGACTACCAGGGGGAAATCTTCGTCTCCACCTGGAACCGGGGGCATGAGACCTTCACGCTCAATCCCATGGACCGCCTCGCACAACTCGTGGTCGTACCCGTGCTGCAGGTCGCCTTCAACGTGGTCGACGACTTCGCGGCCAGTGCGCGGGGAGCGGGCGGATTCGGCAGCACGGGCCATGGCTGAGGCGACACAGCGTGCGATCCTGAATGGGCTGGGCGCCGTCATGGCCGCCTGGGCCGCGTTCGCGACCGCGGGCGCCGAGCCGGACGCGAAGCGCATCTCCGAGATCGTCGCAAACCGGTGCGCCCTGTGTCACGGGCCCGAGGGCGACAGCGTCAGTCCCATCTTTCCGCGGCTTGCCGCCCAGCATCCGGAGTACATCGCCAAGCAGCTGGCCGATTTCCAGGCCGGGCGCCGGAAGGGCACGATGAGCGACCAGGCGAGGGATCTGAGTCCCGAGGAGATGCGGGCCCTGGGAACCTTTTTCAGCCAGAAGAAGCCGCGCCCCCAGAGGGTGCGCGACGAGGACCTGGCGGGCGTCGGGCGTTACATCTACCTGAAGGGAAACCCCTTCTCCGGAGTCGCGGCCTGCGCCAGCTGCCATGGCCCGAGGGGGGCGGGAACGGTGCAGCTGCCCCGTCTTGCCGGCCAGCATGCGGCCTACCTGGAATCGCAGCTCAAGGATTTCACCAAGCGCGACCGCACCAACGACAATGCGGTCATGCACACCATCGCATCCAAGCTGACCGATCTGGAGATCAACGCGGTGGCCGCCTACATCAGCGCCCTGGACTGAAGGCCAGGCCGGCCCGGAAAAAAACAACGCCCCGTTTCCGGGGCGTTGTTTCATGGGGTGGCGGAGCCGTCTTCAGGAGGACATCTCGGTCAGGATGTTGCGCAGCCAGCTTTCCGCGTAGGTGTGCTCCATCTTGGCAATCGAGAAGTCCGCCGGGGAGATGCCACCGGAATTCGGCACGGCGGTGATCTTGCCCTCGGCGACCTTGTACACGGCGGCGATGCTCACCGACTCGTGTTCGCTGACCGCGCTGTAGCACACGTTGATCCCGGAAAGGTCCGTCGTCTCGCGGCCGTTCATCAGCGCCACGACGTTCATCGCGCAGACCTTGGCCTGGGAGTTGGCCGAGTAGCCCGACTTGGGCATCGGGGCACCCGTCGACGGGGGCGCGCAGGCGTCGCCGATCACGTGGATGTCCTTGTGGTTGGCGGACTCGAAGGTGACGGGGTTCACCGGGCACCAGTTCTTGTCCGGGCCCACCAGGCCGGCGGCCACGGCGATCTGGCCGGCGCGCTGCGGCGGAATGAAGTTCACCACGTCGCCCTTGAAGTCCTCGATGCCCTCCACCACCAGTGTCCGGTTGGCGGCCTCGACGCGGGTGACCTTCTTGGCCGGCACGTATTCGAAGATCCCCTTGTAGTACTCGTTCCAGGCCTTCGTGAACAGCGGCTTCTTGGACACCACGTCCGGGTTCGCGTCGAGCAGGAGCAGCTTGCTCTTCGGCTTGTGCTTCTTCAGGTAGGTGCCGATCATGCAGGACCGCTCGTAGGGTCCCGGGGGGCAACGGTAGGGTGTAAGCGGCATGCTGATGATCACCTTGCCGCCGTCCGGCATGGCTTCCAGCTGGTTGCGCAGCAGGGTGGACTGGGCGCCGGCCTTCCAGGCGTGGGGAATCACGTCAGGCGTCTTCACGGGGTCGTAGCCCTCGATCTCCTCGGTGCGGAAATCGACACCGGGGGAAACGATCAGGCGATCGTAGGCGAGCGTCCCACCCTTCGTGGCGACGACCTTGGCCGCCGGGTCGATGCCGGTGACCTCCTCGTAAACCATCTTGATGCCGTGGTTGGCGGCGAGCTTGTCGTAGCCGATTGTCAGCGAGGACAGGTCCTTGATCAGGCCACCGATATAGAGGTTGCTGAAGGGGCAGGAGACGAACTGCCGGTTCCGTTCGATGAGCACCACTTCGATGGAGGCATCGAGCATGCGCACGTACTTGGCGGCGATGCTGCCGCCGAAACCGCCGCCGATGACCACCACGCGGCGCCCGGTCTTGGGCATCAGTTCCGCCGCCCGGCCGATCATGGGCAGGCCGGCCGTGCCGGCACCCGCGCCGAGGAGCTTGAGGAAACTTCTGCGATCCAGAGTCATGTCGTTCTCTCCCTTATTTCACGCTGGCGTAGAAGTGCAGAAGGGCGTCCAGATCCTCCTTGGACATGGGCTTGACCTTCTCTTCCATCTTCTCGGGCATCTTGCGCTTGCCGGAGAGATACATCTCCATCTGCATCTGCAGGTAGGGCAGCCATTGGCTGGCCATGGCCGGCGTCTCGTCCTTGCCCTCCTTGCCGTCCTCCAGGTGGCAGCGCGAGCAGTTGGCCTCCTGCAGGCTGGCGCCCTTGGCCACCTTCGCCTTGTCCAGCATCTGGTTGGTCGCATGCAGCTTCTGCTTCGAGAAATATTCGCCCATGGCGACGATCTCGGCGTCCGTGTAGCCCTTCGCCAGGCGGCCCATCACCGTGGCAGCCCGCTCGCCGCTCTTGAACTTCTTCATGGCGTCGATGATGGCTTCCTTGGACTGGCCCGCCAGGCTGGGCATGGTCAGGCCGGCGCTCCCGCCCTTGGTGCCGTGGCAGCCGGCGCAGGCGTTCGAAAGCATCTCCGCCGTCGGGGGCGCGGCCGAGGCCGCCCCCGCGAACAAGGCTCCGGCAAGGGTCGCCGCGCCCATCCAGGCTTTCTTCATACGCATCTCCTCTCTCCTTCGTGCATGCAGCCGCCGGGGCGGCGAACCGGTCACTGCTTCGTGACGTTGATGTAGTTCTTGACGTCGGGAACCGCCTTGTCGAGGCCGAACTGGTAGCCCAGGGACACGTAGTGATACCGGGCCTCCGAATAGTCCTCGTGGATGGCGAAGCCGAAGTTATACACCTTGTCCGCGACAATGGCATGGTCTCCCTTGCCGCCGCCCGCCAGGTTGCGTTCGAAGGTGACGACCCACTTGTTGCCCTCCTTCTTGCCCTCGACCTTGACCAGCCCCTTCCCGCCCTCCATGTGGCGTTCCTTGTCCACCCAGCCGTCCACGGGCTTCTCGCCCTTGCCGCTGCGATACTGGATCAGGTCCATGAACTTGCCGGCCGCCAGGTCGGCGTCCTTGATGTACTTAGTCTTCTTGTCGTCCTTCGCGTCCTTCATGGAGCGCAAGTCCGAGTGGCAGGTGCCCCAGCAGCCGTTCAGGTTCGCCCCGTCCACGGTGCCGCCACCATCGAACATCATGGTCAGCTTGACCTCGTTCTTCTTGTCCATCTTGTTGTCGGTGTTCTGGGGCGGCACCCACTCGAAGCGGAAGTAGATCTTGCTGCCGTCGTGGGCGGCCTGGAACATCACCGGGATCGATCCCACCTTGCCCTTGGGCGGCTTGGGCTCGAGGACCGACTTGGAACTGCCGACGGGCTGGCCCTTGACGATCTTGTCACCGATCTCGTTGGCGTCGCCCTCGTGGCACTTGGCGCAGGGACGCTTCTTGTCGACGATGTCGGGAACGGCCGAGTGGTCGGCCTTGTTCATCACCCATTCCAGGCTGGACTGTCCGGGAAAGAACAGCGTCATCTTGCGCGCGGGCACCTTTTCCCAGTCCGGAGCCGCCATCGCACCGCCGGCAACGAACACACCCAAAACCGCCAATACCGTCT
Organism: Rhodocyclaceae bacterium; assembly: GCA_016791145.1. Classification (GTDB taxonomy): domain Bacteria; phylum Pseudomonadota; class Gammaproteobacteria; order Burkholderiales; family Rhodocyclaceae; genus JAEUNJ01. Next base: position 5,465 of record JAEUNJ010000306.1, on the reverse strand, counting down.
TCTTCATCTTCAGCTCCTCGCTACATGGACCCCGTCCGGGGGACTGGCGCGCGGCCCCGACCCGCCGGGGCCGCGGCGATCAACTTTCCTTCTTCGGCGCCGCGCCTTCCTGCTCCAGCAACTGGTGGACAGGCTTGTGGGCGATGCCCTTGTGGCAATCGATGCAGGTCTTTCCGTCCTCGACGGCACCTTCGTGCTTGACCACGGAGCGGTCCTTCTGCTTGGCAGGGTCCATGGTCTTGAAGTCGTGGCAATTGCGGCATTCCCGGGAGTCTGCATCCTTCATCTTCTGCCAGACCCGCTTCGCCATCTCGAGGCGATACGCCTCGAACTTCTCCGGCGTATCCACCGTTCCCTTGATGTGGCCGATCACGTCCCGGGCGGCCAGGAGCTTCATGGTGGACTTGCGGGCGTAATCGACCGGGGTCTTGCTGCTGGCCACGTGGCAGTCGGCGCAGGATACGGTCGTCCCCGAACGGTTCTTGTAATGGACCGTTTTCTTGAGTTCCTCGTAGGGAATGGTCATCTCGTGGCAGGAAAGACAGAAATCCGTGCGGTTCGTCCATTCCATGCCGGTGTTCAGGGCTCCCCAGACGATGATGCCGCCCAGCACCCCGACCACGATCATGCGCAGCATCGAGCATTTCGGCGGCTGGCGCAGCCGATTGATGATTCCACTCTCGTCCGGTGCGGCGCCCTGGGGCGACCCTTGCGGTTCCTCGGCCATCGACTCCTCCCTAGTTTCGGCGGCGAATTGCGTTCGTGGGCGGGAGACGAACCGAAGGGGGGCGGGGTTGGTGAATCCTGCCTGGCGCGACCGCCGCAGTTATCGCGCGGGCTCGCGGTTCCTCCGGACCATCCCCGGCGTTCTCCGGGGGAAAACTCGTTGTTATCGCGGGATTATCGCAACAGGTCGGAAATCTAGACAAGCCAAGCGTTCTAATCCGTCAATCAGGCATCCTAATGCCTTATATAAGGTTTTCCTTATGCGTATTGGGCGGTCCCGCCGCACCGTCCGTGCATCGCCCGCTTCAGTAGGCGGCGGTCTCCTGCCACATGTCGGCCCGGAAGCGGACCACCCGGTTGCGGCCTTCCTCCTTGGCCCGGTACAGGGCGATGTCGGCAAACTTCACCACCTGCCAGAAGGTCTCGCCGTCCCCCGGGAAATCCGATACGCCGATGGAAACCGTCTTCTGCAGGACCAGGCCGCCGATCTGGATCTTGAGCTTCTCCACCGCCAGACGCATGTTCTCCGCCACCAGCACACCCTTCTCCACGTCCGTGTCCTGCAGGATGACCATGAACTCCTCGCCGCCGTAGCGCAGCACCAGGTCGGAGGCCCGCACGGACTGCCGGAGGACCTTGGCCAGTTCCTTCAGCACCGCGTCTCCGGCATCGTGTCCGTGCGCATCGTTCACCATCTTGAAGAAGTCCAGGTCGATCATCAGGATCACCAGGTGGCCCTTGTGGCGCTTGGCGCCGGCCATCAGGGTCTCGACGTATTCCTCCAGGAAGCGCCGGTTGTTCAGCCCCGTCATGGGATCGCGCAAGGTGGAATCCTTGAGGGTCTCCATGAGCCGCTTCGCCTCCAGGACCGGGGCGGCCTCGCGCAGGAACACGCTCAGGTTGGGCACCATCCGCTGGAAGCGCGGCCCGTCTCCCGCCGGCGCGATCAGCTGGACGACGCTGCCCACGTTGCCCGACTGGAGCACCGGAAAGCAGATGTGCTGCCGGTCCTCCAGGCCGACCGGCGGGCGGAAGGCGGTACAGATCGCGGGTGCCGACACGGAATCGACCAGATGGCCCGTGCGCCTTGCCCGGCAAGCCTCGTTGCGGACCAGCACTTCCGGGTCGCACCAGCGGCATTCGGCGAAGAGCTGGCCATCCACGTAGACGGGGATCAGGTGGTGCTTGGTCTGGTGGACCTCGTAGACGGAGAACTCGCGCAGCCCGAATTCCGTCTCCATCGTCCGGACCAGGCGCTGGTAGATCTCGGACTTGGTCTCGTCTTCCTCGATCGCCTGTTTGAAATGGGATGCCTTCGCCAGGTTGTCCACCATGTCGGCGGTGGTGGTCAGCAGGTTCTCGCCTTCCCTGGGCGTGCGCAGCGTGAGTTCGGATACGCGTCGGACGATGCGGTTCAGGCCGTCGTCGAGGGCGCCCAGGAGCCGGTTCATCTCGGAGGCGATATGGCCGATCTCGTCGGACGTCCTGGCCTCGACGCGGGACTTGAAGTTCCCCTCCACCGCCCGCTCCACGGCCGTTTCCACCTCCCGGGCGGTGCGCGCCACCGGGAGCATCAGGCGGCGCAGCAGCCACAGCGTGGACAGGCCGAACAGCATCACCGCGGCCAGGATGCCGGCCATCGTATCCACCGCTTCCTTGCGCAGATGGTCCACGGACAGCGTCATGGTGACCGCGCCGAGCACCTCGCCTTCCCGGGCCTGGTGGCACTGGAGGCAGTTCGGGGAACCGGCCGCCGTGGCCACGAAGGGGATGGTGCCCCGGAAGGTGCTGAACCCGTTGTCCTCGATCAGGGCGTAGTGGGGGCGGCCGGAGGCCATCACCTGGCGCTCGATCAGGTCCGGCTCCTGTTCCTGGGTCAGGCCGCGGCCGAACTGGCGCTCGACCCCGCTGCCGCGGACGATCCTGGCCGACTTGAGCCCCTGCACCTCGGTCAGGCGGCGCAGGAAGCCCTCGCGCCGGTCGATGACGCCGTTGATCATCGATTCGGTCAGATGGACCCGGACGATCTCCGCGGCGGAGCGCACGTGTTCCGTGGCGGAAGTGATGGAAAACGCGCGGAAGGAATAGAGCCCGATGACGACGAGCACGAAGATCAGGCCGAGCAATAGACCTGCGAAGAAGAGGGTTGTTTTCCGGCTGAGATTCATGGGCCTGGAATCTCCGGAATGGGAACGCCGCGCGGTCGACGGCGATTCAGGTGCCCTTCAGCCGACCACCAGGTTGGGCACGTCGATCCGCACCGTGTCCCGGCCGAGGGCCGCGCCGACGCTGTGGACGAAGGTCCTGGCCCACTCGCCACCCTCGGCAAACCGCTTTTCGCCGCCATACTTGGCCACGTCGAGGATCACATCGAGCAGCAGGATCTTGCCGACGGGGTTGCGCGGGGCGCATTCCAGCGCCTCGTATTCCCTGTGCAGCCAGGCCCGCGCCTGGTCCCTGGGGAGGCCCGAAATCTCGTCGTCGATGAACTTGAACTCGTATTCGCTGGTTTCGCCGAAAGAGACGGTGACGGTGTAGAGCATCATTCCTCCGGGGATGGGCGGTGGGGGGCCTCGATAATCCGGCGGATTCTACACGGCCCCCTCCGGCCGACTGTCGCGCCGGCGACAATGTGGGCGTCCCCGTTCCGCTCATCCGCCACCCACGGCACGCAGCGCCTCCTCCAGCATCACCAGCATCCGGTCCACCTCGGGCTCGGACAGGTCGAGGGCCGGCATGAAGCGAAGCAGGTTGGGGCGGGGCGCGTTCACCAGCAGGCCCTCCGGCGCCAGGGTCCGTGCCGCCTCCACGACGGCAGGGGCCATTGGGTCCGGCAGCACCAGGGCGCGCAGCAGCCCGGCGCCCCGCTCCCCACCCAGGCCGAGGCGGTCCGAAAGGTCGGCGAGGCCGCGGCCCAGGGTTTCGCCGCGGGCGACCACCGCATCCAGGAAACCCGGGGCCAGGACTGTTCCCAGCACCGCTAGTCCCGCCGCCGCCATCAGCGGGTTGCCGTTGTAGGTGCCTCCCTGGTCGCCCGCCTCGAAGCAGCAGATTTCCTCCCGGGCCAGAAGCGCCGCCAGGGGCACCCCCCCGCCGATGCCCTTGCCCAGGGTCATGACGTCGGGCTCGATGCCGGCCCGCTGGTGGGCAAAGAGGCTGCCGGTGCGGCCCACGCCGGTCTGCACCTCGTCCACGATCAGCAGCAGGCCGCGCTGCCGCGTCAGGTCCCGCAGCGCCTGCAGGAAACCGGGCTCGGCCGGTACGACGCCCGCCTCGCCCTGGACCGGTTCCAGCATGACGGCCACCGTGTCCGGACCGATCAGGGCTTCCACCGAGTCGAGGTCGTTGTAGCGGGCCTTCGGGAAACCGGGCACCTGGGGCGCGAAGAGCCGGTCCCAGCCCGGCTTGCCGGAGGCGGACATGGTGGCCAGCGTGCGGCCGTGGAAGCCGTTTTCGAAGGTGATGATCTCGTAGGCGCCGCCCCGGTGGAGGCGGCCCCACTTGCGGGCCAGCTTGATGGCGCCCTCGTTGGCCTCGGCGCCGCTGTTGGCGAAGAACACCCGGTCGAAAGAGGAGACCTCCGCGAGCCGCCGGGCGAGCCTCGCCGCCGGTTCGTTGAAGAAGGCCGGGCTGGGGTTGATGAGCCGCTGCGCCTGGTCCGCCAGGGCCCGGGCGACGACCGGCGGGCAGTGACCCAGGCAGTTCACCGCCCAGCCCTGGACGAAATCCAGGTAGCGCTTGCCCCGGTGGTCCGTCAGCCAGGACCCGCGGCCTTCCACGAAGACCAGGTCGGGGCGGGCGGTGATCCACATCAGGGCATCGGTGTCGGGACCGGGGTCGGGCACGGGGACGGTCGCGGGGGTGGTCATGGGCATCTCCTGGGGACGTGAAAAACGAAAAGGCCACGGTGCTTGCCGTGGCCTCGGGGTCGATACGAGTGAAGCGGATCGGGGACTGAGGGTCTGTTCTCATTCAGGCGACGCGTGCGCCGGGCCCCGGCGGGTGGCAGGCCCAGGCGCGACCGACGCGATGTGGTTGTTCCACATGAGGAGGGAGCAACGCCGGCATGCGACCCGCCAGGACCCAGCCCTTCGGGTTGCCGTCAAATGCGGCGCTCGCTTTGTCGCGAGTCTTGCGAAGGGGACCCACCCTTCACTTCGCCTCGCTTCGCGCGATCATCCGCATTGGACGGCAACGCGCGCGCCGACTGAATGAGAACAGACCCTGGGCGAGGGGGCGCGGCACCGCCGGAAGGTCTTCCGGACGGCGTCGGCGCAGCGGGTGGGCGGGGGCCTCGGTTCTCGCGTTCACGGGACGAAGTATGCCAGCCTCCGAGGATCCGTCAATCATTCCCGCCGATCCGACCGGTCGGCCGCCCCCTGCTGAAGTCGCCCGGATTCTCCCCGGATTCGATGGTGGCGGGCTAGAATTCCGTGCGCATTTTTCCTCCCGCGGAGCACCCATGAACTTCCCCTTCCGGAACAAGCACCGGGGCGTGGCCCCCGTCGTCGCCGTCGTGGCGCTGCTGGCCGCGGGCCTTGCGGCCTGGTTCCTGGCCGACCGGCTGCCGTCGTCCGGAAGCCCGGGAGAACTCTCCGGCGAAGGCGTCGCCTTCGAGGTGGCCGATGCAGCGCACCGGGAACTGGACGGTTCGCCCGCCCTGGCCCTCTCCTTCAGCCTGCCGCTGGACGCCAAGGCCGACCTGGGGCCCTTCCTGCAGGTGCTCGAGATGCCCCCGG
>JAEUNJ010000297.1 GCA_016791145.1 Rhodocyclaceae bacterium | reverse complement strand
CTCCGCGCCCATGATAGTCGGCTTCCCGCCGGCGAAAGTAGGTCAGCACCAGACTCCCCTTCCCACACCAAGCCCGCCCTCCACCCCAGGAGCGCGGGCTTCGTGCTTTCTGAATCCCCATTCCACCCTTCAACATCCCCGACGCCTCCCCCCTCCTCTCTCACCCCTCCACCTCCCCTCCGTCACCCCAACAACACACCGGCCGCACAGGGGATGTGCCGGCGATAAACTAACGGTGCAGGCGGGGAAGGGAAGCCCGCCGGGGAGGAATCGTGAATCTCGAAAAAGTAATATTCGGCTTCTTCATCGTTCTGGCCGCCACCCTGAACTTCGGGTTCTTCATCGGCGAGATCGACCGCCCGGAACTGCACAACGTCTACGAGCTCTTCGCCGCGATCGTCGTCAACCTGATCGCCACCGTGCTCAAGTTCGGCGACCGCACCCAGATCGGCGCCGTGCATCTGTCCACCAGCCTCGTGGCCGACCTGCAGCTGCTCGCCGCCGCCATCACCTGGGCCGTGGCGGTCCATGTGACCGGGACCGGGATGACGCCCCACGTCACCTCCAGCGTCGTCTCCCTTTCCGGCGGAGCCCTGTTCGCCAACGTCGTCTCGGTCGTCATCCTGATCGCGGAAACGGTGATGATGCGTCGCTAGCGGGGTCCCGACCGGGCCTTGCCGACCTGTCCCAACGGACGCCACGCCATGAACAGCGTCTTCTTCCTGGTCCTGCGGCGCATGCGGGCGCCGCTGATCGTCCTGATCGTCATTTACGCCGTGTCCGTCCTCGGCCTGACCCTGGCGCCCGGGGTGGACGCCAATGGCCAGCCGGCGCCGCCCCTGAGCTTCTTCCACGCCTTCTACTTCGTCAGCTACACCGCCACCACGATCGGATTCGGGGAAATACCGACGGCATTTTCCGACGCCCAGCGCCTTTGGGTCACGATCTGCATCTACCTGACGGTCATCGGTTGGTCCTATTCGATCCTGACGCTCCTGGCCCTCTTCCAGGACAAGGGCTTCCAGAACACGCTGGTGGCGGGGCGCTTCGCCCGCCGCGTGCGCAACATCCGGGAGTCTTTCCACCTGATATGCGGCTGCGGCGAGACGGGCAGCCTCGTCTGCCACGCCATGGACAGGCTCGGCCGCAAGTTCGTCATCGTCGAGAAGGACGAACTGCGCGTCCAGGAACTGGACCTGGAGGACTTCAAGACCGACACCCCGACGCTCGCCGCCGATGCCCGCCAGCCAGCCACCCTGGTCCTGGCCGGCCTGCGGCATCCCAAGTGCCGCGCCGTGCTCGCCCTGACCGACGACGAGGAGACCAACCTGGCCGTTTCCATCGCCACCCGCCTCCTCAATCCGGACATACCGGTCCTCGCCCGGGCGCGCAGTCCCTTGGTGGCCGCCAACATGGCCTCCTTCGGAACGGACCACATCATCGATCCCTTCGAGCGTTTCGCGGAGTACCTGGCCTTGGGCGTCGCGGCCCCGGAGCGCTTCCGCCTGATCGAGATCCTGACCGGCCTTCCCGGCGCCGACCTGCCCGGGCCGCACCGCCCGCCCGCGGGCCATTGGATCGTCTGCGGCTACGGCCGCTTCGGCCGCGCCGTCGTCCGGCATCTGGCGCCGGCCGGCATCGGCATCGCCGTTATCGACCCGGAACCGCCGGAGCCCGACGGCTTGAACACGGTGCGCGGTCTCGGCACCGACGCCGCGACCCTGGTGGCTGCGGGCATCCGTGAGGCCGTCGGCATCGTGGCGGGCAGCGACAACGACGTGAACAACCTGTCGATCGCCGTCACCGCGAACGAATTGAATCCCCGCCTCTTCGTCGTCACGCGCCAGAACCAGGCCGCCAACGCCGCCCTTTTCGACGCCTTCCGCTCGGATTTCAACATGGTCCCGAGCCGCATCGTCGCCCAGGAATGCCTGGCCATCCTGACGACGCCGCTGCTGACCCGCTTCCTCGGCCTGGTGCGGGGATGGGACGAAGACCGCTGCCGGGACCTGGCCGGACAACTGCAGGACCTGGACGGCGGGCGGGTGCCGGAGATCTGGGGCGTGCGCCTGAACGCCGGCGAGGCGCCCGCCGCCCATCGGGCGCTGATGGCCGAGACCGGAATCCGCCTCGGGGATCTGCTGCGCGACAACGCCGCCCGGGAGGATCGCCTGCCCATCCTGCCACTCCTGCTGGAGCGCGGCGGAGAGGCCCTTCCGATGCCGTCCGGCGCGGAATCGCTCGCCCCGGGAGACCACCTGCTCCTGGCCGGGCATTCGGGCATCCGCCGCCGCCTCGACCTGACCCTGCAGAATGCCAACGTCCTGGACTACGCGGTGCGCGGGCGCGAAGGGCGTGGGGGGTGGATCTGGCAGAAGCTGTTCCCCGGCGGCGCGGCCCGGTGACCCGCCGCCACGCCACCGGCGCTGCGATGCCGATGGCGTCTGGATTCCTGGTGGGCCCGTGGGGACTTGAACCCCAAACCAAAGGATTATGAGTCCTCTGCTCTGACCAATTGAGCTACAGGCCCGAAGGGGGCGGATTCTACAGCGCGCGGGCGTCCCGGGGCATCGGCACGGCTTCAGTCCCCGCCGCAGCCGCCCCCGCAGCTTCCGCCGTTCCCGCCCCCGTCCGCCCCGCCGTCCCCGATGCCCCCGTCCCCGAAGCCATCCGTGCCGCCGTCGATGGCGGCATCCGCGAAGTCGCCGGCGCAATAAGGGCTCGCGCTGCTGCCGTCCGCCTTGTCGCTCCCCTCGCGCCGACAGGACAGGCTGTAATGGAAGCCGTCGGCGACGCCCAGCTTGGCGTCCAGCGCGAACAGGAGCGGCAGCCGCGTCGGATTGCGCGGATTCAGGTTCTCCTCCTTGCAGCACCACCACCAGGTGCGGCGCAGCCCCTCGTTGCCCTTCCTGTCGGCGGAAAGCACGACCGCCGGCGTGTGGTGCAGGAAGCGCCCGAAGGCCCGCGCGCAGAAGGCGTCGTAGTCACGGGTGTAGAGGATGAACTCGTGCCACAGGTCGTCGGCCGCCTGGGAGGGCATGGAAACCCAGCGCCGGCCCGAATGCAGGTAGGCCAGGAAGAACTGGCGCAGCGCCCGGGCGACCAGCACCCGGGCCTTCAGATCCCATTCCGGCCGGCGCTTGGCCAGCCGGTCGAGCAACCCGCCGGGAAAACCGTATTCGCGAATGAAGCGGTCTCGCTGCAGGCGGCGCAGGCGGGCCCAGGTGGCGGCCAACAGGAAGGCCAGGACGACGGTGACGGCGATGACGATCGGCATGGGGCCGTAGTCTAGGGCCGAATGGTTCGGTGGGGAGTGGTGAGTCGAGAGCGGGGAGCGGGACGCGGGGAGTGGAGCGGGCCGCCCGCCGGGGTGGCGGGCGGCGGAGGAGGCCAGGGCGCCGGAAGGATCAGGCCCGCTTGCGGTTCGCCGCCTTCTGCTGTGCCTTGCGGACGGCCTCCAACTCGTCGAAGAGGGCGACGAACTCCTGGCTCAGCTTGTGGCGCGGGTCCAGGTGGATCATCGGCAAAGAATGCTGGTGGGATTCCTTGATGCGCACCGACGAGGAGAGCATGGTGGCGAGCACCGGCAACCCTTCCTCCTTCAGTTCCGCCACCACCTGCTGGGGCAGGTTTGCCCGCGGCTGGTACTGGTTCACCACGATGCCCTCCACCTCCAGGCCGGCGTTGTGGTCGGCGCGGATTTCGGCCACGTTCTCCAGCAGCGAGTAGAGGGCCCGGCGGGCGAACTCGTCGCAGTCGAAGGGGATAAGGCAGGCGTCGGCGGCGATCAGCGCCGAGCGCGTGAAGAAGTGCATGGCCGGCGGCGTGTCGATCCAGATGTCGTCGAAACCTTCCAGGGCGTCCAGCGCCTCGCGCAGCTTGTATATCTTGTAGCGCTGTTCCAGCTTGGCCTGCAGTTCCTCCAGGGCCGGATCGGCGGGCAGCACGGCAAGGTTCTCGAACATCGTCTCGACGATGAAGGCGTCCGTGGGCTGGGGCCGCAGCTTGAAGCTCAGCATCTGGTCGAAGAAACCGACGGCCGTATGCGCCAGGCCGTCGGCCCCGTCACCGAGCAGGTAGCGCGTCGAGTTGGCCTGGGGATCCAGGTCCACGACCAGGGTGCGGCGACCCCGGCTGGCGCCGATGGCGGCCAGGTTGCTGGTGATGGTGCTCTTGCCCACCCCTCCCTTCTGGTTGAAGACGACGCGTTTCATGCTGCCTCCGGCACTGTGGAATGGACGGGATTCTCCCACAACATGATGCGCCGCAGCATCCTGTGGGCCGGGCCCCGCCCGCTGTGGATACCCGTAATGGAGGCGTCAGTTGGCGGGGCGTAGAATCCGCTCCCTCGGACCGGTTCCACAGACCGGAATTCCAGCCCCGGAGGACGCAACCGGACGGCCACCCGCCGGCCGGCCCGGCGCAAGGGCATCGCGGAAACCGCGCCGCGCCTTGCCTTCCCCTGCCCCCGGGGCCCCATTGCCAGGAGACCCCATGGACAAGGACCTCAGTGCCGCCGCCCTCGAGTACCACACCTCCCCGACCCCCGGAAAGATCTCGGTCGTCCCCACCAAGGGGCTGACCAACCAGCGCGACCTGGCCCTCGCCTATTCGCCCGGAGTGGCGGCGGCCTGCAATGCCATCGTCGCCGACCCGGCCGAGGCCTCGCGCATGACCTCCCGGGCCAACCTGGTGGGCGTGGTCACCAACGGCACCGCGGTGCTCGGCCTGGGCAACATCGGCCCCCTGGCCGCCAAGCCGGTGATGGAGGGCAAGGGCGTCCTGTTCAAGAAGTTCGCCGGCATCGACGTGTTCGACATCGAGCTGCAGGAACCGGACCCGGAGAAGCTCATCGACATCATCGCCGCCATGGAGCCCACCTTCGGCGGCATCAACCTGGAGGACATCAAGGCCCCCGAGTGCTTCTACATCGAGGCGAAGCTGCGGGAGCGGATGAAGATTCCCGTCTTCCACGACGACCAGCACGGCACCGCCATCGTGGTCGGCGCCGCGGTGCTGAACGGCCTGAAGCTGATCGGCAAGAAGGTGGAGGAGGTGAAGCTCGTCACCTCCGGCGCCGGCGCCGCGGCCCTGGCCTGCCTCGATCTGCTGGTCATGCTGGGCGTGCGCGTCGAGAACATCTGGGTCACCGACATCAAGGGCGTGGTCTACGAGGGCCGGGTCGAGGACATGGACCCCCTGAAGGCCCGCTACGCCAAGAAGACCGGGGCCCGCCGCCTCGGCGAGGTGATCGAGGGGGCGGACGTCTTCCTGGGCCTCTCCGCCGGCGGCGTGCTGAAGCCGGAGATGGTGGCCAAGATGGCCGCCAACCCGCTGATCCTGGCGCTGGCCAACCCGACGCCGGAGATCCTGCCCGAGGAGGTCAAGTCGGTCCGCGATGATGCCATCATGGCCACCGGGCGCTCGGATTACCCGAACCAGGTGAACAACGTCCTCTGCTTTCCCTTCATCTTCCGGGGCGCCCTGGACGCCGGGGCCACCACCATCACCGAGCAGATGAAGCTCGCCGCCGTGAAGGCAATCGCCGAGCTGGCCCAGGCCGAGACCTCGGACGTGGTGGCCATGGCCTACGGCGGCGAGAGCCTGAACTTCGGCCCCGAGTACCTGATCCCGCGGCCCTTCGATCCCCGCCTCATCGTCAAGATCGCTCCCGCCGTGGCCCAGGCGGCAGCCGATTCCGGCGTCGCCACGCGGCCCGTCCCCGACATCGAGGCCTACCGGGAGCGCCTCAACAACTTCGTCTACCACTCGGGCTTCGTGATGAAACCCGTGTTCGCCGCCGCCAAGAAGGCGCCGCGCCGGGTCATCTACTGCGAGGGGGAAGACGAGCGGGTGCTGCGCGCCGTCCAGGCCGTCCTGGACGAGCGCCTGGCCGAGCCCGTCGTCATCGGCCGTCCCGAGGTCATCCAGCGCCGCCTGGAGCGGGCGGGCCTCAGCGTCCAGCCCGGGCGGGATTTCGAGGTGGTGAATCCCGATTCCGATCCCCGCTACCGGGAGCTCTGGCAGGACTACCACAAGCTGCGCGGCCGCCTCGGCGTGACGCCGGAGATCGCCAAGCAGCGCCTGCGTTCCGACACCACGCTGATCGGCGCCATGCTGCTGCGCCGGGGCGACGTGGACGCCATGCTCTGCGGCACCGCCGGCAAGCATTCCCAGCACCTGAAGGCCGTGGAGGACGTGATCGGCCTGGAGGCCGGCGCCCGCTG
>JAEUNJ010000276.1 GCA_016791145.1 Rhodocyclaceae bacterium | reverse complement strand
GACGGGGCGCGGGGCCCCCACCCGCCCGCCCGCCCGGCGGGCCGCCCGCCCCCCCGGGGCGGGGGGTAGGGGGGCGGGGGCCCACACCCGCGGGAGGGCCCGGCCTGCGTACCCCCGCCCCGGGGCGGGGGCCAGGGGGTGGGGGGCCATCCTGGCTCACCCCATGAGCCTTCGTCCCCCCATGCTGGCGCCGTCCCTTCCCGGAGCCGCGCCATGCCCCCGTCCCTCCAGTCCCCCGAGGCCCTCGATCCCGGCGACCTGTTCGCCGCCTCGCCCTATCCGCCGAGCCCGGAAACCCCCGCGGACCCGACCGCCGACGCGGCGGACCTGGCCGAGGCCCTCTGCCGCACCTACGGTCCGCGCATCGTCGCCCGGGTGGACCTCCCTGCCCGGGAGGCGCACTGGGCCGACTTCCCCGAGGCCCTGGACCCTGCCCTCGCGGCGGCCCTGCGGGCCCGCGGCATCGCCCGTCTCTACCGCCACCAGCGGGAGGCGGTGGACCATGCCCTGGCAGGCCGGCACGTGGTCATCGCCACGCCGACCGCCTCGGGCAAGTCCCTCTGCTACCACCTGCCCGCACTGCAGCGCTTCCGCACCCAGGGGAAGAAGGCCCTCTACCTCTTCCCCACCAAGGCCCTGGCCCAGGACCAGGTGGCCGACCTGCTGGAGATCAACCGGGCCGGGGCCCTCGGCCTGCGCACCTGCACCTTCGACGGCGACACGCCCGGCGACGCGCGCCAGGCCATCCGCCAGCACGGCGACCTGGTGGTCACCAATCCGGACATGCTGCACCAGGGCATCCTGCCCCACCACACCAAGTGGGCGCGCTTCTTCGAGAACCTGGGCACGGTGGTCATCGACGAGCTGCACACCTACCGGGGGGTCTTCGGTTCCCACCTGGCCAACGTGCTGCGCCGGCTGCGGCGCATCCTGCGCTTCTACGGCGCCGACCCGACCTACATCCTCTGCTCGGCGACCATCGCCAACCCGGAGGAACTGGCCGCCGGCCTGATCGACGCCCCCGTCGAGGCAGTCAGGGAATCCGGGGCGCCCCAGGGGGCCCGCAGCCTGCTGCTCTGGAATCCTCCTGTCATCAACGCCGACCTGGGCCTGCGCGCCTCGGCCCGCTCCCAGACGCTGCGGGTCGCCCGCCAGGCGGTGGCGCGGGGCCTGAAGACCATCGTCTTCGCCAATTCGCGACTGGAGACGGAGGTCATCACCAAGTACCTGAAGGACGTCTTCGATGCCGACCCGCGGCGCCCGCCCCGGGTCGCCGGCTATCGGGGCGGCTATCTCCCCACCGAGCGGCGCGACAAGGAACGCAAGCTGCGCGACGGAAGCCTGGATTGCGTGGTCTCCACCTCGGCCCTGGAACTGGGGGTGGACATCGGCGCCCTGGACGTCTGCATCCTCAACGGCTACCCGGGCACGGTGGCCGGCGCCTGGCAACGGCTGGGCCGGGCGGGACGGCGCAACCGCCCGGCGCTGGGCGTGCTGGTGGCCTCCAGCCAGTTGCTGGACCAGTACATCGCCCGCCATCCGGAGTTCTTCCTGGAGGCCTCGCCGGAGCGCGCCCGCATCGCGCCGGACCAGTTGCTGATCCTGATGGAGCACGTGCGCTGCGCCGCCTTCGAGCTGCCCTTCGTGGTGGGCGAGAAGTTCGGCGGCGAGGACCTGCCGACCCTGCTTGCCTACCTGGAGGAGCAGGGCGTGCTGCACCGGGAGGGCGCCTCCTGGCACTGGATCGCCGACAGCTACCCGGCCAACGCCGTGAACCTGCGCGGCGGCGCCGACGGCAATTTCACCGTCATCGACGTCACCGACGGCCGCAAGGACGTGATCGCGGAGGTGGACCTGTCGAGCGCCGCCCTGACCCTTTATGAGGGCGCCATCTACCTGCTGCAGGCGGCCCCCTACCAGGTGGAGCGCCTGGACTGGACCGGCCGCAAGGCCTTCGTCACCGCCACCCGGGCCGACTACTACACGGACGCCATCGATTACACGAAGCTCAAGATCCTCGACGATTTCGAGCGCGGCGGCACGGCGGAGGCGGCCTGCGCCCACGGGGAGGTGCACGTGGTCCGTCGCGTGGCCGGCTACAAGAAGATCCGCTTCGGCAGCCACGAGAACATCGGCTACGGTCCGGTCAGCCTGCCGGACCAGGAGATGCACACCACGGCCGTCTGGTGGCAACTGACGGAAGGGCTGCTGGACCGCCGCTTCGCCGACCGGCAGACGGCCCTGGACGGCTTCCTGGGCGCCGCCTATGCGCTGCACCACATGGCGGCCCTGCTCTCCATGGCCGACCTGCGCGACTTCGGGCGCGCCGTCGGCGACGGCAGCGGCACCTGGTCCGCCGTGACCGGCCCGGACGGCCGCGGCAGCCTGCGGGGACTCGGCGGCCAGGACCTGGGCCAGGCCCTGGCGGCGCCGCGCTTCCGGCCGACCGTCTTCCTCTACGACAACCAGCCCGGTGGCATCGGCCTGGCGGCGCCCCTCTACGACCTGCGCGGCGAACTGCTCGCGCGCAGCCTGTCCCTGGTCCGCGACTGCGGCTGCCGGGAAGGCTGCCCGGCCTGCGTGGGTCCCGTGCTGCCGGCGTCGGCCCGCGGCGGCCTGGCGGCCCGGGAAGCGGCGCTGGCGGTGCTGGAGTTGATGCGGGGGGCGGAATGAACCTGCTGCCCTTCGCCGCGGCGGGCGCGGAGGCCGCCGCGGAGAGCCGATGCGATGGCCAGGACGACGGGGCCCGCCGGATCGGTCGGCGGCCTGTGATGGTGGCAGTGGAACGGGCACCGCGGGAAAGGCAATCCACCCGGTCGTCGAGGTCACCCCGGTGCACCAGGGATGGGCATTGGGGTCGCATGGGGGCAGGGGATGCCGACGGGGCCTCCGGCCATCGCGAAGCGCCTCGCTTGCCGCGGCACCCCGGCCGGCCCTTGCGGACTGCGCCGTGACCGACCTGGCCGCCCTGCGGGAGCGCCTCGCCAGGCGCCACGGTCCGCCGCCGCCCTCCGGGCGTGCCCTGGGCGAACTGGCGGTGCGCATCGAGCGTCTGCGGGGCCGGGCGATGGTCCGCGGGCCGGCGGGCCGGCCGCCCCTGGCCGGGGCCCTCGCCGGCGTGGAGACGGCGCCCGGCCTGGTCCTCGTCGAACGCGCCTACCCCCTGTGGCACCGGGTCGGACGCGTACCCCTGGCCGGATTGCCGGGCGTCCGCGCCGAAGGTTTTCCCGCCGATCCCCTCCGCTGCCTTTTCCTGGACACCGAAACGACCGGGCTCGCCGGCGGCACGGGCACCGTCGCCTGGATGGTGGGCCTGGGCCGACTGGGCACGGACGCCTTCGGCCTGCGGCAGTGGGTGATGGCCGGATTCGCCGCCGAGGCGGCCCTGCTCGGGGCGCTCGCCGCCGAGGTCCGCCGGGACGACGTGCTGGTCAGCTTCAACGGCAAGAGCTACGACCTCCCGCTCCTCGCCACCCGGTTCCGGATGCACGGCATGCCCGATCCCTTCGCCGGCCTGCCGCACCTGGACCTGCGCCATCCCCTCCGGCGGCGGCATGGCGCCGGCCTGCCCGACGGCCGGCTGAAGACCCTGGAGGAAGCCGTGCTGGGGCATCGGCGGGAGCGCGACCTGCCCGGCGCCGAGGCTCCCGCCGCGTGGCTGGCCTGGCTCCGGGACGGCCGCGTCGGCCTGCTTCCCGAGGTGGCCCGCCACAACCGGGCGGACCTGCTGGCGATGGCGGCCCTGTGCCAATGCCTGGGGGACACGGAGAAGATCACCCCCGCCACGGCCCGCCTTGCCTGAGTCCCCCGGGTTGCGCCCGGCCCGGCCGGCGACCCGGGCAGGGCGGAACGCCATTGCCCGACCCGGCCACGGGCCCTCCGGCAATGATGCGAGATGCATGTCTTGCGTGCGGCCGCAGCGGCGCGGCGGCTGCATCCCGGGCGCTCTCCCGGCGCACTGGACGAGGTCGGATTTCGGAGTAAGCTAGCAGCCGCTTTTTCGGCCGTGCCCCCGCCGTGAAATGCCTGTCCCGGGCACGGGACGGCGGAGGCGCTTCCGCAATCGACGGGTCCGCGGCAGTGGCGAATTCCGACAACGGTCTCTGGCATCCAGACATGGGCGACCATCCCCTGCCGGGGGATGAGCGCGAGATTGCTGCCGCCGTATCGGCATGCGCGCTGATGTTCGACGGCTCCGCGTACCTGTCCCATCGCTACGGCGAGCGGGGCCGGCAGTTCTGCCGCAGCGGCGGCGGGTTCCTGATCGTCACCTGCCGCCATGTGCACGCCGGCTTCCTGGAGCAGGTCCGCTGGCTGGTGGGCCTGCGCGCCGCGCGGGGCATGCCCGGGTGGCTGCTCGAGCGGCACCTGGTCATCCTCCATGGCTGCCTGCGGCGCGAGATCCCCGCGGCGGGCAC
Organism: Rhodocyclaceae bacterium; assembly: GCA_016791145.1. GTDB lineage: Bacteria > Pseudomonadota > Gammaproteobacteria > Burkholderiales > Rhodocyclaceae > JAEUNJ01. Next base: position 5,409 of record JAEUNJ010000276.1, on the reverse strand, counting down.
GCGTTATGACGGCCTGCTGACGGCGGCGACGGACCTGGCCGACCGTCGCCGGCGGCACCTGGCGGAGGATGCGTTCCTCGCCGCGGCATCGCGCTTTTCCGCCCGGGCGCCCGATTGCCACCCGACGCTGCCGGAAGCCGGCACGCTGCTCGCCGCGGCCCTGTGCGACGAGGCGGCGGGGAACGAAGGCGCCGTCCGCAGCCTGCTCGACTGGCTGGCGGACCCCCGGCGCTTTCCCCCGGAATGGATCGGCGCGGTGCATGCGACGGCGGGCGAACTGGCCGCGGAGATATCCCATGAATGTCCATGACGTCTTCCGGGAGTACCTGGATGCCCTGGTGGCCGGCGACCGGGCGGCCTGCCAGCGCATCGTCGAGGGCCTGCTCGACGCCGGAACGGACCTGAAGTCCATCTACGTGGACCTCTTCCAGGGCTCCATGTACCGGATCGGCGAGCTGTGGGAGCGCAACGTCATCTCGGTGGCCGTGGAGCACATGGCCACCAGCATCACCGAGTCCCTGCTTCCGCTGGTGTACGGACGGCTTTTCGGCCGCCCCCACGTGGAGCGCAGCGCGCTGATCGCCTGCGTTCCCTCCGAGTTCCACCAGATCGGCGTCCACATCATTGCCGATTTCTTCGAACTGCACGGCTGGCACGGCCACTGCCTGGGCGCCAACACGCCGGTGGATGGTCTCGTGGCCGCGGTCGGCGACATGGGCCCGGACGTGGTGGGCCTTTCGGCCAGCCTCGCCTACAACCTGCCCGTCCTGTCGGACATGCTGGAGGCGGTGGCCACCCACCATCCCGGTACGGCGATCCTGCTCGGAGGGCGCGCCCTCACCTTCGGCCAGGGCGAGTTCTCCCCCGCCGCCCTCGAGCAGCGCTTCCCGCAGGCCACCTACGTGGCGAGCATCGAGGCCCTGGAGGCCTACATCGAAAGTCCCCGATGGCGGAACGGGACCTGACGCAGCAACTGCTCGGCGCGGTGCGGGACGGCGCGCCGATCTACATCGTTCGCGCAGGCGGCGACGGCATCATCCGCGAGGCGAGCGCCTTCGCCGAGAACCTGGCCGGCCGGCCCCTGGCGGGGGCGCACGTGGCCCAGGTCTTCGTCCATTTCGACGCGCCCGGATCCCTGGAGGCGGCGCTGCAGCGGCCGGCGCGGGGACGCCTGATGCACGTGGCCACCGAGCAGGGCCTGCCCTTCGAGATCTACGCCGACATCTCCTGCGAGGAGGGCGAGACGCTGCTGGTCGGCCATCCCGACGTGCCGGCCATGCTGCGCGAGCGGCGGCAATTCCTCGACCTCCAGGCCCAGTTGCACCACAACACGCGGGCCAGCCTGAAGCGCAGCTACATGCAGTTGGAGCAGTCGGAGCGGCGCCACCAGACGATCCTCGATGCCGCCGGCGACGGCATCGTCGCCATGGACGCGGAAGGCCGCTTCACCTATACGAACGAGGCGGCCCGCCGGCTGCTGGGCCTGGTGCGTGACGAGCCCGTGGACGCCGGGGTCCAGCCCCGGTTCCTGCACGGGCCGTGCGGCCACCTCTGCAACCCGGGTTGTCCCGTGCTGGCCGACAACGGTCCAGCCGCCGGCGACCTCAGCGGCCGGCAATTGTTCCGCCGCCAGGACGGCAGCGACTTCAGCGCCGACTTCGTCTGCACGCCCCTGCGGGAGCGGGGACGCGCGGCCGGCGCGGTGCTGGTGTTCCGCGACGCCAGCGAGCGGGTGGCGGCCGAGAATTTGCTGAAGGCGCGGGCGGGACTTTCGGAAGTCGCCCTGCGCGGGGCCCCGGCCGACATCCTGCGGGAGGCCGTGGATGCGGCCCAGAGGCTGACCGGCAGCGCCGTCGGCTTCTTCCATTTCGTCACCGACGGCGAGCGGAGCCTGGATTTCACCGTCTGGTCCTCGGACACGCTGCGCGGCCAGTGCCGGATGGCCGAGCAGTCCGGCTCCCATCCGCTGCGGCAGGGCGGCATCTGGGCCGAGAGCATCGCGCGGCGCGAGGCGGTGATCCGCAATTACGGGGTCGCCGGCGCGATGCCGCTGCCCGAGGGCCACGTGGGGCTGCGGCGCGTGATGACGGTGCCCGTGCTGCGCGACGGCGCGGTGCATGGGCTGGCCAGCGTCGGCAACAAGCCGGGGGACTACCAGGCCCGCGAAGCGGTGATGGTCGGCGAGCTGATGCAGACCGCCCTGGAGATCTACGAGCGCAAGCGGGCCGAGGACCGGCTGCGCCACCTGACCTTCTACGATGCCCTGACCGAGCTGCCGAACCGGGTGCTGCTGGCCGACCGCCTGCAGATCGCCATGAGCCACGCCCTGCGGGAGGCGAGCGCCATGGCGGTCTGCGTCCTCGACCTGGACGGCTTCAAGCCGGTCAACGACCGGCTCGGGCGGGAAGGCGGCGACCGGCTGCTGCGGCATGTGGCGGAGCGCCTGAAGGCGCAGGTCCGGGAGGGGGACACGCTGGCACGCCTCGGCGGCGACGAGTTCGGCCTCCTGGTGCTGCGGGTCCAGGGGGTCGAGGATTGCGTGCGCGTCGCCGAGCGGGTGCTGCAGGTCTTCGCCGCCCCCTTCGAGGTGGACGGCCAGTCCCTGTACCTGGCCGCGAGCATGGGCATCACGGTCTTCCCCAGCGATCCCGTCGAGGCCGAGGCGCTGATCCGCCACGCCGACCAGGCCATGTACGCGGCGAAGCAGGATGCGCGCAGCCGCTACAAGCTCTTCGACTCGGAATTCGATCGCCGGGCCCGCGCCCACCAGGAGATCCTGGCCAATGTGGAGGTGGGCCTGGCGGCCGGCCAGTTCCTGCTCCACTACCAGCCGAAGGTGGACATGCGCAGCGGCAGGGTGGTGGGCGCCGAGGCCCTGATCCGCTGGCAGCACCCCCGCGACGGCCTGCTGCCGCCGGCCCGCTACATGCCGGTCGTCGATGCCAGCGACATCGCGGTGCGGGTGGGCGAATGGGTCCTCGACACGGCCCTGCGCCAGATGGGGGAATGGCAGGCCGAGGGCTGCCTGCTGCCGGTCAGCGTGAACATCGCCGCCAGCCAGTTGCAGGCGCCGGACTTCGTGGACCGGCTGCGCTGCCTCCTGGCGGCCCATCCCGCCGTGCCGCCGGAGCGCCTGGAACTGGAGATCCTGGAGACCGCGACCCTGCGCAACCTGGGCGACGTATCCCGGGTCATCCGGGCCTGCCAGGCCATGGGGGTCCGCTTCGCCCTGGACGACTTCGGGACGGGTTACTCGTCCCTCGCCTACCTGCGCAACCTTCCCGCCGACGTGCTGAAGATCGACCAGTCCTTCGTCCGGGACATGCTCGACGACCCGGAGGACATGGCCATCGTGGAGGGCGTCATCGGCTTGAGCACGGCCTTCCGCCGCGAGACCGTCGCCGAGGGCGTCGAGCGGGCGAGCCACGGCGTGATCCTGATCCAGCTGGGCTGCCACCTGGCCCAGGGCTACGGCATCGCCAGGCCCATGCCGGCGGCGCGGATGGTGGCGTGGATGCGCCAATGGACGCAGCCCAAGGAGTGGGAACTGGCCTCCCTGGTGACCTGCCCGCGCGAGGACCTGCCGCTGCTGATCATGGTTTCCGAGCACCGGCTGTGGCTCGACCGCATCGGCGAGGTGGTGGAACTGGGCCACGCCTCGGCGGAGGGCATCGCCCTCGACGAACACCAGTGCTTCGTCGGCCGCTGGCTGGGCGGCCCTGGCCGCGTGCGCCACGGGGACAAGCCGGGATTCGCCGACTTCGAGGTTGCCCACCGGCGGGTCCATGCCCTGGCGCGGGAACTGGTCGGCCTCTGCCGCACCGACCTGCCGGCCGCCCGGGGTCGCCTCGCGGACCTCTACGCGGCGAGCAGCGACCTGAACGCGGCCCTCAACGTCATCCTCAGCGCCGCGCTGGCGGAGGCATGACCGGTGGGCCATTCCACGCCGCCGCTCGGCACGCGGAATCAGACGGGACGGCCGCGGTCCGCCCCGGGAAGGAGGGCCGGTCCGCCATGAATCGACACCGTTTCCACCAGCTCGACGTCTTCACCGACACGCCCTTCCTCGGCAATCCCCTGGCGGTGGTTCACGACGCGGCCGGCATCGACGACGGGGGGATGGCCGCCTTCGCCCGGTGGACGAATCTCTCCGAGACCACCTTCCTGCTGCCGCCGGCCGATCCTGCGGCCGACTACCGGGTGCGCATCTTCACCCCCGGCGGCGAATTGCCCTTCGCCGGGCATCCGACCCTGGGCAGTTGCCACGCCTGGCTGGCGGCCGGCGGACGGCCGCGCAATGAGGGGTTCGTGGTCCAGGAGTGCGGCGTCGGGCACGTGCGCATCCGCCGGGACGGCACGCGGCTCGCCTTCGCGGCGCCCCCCCTGCGCCGGACGGGGCCGCTCGACCCCGGGACGCTGCGCCGGGTGGCGGCGGCGCTGGCGCTCTCGGAAGAAGACGTCGTGGCGCACCAGTGGGTGGACAACGGTCCGGGCTGGTGCGCGCTGATGCTGTCCTCGGCGGAACGGGTGCTGGCCGCACGGCCGGACGGGACGGCGCTCGGCGGCTTCAAGGCCGGCATCGTCGGACCGCTGCCACCCGGTTCGGACGCGGATTTCGAGGTCCGCGCCTTCGTCCCGTCCCTAGGCGTTCCGGAGGACCCGGTCACCGGCAGCCTCAACGCGGGCCTGGCCCAGTGGCTGATGTCCGCCGGGCTGGCTGCCGACCGTTACACGGTCCGCCAGGGGACGGCGCTCAAGCGGAACGGCCGGGTGTTCCTCGATCGCGTCGGTGAAGATATCTGGGTCGGCGGCGAGATCGCCGGCTGCATCGAGGGGACGGTGGCCTTCCCGCCAGCCGGACCATAGGGCCCGCCCGCGCCGGGCGCCGGCCGGCAACGCGCCGGCGTACCGGCCGCCCCGCAAGGGCCGCGCGGCGCGGATGGGCCGGTGCTTCACGGTGCCACGTACCGGAGGACGGCGGCCGGTGGCGGCTGACACGAGCCTGACGCGCATGGCAGAATCGCCTTCCGCCGCCGCAATTCCGCCATGCCCGAAAGAACCCTCCGCTACGGCCAGTATCTCGGGGCGATCCGCCGCCACCACCGGCAGGTCAGCTACAACGACGTCCATGCGATGGAACGGGCCACGCCGCGGGTGCGGCCCCGGCTCCGCCCGGTGGACCTGCATCGCCTCGTCACGCCCTACGTGTCGGTGCGGCTGCGCGAGCAGGTGCTGGCGGTCATTCCGCTCGCCCTGATGCTGATCGGGTTCCAGGCCCTGGCGCTGCGCACCTCGCCCGAGGAGGCCGAGGCCATCGCCCTCGGCGTCTGTGCGGTGATCCTCGGCCTGATGTTCTTCATGGAAGGCGTCAAGCTCGGCCTGATGCCCTTCGCCGAGAACATCGGCTTC
>JAEUNJ010000258.1 GCA_016791145.1 Rhodocyclaceae bacterium | reverse complement strand
CGCATCCTGACTGCCGCCAATTCCGCCGCCTTGCGGCGCGGCAACGAACTGCGCAAGCTCGCCGACTGCCTGGTGGCCCTGGGCACGCGCCTCGTCAAGACGATCGCCGTGTCCCTGTCGGTGCAATCCGTCGTCCAGAAGCTCGCGCGCGGCGACGAGTGGGACGTGTCGGGACTCTGGTACCACTCCCTGCTGGTCGCCGAGATTTCGCGCGCCCTCGCCGTGGCCATGGGCTACCGGAACGCGGACGAGGCCTACCTGGCGGGCCTGCTCCACGACATCGGGGAAGTGGCCCTCGCCGGAGGGGTGCCGGACCGCTACCGCGCCCTGCTGCGCGAGGCGGTCGACGAAGCCACGCTGGTGGACCTGGAGAACCGGCAACTGGACACGAACCATGGCGCGGTGGGCGCCTGGATTGCCGACCAGTGGCGATTCGAATCCTTCCTGGCCGACGCGATCCTCTTCCACCATGCCGACGCGGCCGAGGTGGCGTTCGCGGAGCCCCTCACGCGCATCGTCTGGACGGCCCATGCCTGCGCGGAAGGCAAGGCGCCGGCCGATCCGGCCAGCGCCGGCGTGCATCTGGAGGCCGAGGCCCTGCTGGAGATCCGCCGCCAGGCACTGGCCCGGGTCGACGCCCTGGCCAACGCGCTGGGCATCCAGGCCGCCGGACGCAATCCGGAGGATCCCGCCCATTCCCTCATGCGCAGCCGGCTTCCCGAAACGGATTCCCGGCAGTCCCGCCCGGTCGATGACCCTGTCATCGACGCCCTCGCCGGGTCCGTCCTGCTGCAGCCCTTGCAGCAGAATCTGTTCGCCCTGGACAGCAACGCGGAGATCCTCCTGTCCCTGCGCGAGTCGGCGCGCATCCTCTTCGGCGTCGCCCAGGTGGCCTTCCTGCTCCCGACAGCCGACGGCCGCGCCGTCTCGGGTGCCCGCGTGGGCGGGCAGCCGCCCATGCTCCAGCGCCTGGAGATCCCCCTGGATCCGCCGCGCAGCCTGCCGGCCGTGGCCGCGGCCCGTGGCGACGGCGCGTCGAGCTTCGATGGCGCGGGCCCCACGCCCTCGCTGATCGACGTCATGCTGGCGCGCGCCCTCGGCACCGAGGGCATCCTGTGCCTTGCCATGCAGGCCGGGTCGCAACTGGAGGGGATCATGGTGTTCGGGCTAGGCGCCTCCCAGCACCAGCGGCTGGCCAAGCGCATGCCCTGGCTCGCCAGCTTCGCGCGCATCGCCGCCGTCAGCCTCGAAGCCTGGCGGCGGGCGCGGGAGGACCGGAAGCAGATCGAGGCCGAGGTGGCCGGCCGCTACCGCGTGCGCGCCCGCCAGGTCGCCCACGAGGCCGGCAATCCCCTGTCCATCATCCGGAACTATCTCGGCGTCCTCGGCCAGCGCTTCGAGGGCGACCTGAAGAACGAACTGGGCATCCTGAACGAGGAACTCGACCGGGTGACGAAGATCGTCCGCGGCCTGAGCGAGCTCGAGACTGCCCAGCGGGACACCGGCGCCACGGACGTGAACCAGGTGATCCGCGAAATGCTCGCCATCTACCGGGAACCCCTGTTCGATTCCGTCGGGATCGATCTCGACCTGAACCTGGATCCGCGCCTCCAGCCCGCCGACCTGCCCAGGGATCCGCTGAAGCAGATCCTGCTCAACCTGTGGAAGAATGCCTCGGAAGCGATGTCACGGGGCGGCCGCCTGAGCCTGTCCACCCAGGCGACCATCGGCAGCGACGGCCAGCCCCAGGTGGAACTCCTGGTCGGCGACAGCGGCCCGGGCATGCCCGAGGACGTGTTGGAGCGCCTGTACCAGCCCCTGGGGGCGGAACGCCGGTCCGGCCACCAGGGACTCGGGCTGTCGATCGTCTCCAAGCTGGTCCGCCAGTTGGGCGGCCAGATCAGTTGCGCCAGCCGTCCCGCCATGGGAACCCGTTTCACCGTCCTGTTGCCCCGGCCCCCGGTGGCAGGCTCGAGCCAAGCGAAAGAGAATTCAGGAGGACCCCGTTGAATACCTTTGCCGACCCGAACCTGGTCCCGCCGTCCACCGAACCGTCGGAACGCCGCCGCATCCTGATCGTGGATGACGAACCGCGCCTGCGGGAGAGCCTCGCGCTGCTCCTTGCCGCTGACGACCGGGAGATCCGCCAGGCCGGCACGGGCGCCGCCGCCATCGCGGAGCTGTCCCGCAACGACTTCGACCTGGCCCTCCTGGACCTGCGCCTGCCCGACATGTCCGGCCTGGACATCATGGACTGGCTGCACCGCAACAAGGTCACCCCGGCCGTCATCGTCGTCAGCGCCGACGACCATATCGAGTCCGCCATCGCCGCCCTGCGCAAGGGCGCCGCCGAGTACGTACGCAAGCCCTACGAACCGGAAGCCATCTGCCGCACCGTCGAGAACCACCTGGTCAAGCGCAGCCTCGAACGCCGCCACGCCCTGCTGATGGCGCGCCTGGAACAGTCCGAGCGGCTGCACCGGTTTCTCGTCGAGCAGTCCCCCGACATCATCTACACCCTGGACAATGCCGGCCGCTTCATGTTCGTGAACAGCCGCATCGAGCACCTGCTCGGCTACGAGAAGGGGGAACTGGTCGGCAAGCACTATTCGACGATCGTCCACGAGGAGGACCGGGAGCGGGCGCGCTACGCCTTCAACGAGCGGCGCAGCGGTTACCGGGCCACGTCCAACGCCGAGATCCGCCTCAAGTGCAAGAACGACGGCTTCCGGCATTTCGACAACCGCTTCATCGTCGCCATGCTCAGTTCCGTCGGCATCTACGAGGAGGACGACGGCAATCCGATGCAGCGGTTCATGGGCACCTACGGCGTCGCGCGGGACATCACCGAACGCAAGAAGGCCGAGGAGACGATCAGCTTCCAGGCCTTCCACGACCTCCTGACCCACCTGCCCAACCGCAATCTCTTCCGCGACCACCTGGAGCTCGCCATGGCCCGGGCGCGGCGCCAGGGCAGCCTCGTCGGCGTCATGTTCGTGGACCTGGACCGCTTCAAGCTGGTGAACGACACCTATGGCCACGCCGAGGGGGACGCCCTGCTCAAGGGATTCGCCCAGCGCATGCGCAACTGCCTGCGCGAAAGCGACACCCTGGCCCGCCAGGGCGGCGACGAATTCACCGTCGTCCTGCCCGACCTGGCCTATCCCGAAGATGCCGCCGTGATCGCCGAGAAGTTCTTCCATTCGCTGCGCGATCCTTTCGTCATCGCCGGCCAGGATTTCCGCGCCACCGCGAGCGTCGGCATCGCCGTCTATCCCCGGGACGGCGAGGACGCGGACAGCCTCATCAAGCACGCCGACATCGCCATGTACCAGGTGAAGGCCAAGGGCCGCAACGGCTACCAGTTCTTCACGGCCGCCATGAGCGAGCACTACCAGTCGCGCCTGTCCATGGAGAACGACCTCCGGCGCGCCCTCGAGCATCGCGAGTTCGAGCTGCACTTCCAGCCGCAGGTCAGCATCTCGGGCGGCGGCACCGTCGGCATGGAAGCCCTGATCCGGTGGCGCCACCCGGAACACGGGCTGATCGATCCGGGCAGTTTCATCAACCTGGCCGAGGAGGCCGGGCTGATCCGCGACATCAGCGACTGGGTCCTCGGCGCCGCCTGCGCCCAACTGGCGCGCTGGCGCGCCGGACCGGCGCCGGAACTGCGCGTCTCCGTCAACCTGTCGCCGAAGGATTTCGAGCGGGCGGACCTGATGGATCGCGTGCTGCGCCACAAGCACGAGCATGGCATTCCCGAAGGCGCCCTGGAGGTGGAGATCACCGAGAACCTGCTCCTGCAGGATGCGGAAGGGATCATCGAGAAGGTGCGCCGCCTGCGGCAGGAGGGCGTGCGGGTATCCATCGACGATTTCGGCACGCGCTACTCGTCCCTCAACTACCTGCGGCGCTTCCCCATCTCCAGCCTGAAGATCGACCAGTCCTTCGTCCGCGCCCTGGGCGAGCCCGACGGCACCGAGGCCATCATCCGCGCCATCGTCAGCATCGCGGAGGGTTTCGGGCTGCACCTGGTCGCCGAGGGCGTCGAGAACTACGGCCAGCTTACCGCCCTGACCGACATGGGATGCGACGAGGTGCAGGGCTACCTGTTCAGCCGTCCGCTGCCCGTGGCGGAAGCCGACGCCTGGCTGGTCCAGGGCAAGGCGCCCGTGCCGGTGCAGTCCTGAGGGATGGTGCCGGCAGTCTGACTCGAACAGACGACCTACCGCTTACAAGGCGGTTGCTCTACCAACTGAGCTATGCCGGCGCGGCCCGGATTGTAACGGAAGGCATCACCGCCCGCGGCGACACGCCTCCGGCGGCGCGGCGAGGGGGTCCCGGGGACCTCCGGAAGGGCGCGCCGTTTTCGCCACACAGGCCGGTTTTGCGCGGTTTTCGGCTCAGAAAAGTGCGACACAAGCGAATTTTCCAGGGCTAGAATGTCGTTGGCTTTCCACCTTCCCGCCATGAACGATCCGAGGAGACTCCTGCATGAACAAATCCGAACTCATTGAAGTTGCCGCCAAGGAGGCGAGCATCAGCAAGGCCGCCGCCGAGCGCGCACTCTCGGCCATGATCGGCGCCGTCGTCAAGGCGGTGGCGAAGGGCGATTCCGTGACCCTCGTCGGGTTCGGCACCTTCAAGTCCTCGAAGCGCGCGGCGCGCACGGGCAAGAACCCGAAGACCGGCGCCGCCATCAAGATTCCCGCCACCACGGTCCCGAAGTTCACCGCCGGCGCCGCCTTCAAGACCGCCGTCGCAGGCAAGAAGGGCGCCAAGAAGAAGTAAGCCGGAATACCGGCCGCGCAGGGCCCGCCGCTGGCGGGCCTTTGTTTTTTCCGCGGACGGAGGAGCACGCCGGCCTCCCGGCCCCCTCTCCCGGAAACGGAGGCCCGCGGGCCTCCGGCGGCGGCATCCCAGGCACGCCGGAATCCATCCCAATGGCATCACCCGGATGGCACTGCCGACGGGAGCGGCGCCGCACATCGCCGCGGACGGAAGGCCCCGGCCTCGATCGTCGCCGCGCGGCGTCGGCATGGCCACGTGCCGCCGGGGCGTACCCGGGAGAGCGGAGCGCGATGGGAAGGGCCTGTCTGCCGGGCCGGCGCCATATCCGGCGGCGGCACGCGGCGAATTCACCGGGGGCCGGCGCGGCCCGCCATCCTCCCCGGCCCGGCTTCGGGAACCGGGATCAGAAAAGGGTTCCCGCCATCTGGCGGTCGCGCGCCACGAGCCTGTCCAGGCCCCGTTTCACCTCCTGGCTCGCGCCCCATGTGGCCACATGGTCGAGGAAGGCGGACAAGGCCTCCGGCAGGGGCTGCGCCAGTTCCGACCAGGCGGCCCGGAACTCGCCGAACTTCAGGTGGAGCGCCGACAGGCGCCCGCCGGCCATGGGTACGAGGGTGACGTCGCGGCCGTCGTTGCGGATCACGATGGCGGTATTGCGGTGGGAGTCGGTGACGAGCATGGGGCGAATTTAGCGTGGCGCGGCCCGGGACGCTCGGCGGAATTGCCCGCGGAATACCGGCGAGTTCCCCCCATCGGCGAGGCCCCGGCGCGCGTCCCGCCGGGCGGCCGCGAACCGGGGCGGCGATTCCGATAAACTGGTCGCGAGCATGGGGTGGCCCGACGGGCCGCCCCGCCCTCCGCCATCACCATCGCCGCAACCCCATGGCCGTCCGCCCGAGCATCCAGGATCCGACGCTGCGCATCCTCTTCGTCGCCGCGGACGGCGAAGGCATCCCCGCGATCCTCGACCGCTTCCGCGCCGCCGGCTATCTGCCCCACGAGGGCCGGGCGCGCGACGGCGAGGAACTCAAGGCCATGCTGGCCGCCCAGACCTGGGACGCCATCCTGTGCGCCAACGGCATTCCGGGCCTCTCCGCCATCGCCGCGCTGCGGCTGATGCAGGAAACCCGGCTCGACCTGCCCTTCCTGATCCTCTCCGCCACCGGCGAGGAGAAGTCGGCGATCCGCGCCATGCGCGCCGGCGCCCACGACTGCCTGGCCCGGGACCGCCTCGAGCGCCTGGTCCCCGCCGTCGAGCGGGAGGTCCGCGAAGCCCGCCACCGGGCGGACCACCGGGCCGCCCTGGAGATGCTGCGCGACAGCGAGGCCCATTTCCGCGCCCTCGCCTCCAACCTTCCGGGAATGGTCTTCCACCTGGTGCGCGACGCGGACGGGGGCCTGCGCTTCCTGTTCGTCAGCGAGGGATGCCGGATGTTCGGCCTGAAGCAGCCGGAACTGCTCGCCTCGGCGGACCGGTTCCTCGATGCCCTGCAGGCGGAGGACCGGGCGGTCCTCGAGCGCGCCATCGCCGAATCCGCCGGAGCGGGGACGGCGCTGAACTGGGAGGGGCGCACCCGGGGCCGCGGCCACGGACGATGGATCAACCTGCGCTCCGTGCCCCAGCGCGACGCCACCGGCCTCCTGCATTGGCACGGCATCGTGAGCGACATCACCCGCGGCAAGGAGATCGAGGCCGAACTGCGGCGGTCCCGGGAACAGTTGTCGGAGCTTTCCAGCTACCTGGAGGGCGCCAAGGAGGAGGAAAGGGAGCGCATCGCCCGCGACATCCATGATGAACTGGGCAGTCTCCTCGTCGCGATCAAGATCGAATCCTCCCTGCTGGCCAGCAAGCTGCCCGCCGCCCCCGCCGGCCTGCGCGACAAGGCCCACGCCATCGACGCGCTGCTCGACCAGGCCATGGGAACCGCCAGCCGCGTCGCCCGCGAGCTGCGCCCGGGGATCCTGAAGGAGTTCGGCCTGCCGGCCGCCATCGAATGCCAGGTGGAGGACTTCGCCCAGCGCACCGGCATCGCCTGCCGCTGCCAGTGCGACGACGACGGGATAGAACTGGACGAGCGGGCCTCGCTGGCCCTCTTCCGCATCGTGCAGGAGACCCTGACCAACGTCGCCAAGCACGCCCATGCCTCCCTGGTCGTGGTGCGGCTGCGCCGCGATCACGGTAAGATCACGCTCGAAATCCGGGACAACGGACGCGGCATCACCGACACCGACATGGCCAAACCGAAATCCTTCGGCCTGCGCGGCGTGCGGGAGCGCATCCACAGCCTCGGCGGGGAATTCACCGTCATGGGCGGCGAGCACGGCGGCACCCACATCGTGCTCCGGCTCCCGGAAAAACAGGCCGCCCCGGCGGCGACCGAGGAAGAACCGCAACGTACCCTGTTCTGATGGCCGACAAGATCCACGTCCTGATCGCCGATGACCACGCCATCGTGCGCCAGGGCCTCAAGCAAATCCTTTCCGAGACCGAGGACCTGGTCGTGGCGGGCGAGGCCGACGACGGCGCCGACGCGCTGCGCCTGGCCCGCCAGCAGCCCTGGGATGTCTTCCTGCTCGACGTCTCGATGCCCAACCGGAACGGCATCGACACGCTCAAGCAGCTGAAGAAGGAGTTCCCGCGCCAGCCGGTGCTGATCCTCAGCATGCACCCGGAGGAGCAATACGCGGTGCGCGCCCTGAAGGCCGGCGCGTCCGGCTACCTGACCAAGCAGAGCGCGCCCGACCAGCTCGTCGACGCGATCCGGCACGTCGCCCAGGGAAAGAAGTACGTGAGCCCGACCGTGGCCGAGCAGCTTGCCACCGCCATCTCGCTCGACAACGAGAAGCAGCCCCACGAGGCGCTCTCCGACCGGGAGCACCAGGTCCTCGTCCTGATCGCCTCCGGCAGGACCCTGACCCAGATCGCCGAGGAGCTCAACCTGTCGGTGGCCACCGTCGGCACCTACCGGGCACGCCTGCTGGAGAAGATGGGCCTGAAGAGCACCGCCGAGCTGATCCGCTACGGCATCGAGAACGGCCTCGCGGCATAGCCCGTCATGGCCGAGTTCAGCCAGCCCTCCGAGATCGCCCGCGAGGCCCTGCGCCGGCTCGCCCTGCGGCGCATCCCGCCAACGCCGGACAACTACAAGGCCCTCTACCACGAGATCGCCGGGACCCCCGCCGCGGAGGCCTTTCCCGAGCGCCACCTGAAGGCCATCGCCGCGGCGCTGCCGCGCGCCACGCCGGACCAGTTGCGCCTTGCCCGCCAGCTCGAGCAGGCGGCCGGCGAGCAGAGCTGGGACCAGCTGCGCGCCGCCATCGCCGAGGCGGCCCGGCAGGCCGGCAGCGAGGCACCGGCCTGGGGCCCCCTGCTCAAGGAATTCCTCGCCCAGTACGAGCGCCCGGTCGCCGGCATGACCGCCGCCAAGAAGCGGGAGAGCCTCGAGCACGTGCTCGCCGCCTCGGGCAATGCCGACATCCTGTTCGGCCGGCTGCAATCCCTGGTCAGGTCCTGGGCCCAGGGCGAGGCCGCCCGCGCACCGGGCGCCGAGGGCGAGGCCGCCCCCATCGCCGGCGGCCCGCCCTCGACCGCGGAACTGCGCGAACTGCTGGCCCTGTTGCTGGAGAATTCCCTCGCCACCCTGCTGGCCGAGAGCCCCGACCTGGCCGCCGAGGCGACGCGCCTGGCCGGCGAGGTCCGGGCGGCGCGGGCCCCCGAGCAGTTCGCCGGCCTCACCGGCAAGCTCAAGAAGTTCAGCTACCGCCTCCAGTTCGTCGCCGAGGACCAGGCCGAACTGCGCGCCGCCCTGCTGCGCGTACTGCAGCTCGTGGTGGAGAACATCGACGAACTCGTCCTCGACGACCAGTGGCTGCACGGGCAGATCCAGGTCGTCACGGACCTGATCGGCCAGCCCCTGAACCTGCGCCGCCTGGACGACGTGGAGCGCCGGCTCAAGGAGGTCATCGTCAAGCAGGGCAGCCTCAAGCAGCAGCTGAACGAGGCCCGGGACCGGCTGAAGAACATGCTGGCCAGCTTCGTCGACCGGCTCGCCCGCTTCTCCGAGAGCACCAGCGGCTACCACGACAAGATCGAACGCTGCGCCCAGCGGATCAGCGCCGCCCGGGACATCACCGAGCTTTCCGACGTGCTGGACGAGGTCATGCGGGAGACCCGCACCATGCAGCTCGACGCCCAGCGGTCCCGCGACGACATGGCCGAGATGCGCCGCCGGGCCAACGACGCGGAGCAGGAGATCGTCCGCCTGCAGAACGAGCTGTCCCAGGCCAGCGAGATGGTTCGCCACGACCCCCTCACCGGCGCCCTGAACCGCAAGGGCATGGAGGAGGCCATGGAGAAGGAGGTGGCCCGCGTGCGCCGCCGCGGAACGCCGCTGTGCATGGCGCTCCTGGACATCGACAACTTCAAGAAGCTGAACGACAGCCTGGGCCACGACGCCGGCGACAAGGCCCTGGTCCATCTCGCCCAGGTGGTCCGCGAGACCATCCGCCCCCAGGACAGCCTGGCCCGCTACGGCGGCGAGGAGTTCGTCGTCGTCCTCCCGGACACCGGCCTGGACGACGCCGTCAAGGCCATGGTCCGGGTGCAGCGGGAACTCACCAAGCGCTTCTTCCTGCACGGCAACGACAAGGTCCTCATCACCTTCAGCTGCGGCGTCGCCGAGCTGATGGACACCGAGCCGCCCCCCGAGGCCCTCAAGCGCGCCGACGGTGCCATGTACCTGGCCAAGCGCCAGGGCAAGAACCGCGTCCTCCCGGCCTGACCGAGGTCCACTCCCTCCGGGCGCGGACCGCCGGCGGTGACGGGATGGCCTTGTCTTCCGGCGGAATGGCGGATTGACCGCCCGCGACCGGCAATGGGACAATATTCACGACTCAATAATCGTCCGGGCTAGCCGTTCAACATCGCCCGGACCCGATCCCCACCTCCGCGGAGGACCCCGCCGATGAATTCCCCCACGACCTCCTGGCACCTTGGCCGCACCTTGGCCGGTTTCGCGCTGGCCGGGGCCAGTTGCCTGGCCCTGGCCGACACCAGCACGTCCGCGTTCGCGCAGGTGACGGGCACCCATTTCGCCCCCCTGCAGACCTTCGCGTCCGATTCCGGCGCCACCGGCCTGCCCTCGGCCAGCGAGGCCGCCCATGCCGCCGACGGAACGGTCTATTCCGGCGCCGCCCCCTACCCGGCGGTGGGCACCCAACGCGCCAGCGCATCGTCCCGGGCCTCGGCCACCGAGGGGGCCCTGCGGGCCGAACTGAGCGCCGGCGTCGAGACGACGGGCATCGTCTACAACTCCACCAGCGCCCGGAGCACCGCCACGGCCGCCTGGTTCGACTACCTGACCATCCGCCCGGACACCCCGGTCGCCAACCAGACCGGGCACCTGACCGCGCGGATGAATGTCAGCGGCACCGCCTCGGGGGGCGCCGGTCCGGGCGCCGATTACGCGGTCGGCGTCCGCTTGCGCGGCAGCGGCATGGCCAGGGATTTCGCCCGCTGCGGCGGCTGGAGCTACTGCATCGTCCAGAGCGTCAACCACGGGCTCGGCGCCGCCGCGCCCGTCGATATCGACACCATGCCCGACGTCGTCCTGCTGGATATTCCCATCGTCTTCTCGGGCGGCAAGGCCACGGTCCTGCTGGATTTCGGCATCGATCTCTACGCGACGGCCGGCGCCACGACCTTCGCCACCGGGAACCCGACTTCGGCGGCCAGTGCCGCGGACTTCATGCACACCTTCGCCTGGGGCGGCATCACCGGCGTCACCCTGGCGGACGGCTCGGCGCTGACCGGCTTCACCCACTCCTCCGTGTCGGGCTTCGATTACCTCGCCGTGCCCGTGCCGGAACCCGAAACCTGGGCGATGTTCCTCGCCGGCCTCGCCGCCCTGGGCTGGCGGCGCGCCCGCTCCGCCTGACCGCGCATCCCGGACCGGGTCGCCCGGCCGCCGGGTCCGGGAGGCGGCATCCCCGGGTGGCCCGGGTACCGGGAGCGCCCGCCTTCCGGTGCTCCCATCGCCTGCCAAGTCCCCCTCCCCGGGTCGCCCGGGCGCCGGTGAAGTTTCCGTAACCTGTTGTTTCATGAAGTTTTCCGCGCCGCCCGGAAAATCGCCTCAAGTTTCCTCCGGCCGTTTCCGTTAAAGGGTCCATCGGGAGCAGGAGTCTCCCGGGACCCTTGAACCCACAGGCACGAGGAGATTCACAAATGGCACAAGTCATCAACACCAACGTGAT
>JAEUNJ010000243.1 GCA_016791145.1 Rhodocyclaceae bacterium | reverse complement strand
TGCTGGCCGGCATCGCGGAGCGCGCCGTGGAGAACGTCGTCGTCATCAGCGGGGACGTGCACATGTTCGCGGTGGCGGACCTCAAGCCGGATTACGACGACCCCGCCTCCCCGGTCGTCGCCAGCGAGTTCGTCACCACTTCGGTCACTTCCCAGGGGGCGGGCCAGAAGCAGATGGACGGCTGGCTGCCCGCCAACCCCCACCTGAGTTTCCCCGGCCCGCAGCGGGGATATGCCCGCATGGACCTCTCTCCCGTCCAGGCCCGCGCCGACCTGCGGGCGGTGTCCACCATCAGCGAGCCCGAGGCGCCGGCGAAGACCGTGGCGAGCTTCGTCGTGGACCGCGGCAAGCCCGGGCCCAGGCGGGTGCCCGAGGTCGATTGAGGCTCCTGCCCGAGCCACGGCGGGAGCGGCGGGACCCGCGGCGAATCGAGGCTTTGCCCGGCCCGACGGGCATTTCCGCGACCGGCCCGGCCTTCGTCTGGCCTCGTTCCCCCCTGGTATCCCGGGTGCCTCGGCAGCGGGCCCTTTCGACGGTGCCACCGGAACCGCTGAATCGCCCCGGGACGGCGCGCACCAGGGCCGTGCCTTCCGACTTGTGCGGGAGGCGCCCGCCGACAAGCGTCACCGCGGAGGACGCGGAGGTCGCGGACGGACGCGGAGAAGACCCCGGGAGGCCCGTCAAAGGCGATGGCTTTGGTTGGACCGGCGTCATCCGAGGGACTGGAGCCTTCGCCGCCGCGGCGGCGGCGGTCCGCCGTGGCCGCGCGGGCAGTTCCCGGGGCGCCCCGCGGTAACCACGACGGATGCAGGGTCCGGCCGGCCGCAGGCCGGGTCCGCCGGCGCATGGCCCCATCAGTCTTCCCTATGCGACGCGGCGCGGCCCCGGTGGTATCGTTGCCCCATGATCGCCCGCAGGATCGTCCCCATCCTCCCGGAAACCGATGCCGCGCTCACCGACTGCGCGGCCGCCGAGCCCTTCGCGCTGATGGTGCTCGGCGACAGCATGGAACCGGAGTTCCTGGAAGGCGAGATCATCCTCGTCGAGCCCGAAGGCCTGGCCACCGACGGTTCCTACGTGCTCGCCCAGCCCGATGGCGAATGGATCTTCCGCCAGTTGCGCGGCGGACCGGCCGCCTGGCGCCTCGTCGCCCTCAACCCGACCTATCCGGAAATCCCGCTGGCCGGCCTGGACGCCGTGAAGGGCGTCATCATCCAGAAATCCAAGCCGGGCCGCCGCAAGGCGACCAAGCGCTACGTCGAATGACCCGGATCCCGACACCATGCCCTACTACCTCTACCGCGTCACCGAGCAGCCGTTCCGCCAGCTCGCGAAGCTCACCGATTTCCCGTCCTTCAAGGAGGCCTCGGCGGAAGCCAAGCGCCTGCGCCGGGAAACGGACCTGACGGACGGCACCCTGATCAAGGTGATCTTCGCCGCCAACGAACTGGAGGCCGAGGACCTGCTGAACCAGGTGCGGGAGAAGGAGCCCCTGACCGGGGACGACTGGTAGCCGTGGACGAAGGCGCCTACCGGCTGACGCGGGAAGGGATCAACCGCCTGCCCTGCGTCTTCGAGAAGGCACTGCTGGCCCGCGAGGCCGTCTGCGAGCAGTCCCGGAAACACGCCGTTGCCGAGCGGGAGACGCTGGCCTGCGCGTCGCCACTCGCCCGGGCCGGCTGCGCGGCGCTGCACGGCCTCCTGCGCGGGAAATCGGCCTTCGCCATCGGGCTCACCGACACCGCGCGCATCCTGCCCCATGCCGTTTCCATGCGCATCCAGTGCGGCGGGCTGGCCGGCCTGAAGGCCGTCATCGACCCGGAGGCGACGGCCATCGACGTCCATCGCCTGGTGGCCGCCGCCCAGGCCCGCGACGGCGGGCTGGACGGCCTGCCCTTCTCGCGCATCGTCCAGGGCGTGGCGGCCTGGCGGGGACGCCGCCGCTCCCGGGGGCGGCCGGCATGATCGCGGGCATGGCCGATCTCGTGTCCGCGGTGCAGCGCAACTGCCACATCGCCGACGCCCGCCATGCTCGCGGCATGACCCTGTGCACCTACCTGCTCGAGATGCGGGAGTTCTACCGCTGGGAGCACGACCTACCCCTGGGCGTGCCGCCGCCCCGGGAGGACGTGGGGCGGTGGATCAGCGAGCGGGAGGCCTACTGGGAGGAGATCGAGGAGGCCGACTTCGCGGACCTGCCCCTGGCGGGCCGGCGGGTGCCCCCCTTCGAGGCGGCGCGGGCCAACGAGGACCTGCTGCCGGCCGGCCTCGTCTATGGCGCCGGCATCGGCCGCTTCGGCAAGCCGCATTTCTTCCTGGCCCGGCTGGAGCGCCGCGAAGGGGAGGCCGGCGGCGACGGCCCGCAGGTGCTGGTCTGCGGCTGCGAGTACGCCCGGGACCTGAACGCCCTGCCGGCCGCGCTGCAGGGGGACACGGTGATCGTGCGCCGCGAGGCCCTGCGCCAGTGGCTGTGGGAGAAGGCCGAGGCCTGGGGCGTGAAGCAGCGCGAGGGGCCCATGGCGGCGGCGCTGGCCTCCTACGGCTTCGGGGCCGGCGGCACCGCCGACGCGCAGGCCCTGGAGCGCATGACCGACGCCGAGACGGACACGCTGATCCTGCACGAGAGGGGGGAATGGCAGGTCGGCCGCGTCCTGGGGCCGGACTGGGAGCGGATGCTGGCGGGCCTCGGCAATCTGCGCGCCGAACTCCTGGCGCGGGCCGTGCGCGACCTCTGGGCCGACTGCCTGGCGACCCTGCCGGCCCTGTTGGCGCGGGAACGCGCCGGGGCACTGCATTTCTGGTTCGCCAACCTGGAGGGCATGCGGCGGGAGCTGGCGCCGGACCTCGTGGCGGCCTACGCGGCCTGGGCCGGCGGCGATGCGGCGCCGCTGCGCGACGCGGCGGCGGCCGGCGCGGCCCACTGGCAGGCCATGGCCCGCCGGCTGCTCGCGTCGCACCTGGCGGCGCCGGAAGGCGCCGCCGGGGAACTGGAAGCCCTTTCCTTCCGCCTGCCCGAACTGGCGCGCTGAGCGCCACGCCCGGCGGAATCGCGTCAGGCGGGCGCCGGCTTGCCGCCGCTGCCGAAGACGCGCTTGGCGGCGGTGACGATGATGAAGACCTGTTCCCCGCTCAACTCGGGGAAGGCCTCGTGCAGGGCCCGGTAGGCCAGGTGCTCGTGCCCGTGGCCGCCCCAGTCGTTCTTCGGGTCGAAGAAGGGTTCCAGGATGTCGTAGGCCTGGACGAAGACCTCCCGCATCCTCGGGTTGGTGCGCCGGTCTCCCTCCGGCCGCGCGTCGCTGCTCATCTCGATGTCTCCTCCCCTGGGCGTCCCGCGGCCGCCTCCCTTTCCCGCAGGACTTTGCGTTGCACCTTGCCCGTCGTGGTCATGGGCAGGGCGTCGATGAATTCGACGCGCCTGGGCACCTCGTAGGGTGCCAGGGCGCGCCGCACGTGGGCCTGCAACTCGGCCTCCAGTTCCGCCGAGCCCTGCCGGCCGGGCTGCGGGACCACGAAGGCCTTGATCGCGGCGCCCCGCGCCGCGTCGGGCACGCCGATGACGGCCGCATTGGCCACCGCCGGATGGCGCACCAGGCAGTTCTCGATCTCGGCCGGGCCGACCCGGTAGCCGGCGACCTTGATCACGTCGTCCGTGCGGCCCTCGTACCAGAGGTAGCCGTCCGCGTCCTGGCGTGCCATGTCGCCGGTGCGGCCCCAGGCACCGTCCCCTTCGCCGTGGAACTTGTCGGCGGTGGCCTGCGGGTTCTTCCAGTACTCGAGCAGGAACACCGGGTCCCGGACGCCCTGGCAGGCGCGCTGGACGCAGACCTCGCCGGCCTCGCCGGGCGCCGCCGGACGGCCCTCGTCGTCGAGGATGGCGACCCGGTGCCCGGGGTAGGGGCGGCCCATGGCGCCCGGCTTCGGCGCGTAGACCGAGCCGCAGCCGCCGACCACGTAGTTGATCTCGGTCTGGCCGAAGATCTCGTTGATGGTGACGCCCAGCGCGCCGCGCGCCCATTCGAAGACCGCCTCGCCGACCGCCTCGCCGCCGCTCATGATCGAGCGCAACCCGATGTCATAGACGGCGGCCGGCGCGGGAACCGCCTTCATCATCATCTTCAGGGCGGTGGGGAACAGGAAGGTGTTGCGCACGCCGTAGCGCTCGATCAGCCAGTAGGCCTTCTCCGGGTCGAAACGCCCCCGGTAGCCGAGGACGGGCTGGCCGAAGTTCCAGGCCGGCAGCAGGGCGTCGAACAGCCCGCCGGTCCAGGCCCAGTCGGCCGGCGACCAGAACATGTCGCCGTCCCGGGGATAGAAGTCGTGGGAGCAGACGAAGCCCGGCAGGTTGCCGAGCAGGGTCCGCTGGGCCATCAGGGCGCCCTTGGGATTGCCGGTGGTGCCGGAGGTGTAGATGATCACCGCCGGATCGTCGGCCGGGGTGTCGACGGCCGAGAAGCGGCTCGATGCGAGCGGCATCAGGCGCGACCACTCCCTCACCCATGATTCCCGGGCGTCGCCGACCCCGATCACGTGGCGCAGCCCCGGCAGTCGACCGCGCACGGGCGCCAGCTTCTCCACGGTGGTCTCGTCCACGATGGCCACGCGGGCCTCGGCATGGCCCAGCCGGTACTCCAGGGCATCCGGGCCGAACAGGTGGGAGAGCGGCACGGCGACCGCGCCCATCTGGTAGCAGGCCATGTGGGCGATGCCCGTCTCGGGCCGCTGGGGCAGGATGATCGCGACCCGGTCGCCGCGCATGACGCCCATGGCGCCGAGGACGTTGGACAGCCGGTTGGCGGCCTGCTGGATGTCCCAGAAGGTCCAGGCCTCCCGGTGGCCCGCCTCGTCCTCGTAGTACAGGGCGAAGCGCGAACGGTCCGCGGCCCAGCGCCCGCAGCACTGGCGGGCGATGTTGTAGCGCCCGGGCACCTGCCAGCGGAAACCTCCCCACAGGCTGTCCCAGGACGATGCGCCGGCGTCGGGCACGCCCAGGGTATCGGAGACGTCCACGGGGCTCAGCCGGCGCCGGCGTGGAAGAGATCGGAGATCTCCTCGAAGTAGCCGGGCTCGTCGTCGGGATGGATGCCCACCTCGGTCAGCACCGCGGTGCCGATCTTCTCCCACAGGGGATCGGGAACGTTGTGGACGCGGTGGTAGAAGTGGATGGCCAGTTGCAGGATCGCCACCAGGGTGCAGACCGTGCCCAGTTCGTCCCGGGGCAGCTCGTGGTGGTAGCGGACCGCCGCGCAGACGAAGTCCGGCAGGCCCCAGTGGCGCGCCACCAGATAGCCCACCGAGCAGTGGTCCAGGTCGAAGCGCCTGTCCTCTTCCATCAGGCTGGGCCAGCAGCAGGCGTCGTCCAGGTGCAGGGCGCCGCAATACTCGGGGAAGCGCTGCATCAGCACCGGCACGCCGCATTCGTGGAAGATGCCCGCCATGTAGGCCTGGTCGGGGAAGACGTTGCAGATCGACACCCGGTCCCGGGCGATGATGGCGGCCATCTGGGCCACTTCCCGGGAGCGTTCCCAGAAAATCTCGAAGGCCTTCCGGCTGCCGTCGGAGAGGGCGGCCGCGAGGGCCATGGCCTGGACCAGGTTGCAGGTCTGCTTGACGCCGATGACCATCAGGACCTGGTCCAGGGACTCGAGCTTCTTGCCGCGCGCGAACACCGGGGAGCGGGCCGCCTTGAACAGCATGGCCGCGATGCCCGGGTCGTCGGCGATGACCCGGGCCAGGGAGCGCACGTCGTAGTCGTCCGCCTGGAGCATCCGCTGCAGTTCCATCAGGACCGCCGGTTGCGGGGGAATCCGGATGCCCTTGGCCACCAGCGCGGCCAGCGCGTCGCCGTCGTTCGACCCCATGTCAGGCAGCCTCCCCGCTTCCCGGGGGAGGCGGCGGCGACGATTCGCCGCGCCGCGGCTCCGATGGATCGCCCGGCCCCGGCCCGGGACGATCCGTCGCCGGACCGGATTCCAGGCTTTCCTCGAGGAACTCGATCCAGTGGCGCACCGGCAGCGCCGTGCCGGCCTGCAGGTGGGCGATGCAGCCCACGTTGGCGCTGAGGATCTCGGCCGGCCGCCCGGCGCCCAGGGCGGCAAGCTTGTTGCCCCGCAGTTGCAGGGACAGGGCTTCCTGGAGCACGGAATAGGTGCCGGCCGAGCCGCAGCACAGGTGGGCGTCGGCCACCGGCGCCAGGTCGGCCCCGGCCGCCGCCAGCAGTTCCTCGACGAGGCCACGGATCTTCTGGCCATGCTGCAGCGTGCAGGGGGAATGGAAGGCCACCCGGCGGGCCGCCGGCCGACGCTGGGCGAGAAGCGCCCGCAGGGCCGTCGCCTCCGCCGCCACCACTTCCGAGACGTCGCGCGTCAGCAGCGCCACCCGGGCCGCCTTCAAGGCATATTGGCGGTCCTCCTGGAGCAGGTGGGCGTAGTCGCGCACATGGACGCCGCAGCCGGACGCCGTCATGACGATCGCCTCGGCGCCGGCCTCCACGGCGGGCCACCAGGCGTCGATGTTGCGCCGGGCCGCCTCCCGGGCCGCCTCCGCCTCGTCCAGGTGGAAGGACACGGCCCCGCAGCAGCCCGCCTTGGCAGCCGGGACCACCGAGATGCCCAGCCGGTCCAGGACGCGGGCGGCGGCGGCATTGACGTTGGGCATCATCGACGGCTGGACGCATCCCTCCAGCATCAGCACCCGCCGCCGGTGGGATGCGGCCGGCCTCGCCTTCGCCGGCCGGCGCGGATGGATCTTGGCGGCCAGCGCCGCCGGCATCAACCCGCGGAAGGCCTGCCCCAGGCGCATCAGCGGCCCGAAGACCCGGGGGCGGGGCAGCAGGGTCCGCAGGCCGGCGCGGGTCAGGGCATCGGCCCCCTGGCGCGGCACCTTCCCGGTCACCACCGCACGGCCGATGTCGAGCAGTCGGGAGTAATGGACGCCGGAAGGGCAGGTGGTCTCGCAGGAGCGGCAGGTGAGGCAGCGGTCCAGGTGCAGCCGGGTCCGCTCGGTGGGCTCGGCACCCTCCAGCACCTGCTTGATCAGGTAGATCCGTCCCCGGGGCCCG
>JAEUNJ010000214.1 GCA_016791145.1 Rhodocyclaceae bacterium | reverse complement strand
TAACTGCTCCCGGGAAACGCCGAGCCACATGACCATCGGGCTTGCCACCAGGACCGACGACTAGATCCCGAACAGGATGCCGATGGTCCGCGCCAGCGCGACGGGGTGCAGGGCGGCGCCGCCGAAGATCAGCATGGAGGTGACCATCATCTGCGTGCAGCCGTGGGTGATGATGGTGCGGGAGATGGTGCTGGTGATCGCATGGTTCAGCACTTCCGCCGTGGTGAGCCCCCGCTTGGTCTTGAAGGTCTCGCGCACCCGGTCGAACACGACCACCGACTCATTCACCGAGTATCCGAGCACTGCCAGCACCGCCGCCAGTACCGGCAGCGAGAATTCCCACTGGAAGAAGGCGAAGAAGCCGAGGATGATTACGACGTCGTGCAGGTTGGCGATGATGGCGGAAACCGCGAACCGCCATTCGAAGCGCAGCGCCAGGTAGAGGACGATGCCGATCACCACCAGCAGCAAGGCCAGCGCGCCGTCCGATGCCAGTTCCTTGCCCACCTGAGGGCCGACGAACTCCACCCGCTTCAATTGCGGCGCGACCGCCCCATCGCCGACCGCATTCAGGCTGGCCATGACCCGTTCGCCCACCTTGGCGGTCTCGCCGTCCTTGGCCAGGGGTACGCGGATCAGCACGTCCCGGGAGGAGCCGAAATTCTGCACCTGGGTGTCGGTGAAACCGTCGGCCTCGAGCTTGCCGCGAATCTTGTCCAGGTCCGGCGCCTGGGCGTAACCGACCTCCATCAGCGTGCCGCCGGTGAACTCGATGGACAGGTGCAGGCCCTTGGTGGCCAGGAAGACGACGGCCAGGACGAAGGTGACCAACGATATGACGTTGAACACCAGCGCGTGGCGCATGAAGGGGATGTCCTTGCGGATGCGGAAGAATTCCATGGCGGGGTCCCCTTACTTGCTGTCCAGGCCGGGCTTCCAGACTTGGCCGATGCTGACCGACTCGAGCTTCCGCCGCCGGCCGTAGATGAGATTGATCAGGGCCCGCGAAACCACCACCGAACTGAAGATGGAGGTCAGGATGCCCAGGCAATGGACCACCGCGAAGCCGCGCACCGGGCCCGAGCCGAAGATCAGCAGGGCCACGCCGGCGATCAGGGTGGTCACGTTGGAATCCAGGATGGTGCCCCAGGCCCGCTCGTAGCCGGCCGTGATGGCCGCCTGGGGCGTCGAGCCGTTGCGCAACTCCTCCCGCACGCGCTCGTTGATCAGCACGTTGGCGTCGATGGCCATGCCCAGGGTCAGCGCGATGGCCGCGATGCCCGGCAGGGTCAGGGTGGCCTGAAGCAGGGAGAGCAGGGCCACCAGGAAGAGCAGGTTGGCCGACAGGGCCAGCACCGATACGAATCCGAACAGCAGGTAGTAGGCGGCCATGAAGGCGGCGATGGCCGCGAAGCCCCACTTGGTGGAATCGAAGCCCTTCTTGATGTTGTCGGCGCCCAGTGAGGGGCCGATCACCCGCTCCTCGATAATCTCCATCGGCGCCGCGATTGCGCCCGCCCGGATCAGGATGGCCAGGGTGTTGGTTTCCTCCGGGCTGAACATGCCGGTGATCTGGAAGCGGTTGCTGAACTCGCCCTGGATCGTGGCCACCGAGATGGCTTCCGCCTTGCCCTTCTCGATGAGGATGATGGCCATCATCTTCTTCAGGTTCTCGCGCGTGACGTCGCGCATGATGCGGCCGCCGGCGGAGTCGAGCTGGACGGCCACTGCAGGCCGGTGGTTCTCGTCGAAGGTCGCCTGGGCGCCGTTGAAACGGTCGCCGGTCAGGACCACCTGCTTCTTGACCGCGACCATGGCCATGGAGCCGTCGCGACGGCGCTCGGGCACCAGGTCGGTACCGAAGGGTGCCTCGTTGCCGACCACCGCGGCCTGTTCGACCATGCGCACTTCGAGCGTCGCGGTCCGGCCGATCAGGTCCTTGGCCTGGGCCACGTCCTGCACCCCGGGCAACTGCACGACGATGCGGTCCGCCCCCTGCTGCTGGATGACCGGCTCCGCGACCCCGAGTTCGTTGATCCGCTTGTGCAGGGTGGCGATGTTCTGCTTGATCGCCTCCTCCTGGAAGGACTTGATCGCCTGCGGCTTCAGGGTGCCGACGAGCTTGAAGTCGGCGCCCTCCTGGGCCTCCGCCAGCAGCAGATCCGGCTGGCTGTCGAGGAGGACGCCGCGGGCCTTCTCGCGCAACTCCGCATCCCGGAAGCGGATCGCCACCGATTGGCCATCCCGGGCGATGCCGGCGTGGCGGACGTTCTTGTCCCGCATCAGGGTGCGCAGGTCGGCGGCCAGGGCATCCATGCGCTTGGTGACTGCGCCCTTCATGTCGACCTGGAGCAGGAAATGCACGCCGCCGCGCAGGTCCAGGCCCAGGTACATGGGCAATGCATGCATGCCGGTCAGCCAGGTGGGGCTGGCCGAGAGCAGGTTCAGGGCGACGCTGTAGCCGGCCGACGACGGGTCCGGGTTCAGGGCCTTCTCGATGACGTCCTTGGCCTTCAGCTGGCTGTCCGTGTCGGCCATCCGGACACGGATGCTATTGGGATCGGCGAAGATGCCCTGGTGGGTGATTCCGGCCGACTTGAGCAATTCCTCGATGCGGCCGAACAGCTTGGTGTCCACCTTGACCGTGGCCTTCACGCTGGACACCTGCACCGCGGGGACCTCGCCGAAGAAGTTCGGCAGCGTGTAGAGCAGGCCCACCATCAGGGCCAGGACCACCAGGGCGTTCTTCCAGATAGGGTAGCGGTTCATGGGGGGTGGGGCGAATGGAGGATCGGGAACGGCCGGCAGGGGCGACGCGACGGGCAGCCGGGGCGGCGCGGCCGCCGCGCTCCGGTCCGCCGGTCGCCACGGCGCGCCGGGTCAGAGGCTCTTCAGCGTGCCCTTCGGCAGCAGGGCGCCGACGGCGGTCTTCTGGACGGAAACCTCTACGGGGGTGTCCTTGAATTCAGCGATCTCCAGGGTGACGAAGTTCTCGCCGACCTTGGAGATGCGTCCGGCCAGCCCGCCCTGGGTCACCACCTCGTCCCCCTTCTGCAGGTCGGACACCATCTTCTGGTGTTCCTTGGCCTTCTTCATCTGGGGCCGGATCATCAGGAACCAGAGGACGACGAACATCAGGATGATGGGCAAGAGGCCCATCAGGCCTCCCGTCGGGTCCTGGGCGGCACCGCCGGCGGCCTGGGCATAAGCATTGGAAATCAGCACATTGCGCTCCATGGCAAAAAAATCGAACCGCGCATTATAGCGCCCCGGTCCGCCGGTCCCGCTGGAAATCGGCGGCGAAGGCGGCGAAGCCGCCCGACGCGATGGCATCACGCATCCCGGCCATCAACGTCTGGTAGTAGTGCAGGTTGTGGATGGTGTTGAGACGCGCACCCAGAATCTCGCCGGCGCGGAACAGGTGGTGCAGGTAGGCCCGGCTGAAATGCCGGCAGGCGTAGCAGGCGCAGGTGTCGTCCAGGGGGCGGGTATCGTTCCGGTGAGCCGCGTTCTTGATCTTCACATCCCCGAAACGGGTGAACAGCCAGCCATTGCGCGCATTGCGCGTCGGCAGCACGCAGTCGAACATGTCGATGCCCTGGCCGACCGCGTAAACAAGGTCCTCCGGCGTGCCGACGCCCATCAGGTAACGGGCCCGCCGGGCGGGCAGGCGTGGCGCCGTATGGGCGAGGATGCGGGCGAAGTCCTCCTTGGGTTCGCCGACCGACAGGCCGCCGATGGCGTAGCCTGCGAAGCCGATTTCCTGGAGGCCCGCCAGGGATTCGTCCCGCAGTCCCTCGTGCATGCCCCCCTGGACGATGCCGAAGAGGGCATTGGGATTGCCCAGGCGATCGTGCTCGTCGCGGGAGCGACGGGCCCAGCGCAACGACAGGCGCATGGACTCGGCGGCCCTTCCTTCGTCGGCCGGATAGGGGGTGCATTCGTCGAAGATCATCGCCACGTCCGAGTTCAGCACGCGCTGGATGCGCATGGATTCCTCGGGCGTCAGGAAGAGCCGGTCGCCATTGATCGGCGAGGCGAAGCGGACGCCTTCCTCGCTGATCGTGCGCAGGTCCCCGAGGGAGAAGACCTGAAAGCCGCCGGAGTCCGTCAGGATGGGGCCATCCCAGCCCATGAAGCGGTGCAGGCCCCCGTGGGCGCCGATCACCTCCAGGCCTGGCCGCAGCCACAGGTGGAAGGTGTTGCCGAGCACGATGCGGGCGCCCAGGCCGGCCAGTTCGTCGGGTGCCATGGCCTTCACGCTGCCGTAGGTGCCCACCGGCATGAAGACGGGGGTTTCCACGACGCCGTGGGCGAGCGTCAGCCGTCCGCGCCTCGCCGCTCCGTCGGTGGCCAGCAGTTCGAAACTCATGGCGAGGCTTCCTTGCGGTGGACCAGCATGGCGTCGCCATAGCTGAAGAAGCGGTAGCCCGCCGCCACGGCGTGGCGATAGGCGGCGCGCATTTCGTCGAGCCCGCCGAAGGCCGCGACCAGCATCAGCAGCGTCGATTTGGGCAGATGGAAGTTCGTGATCAGCAGGTCGACGACCCGGAAGCGGAAGCCGGGCGTGACGAAGAGACCGGTTTCGCCCTCGCCCGGCGCCAGGTCGCCGGCCAGGGCGGCGGACTCCAGCGTTCGCAGGCTCGTGGTGCCGACCGCCACGATGCGGCCGCCGCGGGCCCGGGTCTCCCGGATGGCCGCCGCGGTTTCCGCAGGCAGCCGGTAATGCTCCCGGTGCATCCTGTGTTCGGCGAGGTTCCGTGCCCGCACCGGCTGGAACGTGCCGGCGCCCACATGCAGCGTCACGCGGGCGGTGCCGACGCCGGCGGCCGCAAGGCGGGCCAGCAGCGGGTCGTCGAAGTGGAGTCCCGCGGTCGGCGCCGCCACCGACCCCTTCTCCCGGGCAAAGACCGTCTGGTAGCGTTCCTCGTCGATGGCCTCGGCGGCATGGGCGATGTAGGGCGGGAGGGGCAGCCGCCCGTGGCGTTCCAGGAATTCGACGGCATTGCCCGGCAGTCGAAGCCGGTAGAACTCGCCCTCCCGCCCGAGGACCCGGGCTGCCAGCCCCGATTCCAGGTGCAGGATAGTCCCGGCCCTGGGTGCCTTGCTGGCCCGCACCTGGGCCAGCACCTCGTCCCCGCCCGGCACGCGCTCGACGAGGACCTCCACGTGGCCTCCCGTGTCCTTGCGGCCGTAGAGGCGCGCGTGCAGCACCCGGCTGTCGTTCATCACGAGCAGGTCGCCGGCACGCAGCAGTTCCGGCAAGTCCCGGAACCGCCGGTCGGCGAGTCCCGCGCCGGCGAGCACCAGCAGGCGCGAGGCCGAGCGCTCCGCCAGGGGGGCCTGGGCGATCAGTTCCGGCGGCAGCGGGTAATCGAAATCTTCGAGGGTCAATGGCATGGTCGCGAGCCCGGCGGCCTTTCCTGGCCGTCGCGTCGGGGGCCGGCATTTTCCTCCGAAAAGCCGCGGCGCGGGGTTTCCCCGGAGATCCCCATGGACCTCCCGAGCCCCTTGCGCCGGCCTCGCGCCTGGGCGAGTATCGCGTACCATGCCCGCATCCGGATTCCCATGACTGCCGCCGAACCATCGACCGCGGATTCCGCCTTTGCCGCGCGGCTCGCCGCGGCCCAGTTCTTCCTGGCCATCGGCTGGACCGTCTATGTGGTCTTCCTGCCCGACCTGCTTGGCAGGGCCGGGATCGAGGCCCGCTGGATCCTCTGGATCCTGATCGCCGACCAACTGGTCTTTGCCGCCTCGGACGTGGCCTTCGGCTTCGCCGCCGACCGGATGGCCGCCGCCTACCGGCGCCTGGGGCGCTGGCTCCTCGGCCTGACCCTGGTCTCCGCCGCGGCGTTCCTGGCGCTTCCCTGGATCGCTCCGGTCGGCCCCCTTCCGCTGCTCGGCCTGATCGGCCTGTGGGCCGTGGCGGGGTCCGTGCTGCGGGCGCCCACCCTGGTCCTGCTCTGCCGCCGGGCGCGGGAGGCCCAGCGTCCCCGCCATCTGGCCGCCTACGCGGCCGGCATGGCCGTCGCCGGCTGCCTCGCCCCTTACCTGGGGATCGCCCTCAAGGGGGCGGATCCCCGCCTGCCCTTCGCCCTGGCCTCCATCGCCCTGGCCGCCGCCGTGGCGGCCCTCGTGCGGCTCCCGGAGACGGCCGCCCGGGCCGGGGAGCCCCCGCGCACGCCCCTGCCGGGTCGCCTCCTCGTCCCGCTGCTCGCCGCGGCCCTCCTCGCCGGAATCGGTTTCCAGGTGCATTTCTCGATCAATGCGGCGCCCCGTTTCCTTTCGGTCGCCGCCAAGGACCAGCTGCCCTGGCTGATGCCCCTCTTCTGGATCGGGTTCAACCTGGCCATGCCCCTGGCGCAGACCCTGATCCGACGCTGGGGTGCGTTGCGGGTGGCGCTCGTCGCGACCGGGGCGGCCGGCATCGGCGCCGCCTTCTGCGCCCAGGCGGGAACCCTGGAAAGCCTCGGCGTCCTGCAGGTGGTGACGGGTGGCGCCTGGGGGCTCGCCTTCGTCGCCCTGGTGGAATGGGTGGCCGAGGCGGGCAGCCGCGGCCGCGAGGGTGCCATGCTGGGAAGCTTCTTCGCCGTCCTTGCCTTGGCCACGGTCGCCCGCATGCTGGCGGTGGCGCTGCAGTTGCCCGGGCAGGCGCCGTGGAAGGACCTCCTGCCCGGCCTGCCGGCGGTGCTTTTCGCCACCGGCGCCCTCGTCCTGCTGGCCATGGCCGCGGCCGGGGCGGCGCGGGCGGACCGGAACCCGGGTCCGTGAGCCCGGAGGTCTACGCCGAGAATCTGCGCGCCGCGGAGCGCGATCTTTCCCGGGCCGATCCGCTGATGCGGCGCCTGGTCCGCCGCCACGGTCCCTGCCGCCTGGTGCCCGACCGGCGCCGCTCACCCTACGAGGCCCTGGTCCGGGCAGTGGTCCACCAGCAGCTTCACGGCGCCGCGGCCGGCCGGATCCTGGGGCGCTTCGTGGAGGCGTTCCCGGATGCGGGCTTCCCGGGGCCCCACGCGGTGCTCGCGGCCGGCGAGGAACCGCTGCGGGCCGCCGGGCTCTCCCGGCAGAAGACGGCCGCGATCCGGGATATCGCCGCCCAGGCGGTGTCCGGGGTCGTGCCGGTGCGGCGCGGCGTGATCGCGCGAGCCGCCGACGAGGCCATCGTCGAGCGATTGACCCGGGTGCGCGGCGTGGGGCGCTGGACAGTGGAGATGCTGCTGATCTTCACCCTGGGGCGCCTCGACGTGCTGCCGGTCGACGACTATGGCGTGCGCAAGGGGTTTTCGCGGGCCGCCGGGCGTGACGGGCTGGTAACGCCACGGGAGTTGCGGGAGATCGGCGCGGCCTGGGCGCCCTGGCGGAGCGTTGCCGCCTGGTATTGCTGGCGGGCGGCCGAGGACGCGTGAGCGTCCGCGCGCGATGCCATGGGACTCTTGGTGCTGGGAGAGGGACTCGAATCGTCAAGCCAGTTCATTCGGGTGAATCCGAACGACCGGGGGAAAACGCTGGACGAGGAGGACGGGAAGATGTCGATTGGGGCCTACTTGGCGGTGCAGGATCTGCTGGGTGGAAGATCTGCCTTTCCATTCCCTCTTCGCTCCACCAAGAGTCGTCCTTGCCGCCAAACAACATCTCCGCCAACGGAGAAGGCAAAGTTGCCGAATGCTGCAAGACCATCCGAATTCGGCGTTCAGGAATCCCGCCGGAAATCAAATCAGTCTTGTACTTGGTCGCCATATTGAGAGCGCTGGAAAGGAGCTTCCCAAGATCGGCTCTGATCCTGACGCAACACTGCCTTTGCCTTAGATTCGGCTGTTGAAGTAACCTCAGCAGGATGAGCGGATTTCCTCCTGGCGGCCAGAAGTCTCCGTCGAGTGGGTAGGTGTATTCTTTCGTCAACAATCTGTTGTCCGCAGCACGGCAAGAAGTCGCTGACAACCCCTTAAATAAGAAGGTCGTGGGTTCCTTTTTCCGTTCTTCGCCAAAATGACATTGGCGATATCCGAAGCGGAATTTCCAAATATTCCTGTGGTTCTCCTGCGACGTACGATCGCAGGAGGACTAGACCAGGCTATTTGCAAGGCGGTACGGCTTTGTACCCTCCCAGGTTTTGAACCTCAAGTTTACTGCTGAGTACCTTCAAGCAAGGCAGGACGGAGGTGGGAACGGCAAAGAGAAGATTGTGGTTGCCTTCCTCCGCTGCGATCATGGTCGGAATATTGCTTGGTGCCGGGAGAGGGACTCGAACCCTCACAGTGTCGCCACCGGCGGATTTTGAGTCCGCTGCGTCTACCGATTCCGCCATCCCGGCAGGGAGGCATTGCCAAA
>JAEUNJ010000208.1 GCA_016791145.1 Rhodocyclaceae bacterium | reverse complement strand
ATGGCGTTGGCCAGCCCGTGGGGGGTGTGGTACTTGCCGCCGAACTGGTGGGCGATGGCATGCACGTAGCCCACGTTGGCCCGGGTGAAGGCGAAGCCGGCGTAGGTGGCGGCCAGCGACATGCCCTCGCGGGCCTGCAGGTTGGCGCCGTCGCGGCAGGCCGTGCGCAGGTTCTCGAAGATCAGGCCGAGGGCGGCCAGGGCCATGCCATCAGAATAATGCGTCGTCCAGTTGCCGACGAAGGACTCGATGGCGTGGGTCAGGGCGTCGATGCCCGTGGCCGCGGTGATGGAGGGCGGCAGGCCCGTCATCAGGCTGGGGTCCAGGGCCGCCATCTGGGGCACGATGCGGGGGTCGATGATCACCAGCTTGGCTTCCCGCTCCGGGTCGGCGATCACGGCGGCCACCGTGACCTCGGAGCCGGTGCCGGCCGTGGTGGGCACGGCGTAGATGCGGATGGGCGTGTGCCGGCCCTTGAGATAGCCGGCCAGGTTGCGCAGGGGCTTCGGGTTGGCGATGGAGACGGCGATGGCCTTGGAGGCATCCATGGCCGAGCCGCCGCCGAACGCCACGATGGCGTCGCAGCCGTGCTCCCGGTAGAAGGCGATGCCCCGCTCGATCAGCGGGATGGGGGCGTCCGGCGTGATCTCGTCGAAGACGACGAACTCGGCACCGCCCGCCGCCAGGGCGTCCGTCAGGCTCTTCAGAAGGCCGAGCTTCGCGATGATGGCATCCGTGACGATGAGGATCTTCTGGTGCCCGAAGCCGGCGATGGCCTGGCCCAGCCGGGCGCTGGCCCCCGGGCCCACGAGCAGCGTGGGCTGGGGGATGGGAATGAAGCGGGTCACCTTGCCGGCCCCCTTCATCAGGATGCCGAGGCCGGCGGCCAGCGTCGATTCGGGAATCTTGTCCAAGATCACGGCGGTTCTCCTGAGCGTCTGCGCGGCCGGTGGGCCCGGCGTTCTCGAATGATACGTCCCTACGAGGATTGCAAGTCCGGCAAGACCGGTGTTCCGCGCGAGTATCCCCGAGCCCGGCGGGGGGCGTCAATCCTCGGGTTTCCGAGGGAACTCCCTGCTGCTCCTCGGTGAACCCGGAGGCCCGGCGGCCGGGCCGGGAGCGGCTGCATCAAAGGCCGGTGCCGCGCCCGTGCCCCGCGCTGCCTCCCAGGAAGCCCCGCAGGTCGGACACCTGTTCCGCCAGCCGCTGCACCGAGCCGGAGATGTCGCCGGCCGCCGCGGCGATGCTTTCCGCTTCCGCGCGCAGCCGGTCGAAATCGGCGCCCACCTTCTCCTGGTAGCCCATCTGCCGCTCGCTGGCGCGGGCCACCTCCCGGGCGCCCTCGGCCGAGGTCCGGGCGTTGTCGATGACCTGGTCCAGGGTGGCGGCGAGGGCACGGCTGTCCTTTTCCCCGGCGGCCAGTTCGGAGCCGCTCACGTGCAGGTTCTGGATCGCCGAGGCCGTCCCTTCCACCATGAAGGTGATCTGGGCGGCGATCTCCCGGGTCGCGATCTGGGTGCGCTCGGCGAGCTTGCGCACCTCGTCGGCCACCACCGCGAAGCCGCGCCCCTGCTCGCCGGCGCGGGCCGCCTCGATGGCGGCATTCAGCGCCAGCAGGTTGGTCTGGCCGGCGATCTCGTCGATGACGCTGACGATGCCGGAGATCTGGCTGCTGCGCTGGCCGAGCTGGTCCATGCGCTCCGTGGCGCTGCGGCTGGCGGCGGCGATGCGGTCGATGCTGCCCCGGGTCTGGTGCATCAGGGTGCCGCCGGTCTCGGCCCCGGACCGGGCCTGCTCGGCGAGGGCCTCGGAGCGGGCCGCCACGTCCGCGTTGCCCCGGGCCGTGGTGAGCAGTTCCTGCAATGCGCCGTGGATGCCGTCGAAGGCGGCCTGCTGGGTGGCCGTGGCCCGGCTCAGCGTCTGGACGCCGTCGCGCACCGAGCGGATGGCCGTGTCCGTCTCCTGGATCAGGCTGGTCACCCGGTCCAGCACCAGGCCCTGTCGTTCCATGGACAGCCGGGCCTCCGCATTGGAGGCCTCGATGTCCGCCTGGTTGCCGGCCCGCTGGGATTCGAACTGGTGGATCACCGCGAAGAGGGCCACGGTGAGGCCGATGGCGGAGGAGACCTGCAGCCCGGCCAGTTCCCCGGCCGGGATCTCCTGCAGCGGCGAGCCCTGGGTGAAATTCACGCCCAGGATGGCCGCCACCGCCAGCACGGCCCAGACCATGCCGTGGCGGATGCCGCCCAGCATCAGCCCGGCGCCGGGCACCAGCGCGAACCAGAACAGGTTGGAGGACATGACGCCCCGGTTCACGTGGCAGAGCCAGAACATCAGGGCGAGGATCAGCCCGATCAGGATTTCCCGGGCGGGGCTGAGGCCGGTCAGCCGGACCAGGGGCAGCAGGACGGCCGCGACCACCGCCGCCGCGACCATGGCCCAGGATGCCGACGGGCTGCCGATGGCGTGGTACTTGAACGCGAAATAGGCGGTGGCGGCCAAGGCGATCTGCGCGGTGGCGACCAGATGGCGCAGGCGGGTGGCGGTGGTGCGGTCCGTGGCGCCGCCCACGGGTATGAAGATGTCGATGTGCTTCATGGCGATCACGTCCTCCCCAAAGCAGATCGCGGTACCGGGAATGCCCTGGCATTCTTTTACCCGTCATCCCCGCTCGTCGTCAATGCACGGGTCCGATACCGGATGGGGGAATGCCCCGGGAGCGTAAGGCCAGATTCGACGGCCCTGTCCATCCTTCGTCAGGACGTCCGGGTCGCCGCCGGCGGGTGTGGCGGCGGTGGTGCCCGGTCGGGCCGACGCTGCGAATTCGGACAATGATGGTCGATGCCGGTCATGCAGGGGCCGGTGAAGGTCGCGCGTCGCGCACCCCACTGGACGGGGGTTGCCGGATCGGGCAAGTGTCGGCCGAACGGTCGTCCTGACCGACTTGCTGTCGTCCGCCAAGGTGGATTGCGTTCTGGTCGGCGGACTGGCCGTTGCCTTGCACGGCTATCAGCGGGTCACGGTGGATGTCGACGTGGCAATGGCGATGGACGACGCCAAGCCGGACCGATTCATTGCCGCCGCGGATGCCGCCGGCCTGCGGCCGACGATGCCCCTCCCCATCGGCTCGCTGCGGCAACGAGCGCTGATCGAACAGCGGCACCGCGACAAGGGCACGCGGGGATTCAGCCCGCGGAGTCCCGGTACCGTGGCGAAGGTGATCGACGTCTTGGTCAGGCCGAAGCTACCCCATGCCGAGCGGCGCCGCGACGCGGGACGGTCGATGTCGGACCGCATCGGATTCCCCTTGTGCCCATCGACCGCCTGATCGACATGAAGACCGCCACCGGCCGCGGTCGGGACGCGGTGGACATCGAGGCGTCGAGGAAGCTCAAGGCCGGGGAGGCGCCGTGACGGCGGAGGAAAACCTGCGGCTCATGCGCGAGATCGAGGCGAACCGCGCCTTCCTCCTCACAACGTACCGGCAGAATCCGGCGCCACTGGCGCGGGCCGGGCCGCGAATGCGCGCACTGTTCCAGCCCTTGCCATCCGGACCGCCGGCAGCCGACGCGGAGCGGCCGCAAGGCCACCCGAACGCCTCGGCCGCGATAGGTCGCGGTAGCGGCGGAATTCGCGTTGGGTCAGTGCGGGGGCTGAGCGAGCCGCTCCGCGGTCTCGCGGTGCCAGCCGGGTCGGGATGTCGCTCCCGCTGTCGAGGACCTGGCCGGCGGCGCGGAAGTGGCCGATGTCCGACACGCGGGAAACGGTGATGGCCGGGCGATGCGCAGCCGGGTCAGCAGCGACGGCATGAAATTCCGCGTATTGCCTACGCTACTGGAAGGCGCTTGCCGGATCGGGTAAGTTACGGCCATGGGAATGTTCGATCTGATTGATTTGCTGTCGTCAAACAAGGTGGATTACGTTCTGGTCGGCGGACTGGCTGTCGCCCTGCACGGCTATCAAAGGGTCACGATGGATGTCGACGTGGTATTGGCGATGGATGAGGCAAACATCGACCGATTCATTGCCGCCGCCGAAGCGGCCGGTTTGCGGCCGACCGCGCCAGTGCCCATCGGCGCGCTGCGCCAACCCGCCTTGATCGACCAGTGGTACCGGGAGAAGGGCATGCTGGCGTTCAGCCTGCGCAGCGCCGATGCCGTGGCGACCGTGATCGACGTCCTCGTCAAGCCCAAAGTGCCCTATTCCGACCTGCGCCGCGACGCGGTGAACATCGATGTCGGCCCGCATCGGATTCCCGTTGCGTCCGTCGACCACCTGATGGAGATGAAAATGGGCACCGGCCGTGGCCAGGACGCGGTGGACATCGAGGCTTTGAGGAAGCTCAAGGCCGGAGAGGCGCCATGACGGCGGAGGAAAACCTGCGGCTCATTCGCGAGATCGAAGCCAATCGCGCCTTCCTCCTCGCGGCGTACCAGCAGAATCCGCAGCTGCTGGCGCACGCCGAGCCGCGAATTCGAGAACTGTTCCAGCCCCTGCCTTCCGTACCGCCGGCGGCCGACGCAACGGGGCCGTAGGGCGGCCATACGCTCTGCTTGTCGTGCGACGCGGTGGGGTGCGACGCAGGATCGTTGCCACACGATCGCGATTGGGGATCAGGAAAAACGCCCCCGCCTTGTGGGCGGGGGCGCCGGACGCCGGCGGATGTGCCGGCGTTGTTGCCCTGTCGGGTCGGCGCCGCGACGAACCCGCGACGCCTTCCCTGATGAACCTCAGACGGTGACCGTGTCGGCCACTTCCTGGAAGTCGGCGATCTGGTTGAAGTTCATGTAGCGATAGACGTCGGCCGCCTTGGCGTTCACCGCCTTCACCTGCTCCAGGTACTCGGCCACGGTGGGCAGCTTGCCCATCAGGGCCGCCACCGCCGCCAGCTCTGCGGAGCTGAGGTAAACGCGGGTGTCGATGCCCAGCCGGTTCGGGAAATTCCGCGTCGAGGTGGAGACCGCGGTGCTGCCCTTGCGGACCTGGGCCTGGTTGCCCATGCACAGGGAGCAGCCGGGCATCTCCATGCGGGCGCCGGACTTGCCCAGGACGGCGTAGTAGCCTTCCTCGTTGAGGATCATGGCGTCCATGCGGGTGGGCGGGGCGATCCAAAGGCGGGTCGGGATGTCGCTCTTCCCATCCAGCACCTTGCCGGCGGCCCGGAAGTGGCCGATGTTGGTCATGCAGGAGCCGATGAAGACCTCGTCGATCTTGTCGCCGGCCACCTCGGACAGCAGCTTCACGTCGTCCGGATCGTTCGGGCAGGCGAGGATGGGCTCCTTCACGTCGGCCAGGTCGATCTCGATGACGGCGGCGTACTCGGCGTCGGCGTCCGGCTGCAGGAGGGTGCCGTTGGCGATCCAGTCCTCCATGGCCTTGATGCGACGGCCCAGGGTGCGCTTGTCCTCGTAGCCCTCGGCGATCATCCACTTCATCAGCGTGATGTTGGACTGCAGGTACTCGACGATGGGCGCCTTGTTCAGGCGCACGGTGCAGCCGGCGGCGGAACGCTCGGCGGAGGCGTCGGTCAGTTCGAAGGCCTGTTCCACCTTCAGGTCGGGCAGGCCCTCGATCTCCAGGATGCGGCCGGAGAAGAGGTTCTTCTTGCCCTGCTTGGCGACCGTCAGGTGCCCCTGCTTGATGGCGTAGTAGGGGATGGCGTTCACCAGGTCGCGCAGGGTGATGCCGCGGGCGCCGGCCTCGGCCAGGGAACCCTTGAAGCGCACCAGCACGGACTCGGGCATGTCGAGCGGCATGACGCCGGTGGCGGCGGCGAAGGCGACGAGGCCGGAGCCAGCCGGGAAGGAGATGCCGATGGGGAAGCGGGTGTGGGAATCGCCGCCGGTGCCCACGGTGTCCGGCAGCAGGAAGCGGTTCAGCCAGGAGTGGATGACGCCGTCACCGGGCCGCAGGCTGATGCCGCCGCGGGCGGTGATGAAGCTGGGCAGGGTGCGGTGGGTCTTCACGTCCACCAGCTTCGGATAGGCGGCGGTGTGGCAGAAGGACTGCATCACCAGGTCGGCCGAGAAGCCCAGGCAGGCCAGGTCCTTCAGCTCGTCGCGGGTCATCGGGCCGGTGGTGTCCTGGGAACCGACGGAGGTCATGCGCGGCTCGCAGTAGGTGCCGGGGCGCACACCCTTGCCTTCGGGCAGGCCGCAGGCGCGGCCGACCATCTTCTGGGCCAGGCTGAAACCCTTGCCGGAATCCTTCGGCGCCACGGGCAGGCGGAAGAGGGTGGAGGCGGGGAGCTTCAGCAGTTCGCGGGCCTTGGCCGTCAGGGCGCGGCCGATGATCAGGTTGATGCGGCCGCCGGCGCGCACTTCGTCGAGCAGCACGGCGGTCTTCAGGGGTGCCTCGGCGATGACCGCGCCGTCCTTCAGGGCCTTGACGACGGCGGTGGCGTGGTCCACCTGCAGTTCGACCACGTCGCCCATGTCCATCTTCGTGACGTCGATTTCGACGGGCAGGGCAC
>JAEUNJ010000182.1 GCA_016791145.1 Rhodocyclaceae bacterium | reverse complement strand
TGCTCCGGACAGCCCCTAAACTGCGCCCCTTTCGCCATGGGGTATCCATGAAGACCATTGCCAATACAGGGTTTCCCGGCCGACGGCTTGCGCCGGTGATGCGATATGCATTGCCGGTCGCGGCCGTCGCTGCTTTTTCCCTCCTTTCCGGTGCCGCATCCGCCGGCTGCGGCGGCAGCTTCTGCGCCATCGCCACCGACGAGGACGCCCTCGGCCCCTGGACCAAGCCCGGCTGGCGGGTGGACCTGCGCGGCGAGTCCGTGCGCCAGGCGACGCTGCGCAACGGCCGCGACAAGGTGTCGCCCGCCGCGGCGCCGGACTCCACCGACGAATCCCTGACCCGCAACCGCAACCTGCTGGCCTCCCTGGACTACGCGTGGGACGAGCGCTGGGGCGCCACCCTGGTGCTGCCCTGGGTGGACCGCCGCCACGAGCACACGGCCTATGACGCGGTCGGCGTGCCCACCCGGGAGTCCTGGCGCTTCGGGCGGGTGGGCGATGCCCGCGTCGTCGGCCGCTACCAGATCTCCGGCCTGCCCGACCACGAGCATTCCTTCGGCATCCAGGCCGGCCTGAAGCTGCCCACCGGCAGCACCACCGTGGCCAACGGCGACGGGGTGCGCGCCGAGCGGGCCCTGCAACCCGGCACCGGGACCACCGACCTGATCCTCGGCGCCTACTACCATGCCCAGGTGTCGTCGCGGACCAGCGGCTTCGTCCAGGTCTCGGCGGTCAATGCGCTGAACAGCCGGGAGGACTACCGGCCCGGGCGCCAGCTCACCCTGAACCTCGGCGTCAGCCACCGCCTGACGGACTCGGTGAACGGCCTGCTGCAGATCAACGCGGCGCACCGGGCGAGCGACCGCGGCGCCCAGGCCGAACCCGAGGATTCGGGCTCGACCCAGGTGTTCCTGAGCCCGGGGCTCAGCGTCGCCGTCGGCAAGGCGGCCCGTCTGTATGCCTACCTGCAGGTCCCCCTCTCCCAGCGCGTCACCGGGACCCAGCTGACCGCCGACCGCAGCGTCGTCGTGGGCTACGGCCAGGCCTTCTGACCCCGGCCGCGGCGGCGCGCCGTTATCATGCTCCCCGACCGACCACCGGAGGAAAGGGAGCCATGACCGCGAAACTCGTCCTGCTGTGCTGCGCCGCCGCGCTGGCCGCCGCGCCGGTGGCGGCCGACACCCTGGCCAAGGTGAAGGAGGCCGGGGCGATCACCCTGGGCATCCGGGAGTCCTCCTATCCCCTGTCCTACCTGGACGAGAAGCAGCAACCCGTGGGTTACCACGTGGAGGTCTGCCAGCGCGTGGTCGAGGCGGTGAGGCGCCAGCTGGGCCAGCCGGGCCTCAAGGTGCAGTTCCAGCCCGTGACCTCCCAGAACCGGATACCCCTGGTCACGAACGGCACGGTGGACCTGGAATGCGGCTCCACCACCAACAACGAGGCCCGGCTGAAGCAGGTGGCCTTCGCCCCCACCACCTACGTGACCTACGTGCGCATGGCGGTCAAGAGGGCCTCCGGCATCACCGGCCTCGCCCAGCTCCACGGCAAGCCGGTGGCCACCACCACGGGCACCACCTCGGTCCAGTTGATGCGGGCCCATGAGAAGGCGAAGGGCGTGGACTTCAAGGAGGTGTATGGCAAGGACCATGCGGACTCCTTCCTGATGCTGGAGACGGACCGGGCCGTGGCCTTCGTGATGGACGACAACCTGCTCCTGGGGCTCATCATGACGTCCAAGAACCCCGCCGACTACCAGGTGGTCGGCGAGACCCTGAGCGTGGAGCCCATCGCCCTCATGCTCCGGCGCGACGACCCGGCCTTCAAGGCCCTGGTGGACGACACGGTGAAGGGCCTGATGAAGAGCGGCGAGCTGGAGAAGCTCTATGCCCGATGGTTCATGGCGCCGATCCCGCCCCGGGGCGCCAACATGAACTATCCCATGGGGGAGCACCTCCGGCAGCTCTTGAAGGCCCCCAACGACCTGCCGGCCGAGGCCTACAACAAGCGTTGAGCCGGACCCGGCCGCGCCGCCGGGTCCGCCGACGGGCGCCCATGAGAACCTCCCATCACCCCGGCTGCTCGCCGGGCGGAACCCCGGCAGGACCTGAACGTCTTTCCTTGGTGTCCTCGTTGGCGGGATATTCCCCGGACCCGGCGCTGCAATGAATCCGCCATGAGCTACGACTGGAACTGGCGCTTCCTGCTGGACACCGTCGCCGCCGGCGAGGGCAGCTACCTGGACTGGCTGCTGGCCGGGCTGGGCTGGACGGTGGCCCTGTCCCTGGCCGCCTGGGCGCTGGCCCTGGCCCTGGGGCTCGCCGTCGGCACGGCGCGCACCCTGGAGGCCCGCTGGCTGCGCGCGCCGGCCGCCGCCTGGGTGGAACTGTTCCGCAACGTACCGCTGCTGGTGCAGTTCTTCCTCTGGTTCTTCGTGGTCCCGGAACTGCTGCCCCGGGACCTGGGCCTCTGGGTCAAGCAGGACATGCCGGCCAAGGAATTCGTCACCGCCGTCCTCTGCCTCGGCTTCTTCACCTCGGCCCGGGTGGCCGAGCAGTTGCGCTCGGGCATCGGCAGCCTGCCGCCGGGGCAGCGCCTCGCCGCGCTGGCGCTGGGCATGCGCCTCGCCCAGGCCTACCGGCACGTGATCCTGCCGCGGGCCCTGCGGGTGGTCCTGCCGCCGCTGACCTCCGAGTTCATGAACGTGATCAAGAACTCCTCGGTGGCCTATGCGATCGGTGTCATGGAACTTACCTTCCAGGCCCGCCAGATGCAGGAGGAGACGGCCCGCGGCCTGGAGACCTACCTGGCCGTGACCACCCTCTACTTCCTCTGCGCCTTCGCGGCGAACCGGGCCATGGCCGCCATCGAGGCCCGCTCGCGGATACCGGGGTACCTGGGCTGATGGGCGCCTTCGACTGGCAGGTGGTCTGGGCGAGCCTGCCCTACCTGGCGCAGGGCCTCGGCTTCACGGTCCAGCTCACCGCCGTGGCCCTGGCCGGCGGCCTCGTCCTCGGCACGCTGCTCGCGCTGGCGCGGATCTCCGGCCCGCGGCCCCTCGCCCTGGCCGCCGCGGCCTATGTGAACATCATGCGCTCCGTGCCGCTGGTCATGGTGATCCTGTGGTTCTTCCTGGTCATCCCGATGCTCACCGGCCGGCCCCTGGGCACGGAGGCCTCGGCCCTGGTCACCTTCACCGCCTTCGAGGCGGCCTATTACGGCGAGATCATCCGG
Organism: Rhodocyclaceae bacterium; assembly: GCA_016791145.1. Lineage (GTDB taxonomy): Bacteria > Pseudomonadota > Gammaproteobacteria > Burkholderiales > Rhodocyclaceae > JAEUNJ01. Next base: position 7,657 of record JAEUNJ010000182.1, on the reverse strand, counting down.
GCGGGCATCCAGAGCATCCCCCGCGGCCAGGTGGACGCGGCGCGGGCCCTGGGGCTGACCCGGGCCCAGGCAACGATCCACGTGGTGCTGCCCCAGGCCGTGCGCAACATGGCGCCGGTGCTGCTGACCCAGACCATCATCCTGTTCCAGGACACGTCCCTGGTCCACGCCATCGGCGCCAAGGACCTGCTGAAGGCCGCCGAGATCGCCGGCAAGAACTACAACCGCCCGGTGGAGATGTACGTCTTCGTGGCGGCGGTCTATTTCGCCATCTGCCTGGCCTTGTCGCTGCTCGTCCGGCGCCTGCGCCGCGCCTCCGGGACCGCCGCCCCGGCCTGAGACCCCGGCGGCGCGCCGCGCGCCATGGACGGGGTGCCACCCGGGAAGTGTGCGGATCTTCCTTGCGTCCCTCCGCGCCTTGGCGCCTCTGCGGTGGGGTTTGGCTTCGCATCAGCCGTCGCAAGGGCATCGCAGCGGGGGCGCCGCTGCCGCCCGACCCGCTCAGGGACCGCCCTGGGCCTCGGCCGGCCGCCAGGTCTTCTCGCCGGCCATCACGGCGACGGGGAGGCGGTTTCCCGGCGGCGGCAGGGGGCAGACGGCGAAGGGCGTGAAGGCACAGGGTGGGTTGATGGCCCGGTTGAAGTCCAGGACCAGGGCGCCGCCGCCCGGGTTCGCGGCGAACAGGAAGCGGCCGCCGCCATAGGTCTCCCGCCCGCTGGTGGCGTCGGCGATCACGAACTGCAGGCGCGCGGCGCCGGCGTCCTGGGGACGCAGGGCGCATTCCACGCCGGCGACCGGGAAGCGCGCCGCCTCCCCGTCCCAGCGGGCCTCGAGGCGCCAGGCCGGGTCGAACGGGTAGCGGGGGATTCCCGGGAAGCCGAGGCGCGCCGGGGCGTCGGCGTCCCGCACCCGCAGGGCCAGGCGGCCGTCGCGCTCGATCAGGAAGAAGGAGAGGCGTCCGCGGCGGACGACGGTGGGCTGGCCCGCCCGGTCGGTGTCCAGGGCGGCCGGCGGTCCGTCGGCCGGCGTCCATTCGGCCGACGGGTGGGCCGCTGGGCCGGCCACGCGCAGCACCCCCCAGAAGCCGCCGCCGGGTAGGCGCAGCGGGCAGTCCGCCGCCGAGCCGACCCGGTATTCCCCGTCGTCCAGCCATTCCAGGCCGACCAGGGTCAGCCACCCCTCCTCGGCGGTCAGGTCGGCGATCCGCTGCCGGTGCCAGGCTTCGTTGTCGGCCAGGGCGGCGGCGCGGTCCGGTTCGATGGGGTCCATGGGCCCGATGGTAAACCAGTCCCGCGGGCCGGGCCGCGGGGGGAGGGAGCGGATTCCGCGCTAGACTCCCCCCGTCGGCGCCGCCGCCGCACCCGCAAACCCGGATTTCCCCGCGCTCTTCCCCGCGATGTACGAAGCCCTGCTCAAGCACCTGGACCTGATCACCCGCCAGCGCGACCGGGTCCAACTCGAGACGGCCCTCGTCGAGGCCGCCCGGGTGCTGCTCGGCGCCCGGCGGGCGCGGCTGCACAAGCTGCTCACGCTCCACGGCCGCGACATGGTCGGTGTCGTGGCGGAGTCGGGCCCCGAGGGCGTGACGGTCGGCGAGGACGGCTTCGGCTGGCCGGAGGTGACCGGGCACCTGGCCCTCTATCCCCACCTGGAGGGGGCGGTGCGCGGCGACGCCTGCCATCTGGACACGGTGCCCGACACCGGCGAAGCCCGGGCCGTCCAGCCCCTGCGCCGGGACGGCGCCGCCTACGGCCTGCTGGAGGTGGTCGGCGGCGACCCCGCCGGCCCCGTGCAACGCGAGTTGCTGGACGGGCTGGAGCGCATCATGGGCAACTGCCTGGCCCTGCTCGACTACAGCGAGCTGGACACCCTGACCGGCCTGCTGAACCGCAAGACCTTCGACGTCTTCCTGATGCGCATCCTCTCCCGCCTGCACATGCCCGGCGACGGGCCGGGCGGCGACGGCCTGCCGCGCCGGCGCCAGCCCCAGCCGGAGGTGCGCGACCACTGGCTCGCCGTGGTGGACATCGACCACTTCAAGCGGGTCAACGACGCCTTCGGCCACCTGATCGGCGACGAGGTGCTGCTCCTCGTCGCCAACATGATGAAGGAATCCTTCCGGGCCCAGGACAAGCTCTTCCGCTTCGGCGGCGAGGAGTTCGTGGTGCTGCTGAAGCCGGCCACCGCGGCGAACGCGCGGGCCGTCTTCGAGCGCTTCCGCCGGCGCATCGAGGGCCACGCCTTTCCCCAGGTCGGGCGGGTGACGCTGAGCATCGGCTTCTCCCGCATCGGCGTCGGGGATGCGCCCACCGCCGTCATCGACAATGCCGACGAGGCCCTGTACTGGGCCAAGGAGCACGGACGCAACCGGGTCGCCCACTACGAGGCGCTGATCGGCGACGGGGAACTCCAGCCCCGCGGGCCGGTGGGATCGGATGTCGAACTTTTCTGACCTCGAAAACGCGGTCTTACCACGAAGGACACCAAGGACACCAAGGACACCAAGGGGCACCGGGGAAACCGATGACGAATGGCTTTCCGTGCCGGGTGAAGCCGGGGTGACCGGCAAGCGGCAGATTCCGGCACCCGGGCGGTGAGGAATCGGGGCTGATTCGTTCGGGCGAGGCCGGCAGCCGGCGGACCCCCGGTCAGGCCGACTCCGCCCAGGCCGTCAGGCCTTCCCACTGCTCCCAGTCCTGCCCCGCCTTGGCGGCGGAGAGGTCGAAGACCGTCATGCCGTGGGCCGCCGCCTGGACGTAGTTCTGGGTGTCCCGCAGGTGGGCCAGGATGGGCAGGCCCACGCCGTCCAGGAAGCGCTCCAGCTCCGCCGCCGCCCGGGTGCGCGCATCGACCCGCATGCCGACCACCGCCACGAAGGCGTGGTGTTTGCGGATTTCCCGCTCCTCCAGCAGCAGGTCCAGGAAGCGGCGCGTCGCCAGGATGTCGAAGAGCGAGGGCTGCAGCGGCACGATGACGCGATTCACCAGCCGCAGCACCTGGGCGAGCTTCCTGCCGTGCAGGCCGGCGGGGGAATCCAGCACCACGCGCCCGGTGCCCTTGGGCGGATGGGCCGCCTTGCCCGGCTCCTGGGGGTCGATCTCCCAGGTGGAAATGGGCGGCAGGGCGGGGGAGCGCAGGCGCAGCCATTCCCGGGCGGACTGCTGCCGGTCGATGTCCCCCAGCATGACGGCATGCCCCCGGCGGGCGAACCAGCCGGCCAGGTTGGTGGCCAGGGTGCTCTTGCCGGAGCCGCCCTTGGGATTCGCGATCAGGAAGGAACGCATGACCGGACTTTACCATCGGCGGCGGCAAAGGCGCCGTCCGGCGGTTCCGCTTGATCCAGGGCATTTTTGCCGCCACGATATTCCGGTAGCTTACGGCGCCCTGCCCCGCGGTTCCCGGTCCCGATCGGCCGCGGGCGAGCGATCCGGGCCGACACCCCGCCCGCGAACCCGGTACGGAGGACCCATGTTCCTTTTCGATCTGTTGTTCGGCAAGAAGAAGGCTCCCGCCCCGGCGGCGGCCCCCGCGCCCCAGGCCGCCAGCGCGGCCGGCGTGTCCGATCCGGGCCATGGGGCCGCCAGCGCGCCCGGCACGGCCATCCACCACGATCCCGCCCTGATCGCGGGACTCAAGCGTGACCACGAACTGCTGCTGGAGATCTTCGGCGCCATCGCGCAGGCCTCGAAGGCCGGGGACCTGGCGGGGGTCCAGAAGCGGCTGGAGCACTTCCGCATCGCGCTGCAGGACCACCTGCTCAAGGAGAACGTGCGGCTCTACGTGTATCTCGAGCACCTGCTGCGCGAGGACCCGACCAGCCACCAGCTCATGCACGGCTTCCGCCACGAGATGGACGACATCGGCCGGGCGGTGGTGGCCTTCCTCGGCAAGTACAAGGGCATCGCCGCGCACCCGGAACTGGCCGCCAGCTTCGCGACCGACCTGGAAGGTGTGGGCCAGGCCCTGGTCGGGCGGATCCGCCGGGAAGAGGACACCCTCTACCCGATGTACGAACCGCCCGCCTGATCAGTAGCGGCCGACCTGGATCGGGGCCTCGTCCCCGATGCGGCGCAGGCGGCCGGCCCAGGCCTCCAGCCATTCCCGGCGGCGGGCCTCGTCCACCCGCACCGGCCCGTAGACGATCTGCGGGGCCAGCACGTCGAAGCCGAGGAACTGCAGCACCCCCCGGTGCACCGGCCGCAGGATGCCCATGATGTCGCCGTTGAAGCCTTCCGGCGTGTAGGCCTCCGCGGGGCCGCCCGTGGTCAGCGACAGCAGGGCCCGCTTGCCGCGGAAGGCGCCGGAATCGTAGATCTTCCCGTAGCCGTAGGTGCGGCCCATGGCGAGGACCCGGTCCGCCCAGCCCTTCAGGATGGCGGGCATGCCGAACCACCAGAGGGGGAACTGCCAGACCATCAGGTCGCAGTCCTCCAGCTTCTCAAGCTCCGTCTCGATCACCGGCGCGAAGCCGCCCGCCTCGGTGGCGTGGGCCTCCTCGACCTGCAGCTTGAGGTAGTCCGGGTCCTTCACGGTGACGAAGTTGCGCCGGTCCGAAACCGGGTTCCACTGCATCGCATGGAGGTCCGAGGTGTGCACCTCGTGGCCTTCGGCGCGCAGCGTCTCTGCGGCGGTGCGGAACATGGCGCCGTTGAAGCTTTTCGGCTCCGGGTGGGCGAGGATGAGGAAGGCTTTCATGGGCAAGCCCCGGGCATCAGGGGAGGAGGACGGTGGAACCCGTCGTGCGCCGCGCCGCCAGGTCTTCCTGGGCCCGGGCCGCGTCCTTCAGCGGGTAGGTCTGGTTCACCTCCACCTTCACCTTGCCCGCCACCACCACGTCGAAGAGGTCGGCCGAGATGTCCAGCAGGTCCTGCCGCTTGGCGATGTAGGTGAAGAGCGTCGGGCGGGTGAGGAAGAGGGAGCCGCGCCGGGAGAGCTCCAGCGTATCCACCGGCGGGACGGGGCCCGAGGCATTGCCGAAGGTGACCATCAGCCCCATGGGCCGCAGGCAGTCCAGGGAGCCCTGGAAGGTGTCCTTGCCGATGGAGTCGTAGACCACCGGCACCCCGGCGCCGCCGGTGATGGCCTTCACCCGCTCGACGAAATTCTCCCGCGTATAGACGATGGGGTGGTCGCAGCCGTGGGCCTTGGCCAGGGCGGCCTTCTCGTCCGAGCTGACCGTGCCGATCACCGTGGCGCCCAGGGCCCGGGCCCACTGGCACACCAGCAGGCCGACCCCGCCCGCCGCCGCGTGGATCAGGATCGTGTCGCCGGGCTGCACCTTGTAGGTCCGGCGCAGCAGGTACTGGGCCGTCATGCCCTGCAGCATCATCGCCGCGCCCGTCTTGAAGTCGATGGCGTCCGGCAGCTTGACGAGCGGCGCCACCGGCATGTTGCGCACCTCCGCGTAGGCCCCGGCGGGCCCCCCCGCGTAGGCCACCCGGTCGCCGGGCTTCAACTCCGTCACCGCGCTGCCCACCGCCTCGACCACGCCGGCGCCCTCCATGCCGATGCCCGAGGGCAGGGGCAGGGGGTAGAGGCCCGAGCGGTGGTAGATGTCGATGAAGTTCACGCCCACCGCCTCGTGGCGCACCCGCGCCTCGTTGGGCTGCAGGTCGGGCAGGGTCACTTCCTCCCAGCGCAGCACTTCCGGGCCGCCGGTCTGGTGGATACGAATCGCGTGGGGCATGGGGGTTCCTTCCATCAGGGTTGCCAGAAGGGCGGGAAACTACTCCGGGTTGGCGGGGAATTCAACCGGGGGCGGAAAGGAGCGGAGTTCTTGGCTTCTTGCCGTGGAGGACCGAGAGTCAGCCAACCCCGAGGAATCGCTCACGTCTCGGCCCCCGTTGGCGGAAAGCGGAATGTCTCTGACGCCTATTGGATTCAAAAAGGCACTAGTGACACGACTTGATTCCTCCTGACGCAAGAAATATCACCAAGCAGTTCAGACCAAATGGTAGCCACGCCACCAAAGCAGACTTGGTGGAATCGAACTCTATTGCCCTCTCCACAGATTGTTTGGTTGCGAAGCTTGTCGCCGCTAGCGCAGCCATTGCATATGGGATGACCTGCCCCCCGCCAGCCGTACCAGTTGAAAGTAGAGAAGTCCGTCAAACCATGGAGAATGACGGACATGAAGAAGAGCAGATTCACCGAAGAACAGATCATTGGCTTCCTCAAACAGGCGGAAGCCGGGATGCCTATCAAGGACCTGTGCCGGAAGGGCGGCTTCTCTGACGCAACCTTCTACAAATGGCGAGCCAAGTTCGGCGGCATGGACGTATCCGACGCCAAGCGGCTGAAAGAGCTGGAAGGCGAGAACGCCAAGCTGAAGAAACTCCTGGCCGAGGCGCACCTGGATATCGCGGCACTCAAGGGAGTCTTCGGGGTAAAGCGCTAGCCCCACAGGTCAAGCGGGAGGCGGTCGGGAAGATGATCGAGCAGTACGATCTGTCCGAACGCCACGCCTGCCGTCTTGTGGGGCTCTCCCGAGATAGTTTCCGGAATCCTCCGTTGGCCCATCCACGGAACGTTGCCCTGAGCGAAGCGATCATCGATGTCGCTCAGACAAGAAGACGTTTTGGTTACCGGCGCATCCACGATCTGCTGCGCCCGGATTTCCCCGACGTAAACCACAAGCGCGTCTACCGCCTGTACAGCGCCGCGAAACTAGCCGTCAAGAGGCGTCGCAAGGCCAAACGGCCGGCGACGGAACGGATACCGCTGCAGATCGCCGGCGCCGTCAATGAAGTCTGGAGCATGGATTTCGTCAGCGACAGCCTGGTCAATGGACGGCGGATCAAGTGCCTGGCTGTCGCGGATGACTTCAGCCATGAGTGCATCGACATCACGGTCGACTTTGGCATTTCCGGCCAGTACGTCACCCGCCTGCTTGACCGAGCGGCGATCTTCCGGGGCTACCCCAAAGCCGTGCGTACCGACAACGGTCCCGAATTCACCAGCCGGGCCTTCATGGGCTGGGCCCAGACACACGGGATCCGGCACCTGTTGATCCAACCGGGGAGACCGATGCAGAACGGCTACATCGAGAGTTTCAACGGCAAGTTCCGGGACGAGTGCCTGAACGAACACTGGTTCGAAACCCTATCTCAGGCCAAGGCGGCGATCGCCGCCTGGCGAAAGGATTACAACGAAGTCAGACCCCACAGCAGCTGCCGGCGAATGCCGCCAGCCAAGTACGCCGCATTGCATCGGCAGCATGCTGCCGATGCAATGCCAACCCACCCAGATTCGATTACCCTTGCAACCGGACTTCCTGCCGAATGAGTGGTACGGCTAAAGGGGGCAGGTCACATCTTCAAGGCTGCTAACGGTTCCAATCTTTCGTCTTGCTAGTTGATACAAAGCAGCCCAGGGTTTGGCAGCGCTAAAACTCAGGGAGTTAAGGGGATCGGAATAGACGCGATCAGCATAATCCACGCGCACCACCAAGTATGAAAGCTTTGGAATGGGTTGCCCGTTCCAAAGTAGTTGAGTTCCACTCCAAGAGAGTCCAGTGTTTGTCCCAGTGGGCGCAGCCAAATAACGTTTGAGCTTCCCCCGAAATTTCGTCTTCCAAGAGAAGGGGTATAAGGCCCTGCGAAATTGGAAGGAGAAGCGGAGTTGAAGAGGATACCGAAGCAGGAATACACGCCGGAAT
>JAEUNJ010000070.1 GCA_016791145.1 Rhodocyclaceae bacterium | reverse complement strand
ACGAGCGGGGCGAGGTGATGGGCGTGCTGGGAATCTACGAGGATGTCACCGAGCGCAAACGGGCGGAACGCAACCTGGCCCTGGCCGTGGAAGCCACGGGCGTCGTGCTCTGGGAGCTGGACCTGGTCGGCCAGCGCCTGGCCTTCGACCGCGGCAAGCTGCCGGTCCTCGGGCTTTCCGCCGATGCGGCCCTGGAGACCCTGCCCGGCTGGCTGGAACAGGTGCATCCGGACGACCGGCCGGCGTTCCTGGCCCGGTTCGAGGCTGCTGTGCAACCCGGGGATTCGCTGTTCGACTGCGAATACCGGATGGTCGGTCCCGGCGGCCCGCAATGGATCCACACCCGGGGTCGTGTCGTCCAGCGCGGGGAGGGGGGGCGGCCGGAACTGGCCGTCGGCACCTCCACGAACATCTCGGACCGCAAGCGCATCGAGGAGGCGATCCGGGCGAGCGAGGAGCATTCCCGTAACCTGGCCGCGATGCTGCGCCGGATGTGCGACAACGTTCCGGACATGATCTGGGCCAAGGACCTGGAGAAGCGCTACATCTTCGCCAACAAGGCGATCTGCACGCAGCTGCTGAACGCCGCCGATACGGCGGAGCCCGTCGGCAGGACCGACCTCTTTTTCGCCGGTCGCGAGCGGGCCTGCCACCCCGAGAATCCCGAATGGCACACCTTCGGGGAAATGTGCCAGGACAGCGACGCCGTGACCCTCGCCAGGGGCGTCCCGTCGGTGTTCGAGGAGTTCGGCCACGTCAAGGGACGCATGCTGCATCTCGACGTGCGCAAGGCACCCTTCCTCAACGAGCAGGGGCAGGTGATCGGCACCGTGGGCTCGGCGCGGGACATCACGGAACGCAAGCAGATCGACGCCGAGCTGGATCGCCATCGGAGGCACCTGGAGAGTCTGGTCGAGGAGCGCACCGCCGCGCTGCTGGCCACCGAGGCGCGGGCGAGCCACATCCTCCAGTCCGCTGCCGACGGTCTCTACGGGGTCGACGGGGACGGTCGCGTCACCTTCATCAATCCGGCTGCCTGCCGCATGCTCGGCTACGATCCCGGCCAGGTGATCGGCCGGAGCGCCCACGCGCTGTTCCACGATCGGCGACCCGGCGGGGAGCCTTATCCGCAGGATGCGTGCCCGGCCCAAGAGGCGATCCGTTCCGGGCGCCAGGTGCGGGTCGACGACGAGGTCTATTGGCGGGCCGACGGGCAGCCCTTCCCGGTGATGTATGCGGTCCATCCGATGGACCAGGACGGCAGGAACGGGGCGGTGATCAGCTTCGTGGACATGACCGCCCAGCGGGCGGCGACGGAGGCCCGGGAGAAGGCGCTCCAGGCGGCCGAGAACCTGGCGCGGGTGCGCAGCGAGTTCCTCGCCAACATGAGCCACGAGATACGGACGCCGTTGAACGGCGTGCTGGGTTTCGCCCAGATCGGGCATCGCAACGCGGACGACGCCGAGAAGGCGCGCAGCGCCTTCGAGAGGATCCTGGCCTCCGGTTCCCTGCTGCTCGGGGTGGTGAACGAGGTGCTCGATTTCTCGAAGATCGAGGTCGGGGAACTGCGCATCGACCCGATCGAGATGTCCTTCTCCGCGGTCGCGGAACACGCGATCGACCTGGTCCGCGAGCGGGCCGGGGCGAAGGGGCTGGAACTGCGCGTGGAGCTCGCGGCGAACATTCCCCCGACCTGCATCGGAGACCCCTTGCGCATCGGTCAGGTCCTGCTGAACCTGCTCGCGAACGCGGTCAAGTTCACCGAGGCGGGACGCGTGAGCCTGTCTGCCTTCCGCGACGGCGGCGAGATGGTCGTACGCGTATCCGATACGGGTATCGGAATCGGCGCGGCACAGCAGGGCAACATATTCAACCCCTTCCAGCAGGCCGACGCGTCCACCACCCGCCGGTTCGGCGGCACCGGCCTGGGGTTGGCGATCAGCAGGAAGATCGCCGAGTTGATGGGAGGGAGCATCGGCGTCGAAAGCGAGCCGGGCGTCGGAAGCACCTTCGAATTCCGCCTGCCCTGCGTCGAACCGGCATGTCCCGCCGCGCCGACCCGTGGCGATCCGGATGCCCGCGGTTTGCCGCCGAAGCCCTTGTCCGGCCTGACCATCCTGGTCGCCGAGGATGACGAGATCAACCAGCTCGTCCTGCAGGAGAACCTGGTCGAGGACGGCGCCCGGGTGGTCATCGTGTCGAACGGCCGGGAGGCGGTGGAGCGGGTGGAGCGCGACGGGGCGCAAGCCTACGACGTGATCCTGATGGACATCCAGATGCCGGAAATGGACGGCTACGAGGCGACGCGGCGGATCCTGGACCTGGCCCCGGCGTTGCCCATCATCGGCCAGACGGCCCATGCCTTCCGGGAGGAGAAGGAGAAGTGCCTTGCCATCGGGATGGTGGGGCACCTGTCCAAACCGATCGATCCGGCGGGCATGGTGGAGTTGATCCTCGAGCAGGTTCGCGCGCGACGGGGCGCCTAGGCGCCCGCGCCGACCCCCTCGCGCCCGCGCCGACCCCCTCGCGCCCGCGCCGACCCCCTCGCGCCTGCGCCCGCCCGGGGCTGCGCTCCCCCGAGTCTGCGCATCCCTTGTCCCAGGGCATCCCGCGGGGCGCGGTGCGGCCCCGAGCGGGAATGGCATTGGACTGTCGCGGAGGCGCCCGACCGCCCGGGTCTCGCCGGATCCCCGGCTGGGGAGCGCCGCGGGATCAGGTCTTCCGGGGTTTGGCGCGGCTCGCGGGGAAGGCAGGCTTTGCCTTGCCACCCCGGTAACCGGGCTTCGCGGGGTGGTCCGTGGCGGCGCCGCGTTGCGCCGCCCGGGACGCCCCACCGGCCTTCCCGGTGGCGGCGGTGTCGCCGAACCTGGCCGCCCTGGCCGGCTTCTCGCCGGACCGGGCAGGTTTGCCGGCCTTGTCGTCATGGCGGGCGGGCCTGGCCGGCTTCTCGCCGTATTTTGCGGGGCGCGTGTCATGCTCCCACCGCGGGGCGCCCTTGCCGGCGCCGGCGAACTTTCCGCCAGTCCTGGCCGCGTCGCCCTTCCAGCGCGGGCGGCCGGGAACCTCGGCCTCGGCGGCGGTGAGCAGGCGGATGCGCAGGGGCACCTGGCGCACCCGGGTGCGCTTCAGGGTTTCCAGGATCTCCGCCGGCATGCCCACCGGCAGTTCGACGGTGCTGTGGTCGTCCAGGAGGTGGATCTGCCCGATGTAGCGGCCGTCGATGCCGCCCTCGTTGGCGATGGCGCCGACGATCTCCTTCGGCATCACGCCGTGCTGGCGGCCCACTTCGATCCGGTAGCGCTCCATGGCCACGGGCGGGTGGTCGCCGCGGGGCGGCGCGGCCATGAAATGGGTGGCCTTCGCCGGGCCGGCCTTCGCTTCGGCGGGGGGCGGGAGCGCAGCGGTTTCCCGTTCTTCCGCTCGCGGCAGGCCGATGCGCGGCCGGGCGGCCGGGGCCGGTGCCGGGGCGCGGGCTGGGCGCGCATAGGTTGCCGGTGCTGCCGGTGCTGCGGGTTCAGAGGCGGAAGCGGATGGCGCCGCGGCGGGGGCGGCGGCGGGGACGGCAGGGCCATCGGCCCCGTCGGGCTGCAGGGGCCGGTCGCGGGTGGCGAGCCAGGCCAGGGCGGCGGCCACGTCCCGGGCGCCGACTTCCTGTTCCGCCTGGAGCTGCCGGACGATGTCGTGGAAGAAATCCAGCGGCTCGCTGTCGAGGATCTCCACCACCTGCTGCTTGAACAGGGCGACCCGGCGGCCGGCCACCTGGGCGCGGGTGGGCAGGGCGATGGGCTCGATGGGCTGGCGGGTGGCCCGCTCGATGGCGCGCAGGATGCGCATCTCCCGGGGGGCGACGAAGAGGATGGCGTTGCCGGCCCGGCCGGCGCGCCCCGTGCGGCCGATGCGGTGCACGTAGGCCTCGGTGTCGTAGGGCACGTCGTAGTTGATCACGTGGCTGACGCGCGGCACGTCGATGCCGCGGGCGGCCACGTCGGTGGCCACCACCAGGTCCAGGCTGCCGCCCTTCAGGCGCTCGATGACCTGCTCGCGCAGGCCCTGGGTCATGTCGCCGTTCAGGGCCGCGGCCTCGTAGCCCCGGGCCTCCAGCCGCTCGGCCAGTTCCACCGTGGCGGTCTTGGTGCGCACGAAGACGATGCCGGCGTCGAATTCCTCCTCCACCTCCAGGATGCGGGTGAGGGCCTCCAGCTTGTCGGCGCCGCGCACCTGCCAGTAGCGCTGGCGGATGGCGGCCACGGTGGCCGTGGCGGCGCGGATCTTGACCTCCCGGGGCTCGCGCAGGTGGCGGCGGGCGACACGGCGGATGGGCTCGGGCATGGTGGCCGAGAACAGGGCGGTCTGGCGCCCGGCCGGCGTGTGCTCGAGGATCCATTCCACGTCGTCGATGAAGCCCATGCGCAGCATCTCGTCCGCCTCGTCCAGCACCAGGCTGGCGAGCCCTTCGAGGACCAGGCTCTTGCGCTCCAGGTGGTCCATGATCCGGCCCGGCGTGCCGACGATGACCTGGGGGCCCCGCGACAGGGCGCGCAACTGGACCACCATGCTCTGGCCGCCGTAGATGGGCAGCACGTGGAAGCCCGCCATGTGGTGGGCATATTTCTGGAAGGCTTCCGAGACCTGGATGGCCAGTTCCCGCGTGGGGACCAGCACCAGGGCCTGGGGTTCCGGGCGGGCCAGGTCGATGCGGGCCAGGAGGGGCAGGGCGAAGGCCGCCGTCTTGCCGGTGCCCGTCTGGGCCTCGCCCAGCAGGTCCTGCCCCTCCAGCAGGTGGGGGATGCAGGCCGCCTGGATCGGCGAGGGGGTCTCGTAGCCGACCTCGGCAAGGGCGGAAAGGAGGGCGGGCGGCAGCCCGAGGGCTGCGAAACTGTCGGGAAGGTCGGTCATGGGCGGCCTGCGCGGGGCAGGGGAGGGCGGGGGCCGAGGCCGGTGGCGGCAAGCGCGCATTATCGCACCCGGGGCGCCGGAAACCTGGGTTGCGGGACCTATACGGACATCCATGCCGGCCGCGATGTGGGCCCCGATGCGGGCCTTGATGCGAAAATGCCGCCTTTCCTCGACCCCAGCGGGTACCCATGACGGCTCCATTGCGCCTTTCCATCCTCGACCAGACGCCGGTGGTCGAGGGTGCCTCCATCGCCGATGCGGTGGCGGCGACGGTGGATCTCGCCCAGGCGGCGGACGAACTGGGCTACCACCGCTACTGGTGCGCCGAGCACCACGGCTCCCGGGGGCTGGCCAACCCCTGTCCCGAGGTGATGATCGCCCGGCTGGCCGGGGCGACGAAGCGCCTCCGCGTCGGGTCCGGCGGGGTGATGCTGCCCTACTACAGCCCCTTCAAGGTGGCCGAGCAGTTCCTGATGCTGGAGGCCCTGTTCCCCGGCCGCATCGACCTGGGGCTGGGCCGGGCGCCGGGCAGCGACCGGCAGACCTCCCGGGCGGTGGCCGCGGGCCCGGTGGACGGCGAGCGCTTCCCGGCCCAGGTGCAGGCCCTGATCGCGCTGCTCACGGGGAACATCCCGGAAGGCCATCCCTACCGGGACATCGTGCTCCAGCCGGCGGCGGCGACCCGGCCGGAACTCTGGATGCTGGGCTCCAGCGACTTCGGCGGCGCCCTGGCCGCGCAACTGGGCATCCGTTTCGCCTTCGCCCACTTCATCAACCCCGATTACGGGGACCAGGTGGCCCGGGCCTACCGGCGGCAGTTCCAGCCAGGGTGCGAGGCGGCGCCGCACAGCGCCGTGGCCCTCTTCGTGATCGCGGCGGACACCCAGGCGGAGGCCGACGACCTGGCGGCGGCGGTGGACCTGCGGCGCCTGGGCATGGCCTACGGCATGAACGTGCCCATCCCCTCGGTGGCCCAGGCCAAAGCCCGGGCCTACACGGCGCGGGAGATGGAGGTGATCGAGGGCGAGCGGCCGCGCAGCATCATCGGCACGCCGGAAGCCGTGCGCGACCGCGTTCTGGCCCTGCGCGAGGCCTTCGCGGCCGACGAGGTGGTGGTGCTGACCGTGGCGGCCAGCTACGCCGCGCGGCTGCGCTCCTACGAACTCCTCGCCGAGGCCTTCGGGCTCGGCCGCTAGGACGCGGGCATGGCGATCCAGTGGTTCCCCGGGCACATGACCTCCGCCCGCAGGAAGGCGGCGGAAACCATGGCCTCCACGGACGTGGTGATCGAGGTGGTGGATGCGCGCATCCCCGAGGCCAGCACCAACCCGATGATCCGGCAATTGCGCGAGGCCCGCCAGCGCCCGTGCCTCAAGGTCCTCAACAAGGCGGACCTGGCCGACCCGGCCGTGACCCGGGCATGGCTGGCCTTCTACGACCGCCAGCCGGGGGTGAAGGCGGTGGCGGTCTCCTGCCGCAGGCCGGGCGATCCGGCGCGCCTACCCGGCCTCTGCCAGGAACTGGCGCCGCACCGCAGCGACGGCACCAAGCCGCTGCGGCTGATGATCATGGGCATCCCCAACGTGGGCAAGTCGACGCTGATGAACGCCCTCGTGAAGCGCCGGGTGGCGGCGGTCGGCGACGTGCCGGCGGTGTCCAAGTCCCAGCAGCGCCTCGACCTGGGGCCCCGGACGACGCTGGTGGATACCCCGGGGCTGCTCTGGCCGAAGATCGAGCACGACAGCGACGGATTCATGCTTGCGGCCTGCCACGCCGTGGGCACCAACGCGGTGATCGAGGAGGAGGTGGCCGGGTTCCTCGGGGGGCTGCTGCTGGCCCGCTACCCGGGCCTGCTGACGAAACGCTACGGCTTCGCCACCGACGGCCTGGACGGCATCGGCGTCGTGGAGGCGGTGGCCCGCAAGCGGGGTTGCCTGCTGCGCGGCAGGGGCGGCGCCCTGGACCTGGAGAAGGCGGCCCTGATCCTGCTGACCGACTTCCGGGGCGGCGCCCTGGGCCGCATCAGCCTGGAATCGCCGCAGAGCCGGGAGGCGATGCTGGTGGCCGCGAAAGGGGTCCCGCCGCCGCCGCGGGACCCGGCCGACGACGAATAGCGAGGGCGCCGCCGGCTTGCCCTCGGTTGCCTTGGCGGGCGGTTTCGGGTAGTCTTCGGCCCGCTTTTTTTCCGATTTATCAGTAACTTTTCCCCAGACTCCCTCCATGTTCGATCTCGTCCGCAGCAACCGCCGCATGATGCAGGTGATCCTCGCGCTGATCATCCTGCCCTTCGCCTTCTGGGGCGTCGAATCCTATGTCCGGAATGTCGGCGCGGAGAACGATGCGGCCGTGGTCGGAGGCTCGAAGATCTCGCCCCAGGAGTTCCAGGCGGCGCTCCGGGACCAGCAGGAGAAGATGCGCCCCATGCTCGGGGCCGGCGCCGATCCGGCCGCCCTCGACAGCCGGGAGGTCCGCGAGGCGGTCCTGGAATCCCTGGTGAACCAGCGGCTGCTGGCGCTGCATGCGGTGAAGACCCACATGACGGTCAGCGACGCCCACCTGGTCGACTACATCCGCTCCGTGCCGGGACTGCAGGAGAACGGCCAGTTCTCGAAGGAGCGCTACGAGGCGCTGGTGGCCAACCAGGGCATGAGCAAGGAGATGTTCGAGGCCCGCCTGCGCCAGGACCTGGCCGTGCAGGAGATGGTGGCCCCGATCGCCGGGGCCGGGCTGGGCAGCGCGTCCGCCACCGTCTGGGTGGCCGCCCAGCTGCAGGAACGCACCATCGCCGAGGCCCAGATCAAGCCGGAGCAATTCACCGGGGAGGTGAAGCTGCCGGCCGACGCGGCCAGGACCTATTACGACGGCCACCAGAAGGAGTTCGAGACCCGGGAGCAGGTGAAGGCTGAGTTCGTGGTCCTTTCCCAGGCGGTGCTCAGCGAACAGGTCGCCGTCTCCGACGACGAGGTCAAGGCCCGCTACCAGGCGCAGCAGGACCGCTACACGCGCAACGAGGAGCGGCGCGCCAGCCATATCCTGGTCCTCGCCGCGAAGGGCGCCCCGGACGCCGAGAAGGCGGCGGCCAAGGCCAAGGCCGAGGACATCCTGGCCCAGGTCCGCAAGGCACCGGGCGATTTCGCCAAGCTCGCCCAGCAGCATTCCCAGGATCCGGGTTCCGCCAAGCAGGGCGGCGACCTGCAGTGGTTCCCGCGCGACGGACGGATGGTGAAGCCCTTCGAGGACGCGGTGTTCGGCCTGAAGGAGAACCAGATCAGCGACCTGGTGGTCACCGACTACGGCTTCCACATCATCCGCGTGACGGGCATCCGGCCCGGCGGCACCCGTCCGCTGGAGCAGGTGAAGGCGGAGATCGCCGCCGAGCTGAAGGGCCAGGCGGCGGCGAAGAAGTATGCCGAGTCCGCCGACGCCCTGACCAACACGGTCTATGAGCAGTCGGACAGCCTCAAGCCGGCGGCGGACAAGCTGAAGCTCGCGATCCGGCAGAGCGAATGGCTCCCCCGCGGCGGCACGCTGCCGCCGCCGTTCAACCACCCGAAGCTCCAGTCGGCGCTGTTCTCGGACGACGTGCTCAAGAACAAGCGCAACACCGAGGCCGTCGAGGTGTCGCCGAATACCCTCGTGGCGGCGCGGGTGGTGGAGCACCGGCCCGGCGCCCTGCGGCCCTTCGAGGAGGTGCGCGCGGACATCGAGCGGAAGCTGGCCAGGGACGAGGCGGCGAAGCTGGCTGCCGCCAAGGGCCGGGACCTGCTGGCCCGGCTCGAGAAGGGCGAGGGCACGGAACTGCGCTGGGGGGAGACGCGCAAGGTGACCCGCGTCCAGGCGCCGATGCTGGCGCCCGAGGCGGTGAAGGCGATCTTCTCCGCCCCGGCCGGCAAGCTCCCCGCCTACGTGGGCACGGCCCTGCCCAGCGGGGCCTTCGGGCTCTATCGCGTCAGCGCCGTCGCCGAGGCCGGGGCCCCGGCGCAGACCGCGGCGAACGCCATGCGGCAGCAGTACGCGCGCACGGCGGCGGAGGAGGAGTTCAACGGATGGCTGGCCGGTCTGCGCGAGCGCTACGGCGTGAAGGTCAACAAGGCCGTGCTGGACGCGAAAGACCGGTAGGGCATCACCGGCCGCGCCCGAAAAAAAGCCCGGCACGCGCCGGGCTTTTTCGTGCACCTTCCCGGGCGCGGGGGCCGGTCAGCTCCCGGCGGCGGCATCGGCGTTGCCGAGCGCCGTGGTGTTGAAGCCCGCATCCACGTAGAGAATCTCCCCGGTGATGCCGCTGGCCAGGTCCGACAGCAGGAAGGCCGCGGCGTTGCCCACCTCCTCGATCGTCACGTTCCGCCGCAGCGGGGCGTGCTTCTCGTTGTAGGACAGGAGCTTGCCGAAACTGCCGATGCCGGAGGCGGCCAGGGTCTTGATGGGACCGGCGGAGATACCGTTGGCGCGCAGGCCCTCGGGGCCCAGGCAGGCGGCCAGGTAGCGCACCGATGCCTCGAGGCTGGCCTTGGCCATGCCCATGACGTTGTAGTTGGGCATGGTGCGCACGGCGCCCAGGTAGGAGAGCGTCAGCAGCGCGCCCGGGCGGCCCCGCATCATCGGCCGGGCGCCCTTGGCCAGGGCCGGAAAGCTGTAGGCCGAGATCTCGTGGGAGATGCGGAAGGCCTCCCGGGAGATCGCATCCAGGAAGTCGCCCTCCAGGGCCTCCGTGGGCGCGTAGGCGATGGAATGGACGAGTCCGTCCAGGCCGTCCCAGGCCTTGCCGAGCTCGGCGAACAACTGCTCGATCTGCGCGTCCTCGGCGACGTCGCAGGGAAAGGTGAGGGCGCCGCCGAACTCGTCGGCGAACCGGGTGATCCGGTCCTTGAACCGCTCGTTCTGGTAGGTGAGGGCCAGTTCCGCGCCTTCCCGGTGGCAGGCCTTGGCCACGCCGTAGGCGATGGAACGGTTGGACAGCAGGCCGGTGATCAGGACGCGCTTGCCGGCGAGGAAACCCATGGATGCTTTCTCCGTTTGTGCCCACCCCTGGAACCCGCCGCGCGGCATCCGCCCCTCGAGGGGCCGGGAAGACTCGGGGTGGTCCTTCGTCTTCTTGAGCGGACGGCGGATTATATCGGATGGTCGCATGGGCTAAACTGGCCGCCATGCTCCCGCCGTTCTTCCGTCGCGCCCACCGCAGCGCCCTTTTCCGCCGCGTCCCGGCGGCCGCGGCGGGCGTGCTGGCCCTCGTCCTGGCCGGTTGCGGCGACGGCTGGAACAACCCCTATCCCGCCGCCGATTCCGGGAAGCACATCCTCTACACGGCCTTCACGGACCGCCCCAAGCACCTGGATCCCGTCCAGTCCTACAGCGAGGACGAGATCACATTCACGGCGCAGATCTACGAGCCGCCGCTCCAGTACCACTACCTGAAGCGGCCCTACCAGGTCATCCCGGCCACGGCCGGCGAAATGCCGGTTCCCGCCTATTTCGACGCCTCCGGCAAGCCGCTGCCGGCGGACGCCGACCCGGCCCGCATCGCCTACACCGACTATGTCATCAGGATCAAGCCGGGCATCCGCTACCAGCCCCATCCGGCATTCGCCACGAACCCGGACGGAACGCACGCCTACCACGCCCTGGGCCGCGGCGACCTGGCGGCGATCAGCGAGTTGCGGGATTTCCCGCTCAGGGGCACGCGGGAACTGACCGCCGACGACTACGTCTATGCCCTCAAGCGCCTGGCCCATCCGCGGCTGCACTCCCCCATCCTCGGGTTGATGGGCGAATACGTGGTCGGCCTGGAACCGCTCGCCAAGGCACTGCAGGCGCACCAGAAGGGACTGCCCGAGGACCGCCGCCAGGAGTGGCTGGACCTGCGGACATTTCCGCTGGATGGGGCGGCGGTGATCGACCCGCACACCTATCGGATCCGCATCAAGGGCAAGTACCCGCAGTTCCTCTACTGGCTGACCATGCCCTTCTTCGCGCCGATGCCCTGGGAAGCGGACCGTTTCCACGGCCAGCCCGGGATGGCCGAGAAGAACCTGACCCTGGACTGGTACCCGGTGGGGACGGGTCCCTACATGCTGACCGAGAACAACCCCAATGCGCGGATGGTGCTGGAGCGCAATCCGAACTTCCGCGGCGAGGCCTATCCCTGCGAGGGGGAGGACGAGGACCGGGAGGCCGGCCTGCTGACCGACTGCGGCAAGCCCCTGCCCTTCATCGACCGCATCGTCTTCACGCGGGAGAAGGAGCAGATCCCCTACTGGAACAAGTTCCTGCAGGGCTACTACGATGCCTCGGGCATCTCGTCGGATTCCTTCGATCAGGCGGTGCAGGTGGGCGCGAGCGGCGAGACGACGCTGACCGACGCCATGCGCGCCCAGGGCATACGCCTGTCCACCTCGGTGGCGACTTCGAGCTTCTACATGGGGTTCAACATGGTCGATCCCCTGGTCGGCGGCCGGCCGGGCGACGCCGCGGACCAGGAACGGGCCCGCCGGCTGCGCCACGCGCTCTCCATCGCCATCGACCAGGAGGAGTTCATCTCGATCTTCCAGAACGGCCGGGGCATTCCCGCCCAGAGTCCCATCCCGCCCGGCATCTTCGGCTATCGGGAAGGCCGGGAGGGCATCAATCCGGTGGTCTACGAATGGGTGGACGGCGCGCCGCGCCGCCGCGGCATCGACGAGGCGAAGCGCCTGCTGGCCGAGGCCGGCTATCCGAACGGCCGCGACGCGAAGACCGGCGAGCCCCTGGTGATCAACCTCGACACCACGGCGGGCGGCGTGGGCGGCAAGTCCCGCATCGACTGGCTGAACAAGCAGTTCCGCAAGCTCGACATCCAGCTGGTGGTGCGCAGCACGGACTACAACCGCTTCCAGGACAAGATCCTGAAGGGGGCGGCCCAGTTCTTCTATTTCGGCTGGAACGCGGACTACCCGGACCCGGAGAACCTGCTGTTCCTGCTGCACGGCCCCCAGGCCAAGGTGAAGCACCAGGGGGAGAACGCGGCCAACTACGCGAATGCCGAGTACGACCGCCTGTTCGAGCGGATGAAGGCCATGGAGAACGGTCCCGAACGCCAGGCCATCATCGACCGGATGCTGGCCGTCCTGCATGAGGACGCGCCCTGGGTCTGGGGCTTCCATCCCAAGGAATACGCGCTCCGGCATTCCTGGCTGAAGAACCGGAAGCCCACCAAGGTGGGCAACAACACCCTCAAGTACCAGCGCATCGAGGTGGCCGAGCGGGACCGGCTGAGGGCGGAGTGGAACCGGCCGGTGATCTGGCCGCTGGTCGCCGGCGCCCTCGGCCTGGTCGCCATCGTGCTGCCGGCGGTCCTGGCCCACCGGCGCCGGGAGCGGGCGACGGCGGCCTGAGCGCGCCTGTTGCACCGATCACGCAAGGGCCTTGCGGCAACGCCGGCGGCGCTTGGTGGGCGGCAGGCCCCGTGCGATAATCGCCTGCCTCTCCGGGGTTCCCGGGGAACGTTTCCGGGAAACGCAGCCACCATGCCCTTCCGAACTCGAACCCGTACGACAGCCTGAGTCCGCGGCCGCCGGCGTTCGTGTTTCGATCAGCGTCACCCGAAGAAAAGTGCGGCCCTGCCGCACTTTTTTTTGCATTCGAGGATTTCCGATCATGCCCGTAATCAGCTTGCCCGACGGCTCCCAGCGGAGCTTCGACCAACCCGTCACGGTGGCCCAGCTGGCCGCCGCCATCGGTCCCGGCCTCGCCAAGGCGGCCCTGGCCGGGAAGGTCGATGGACGGCTCGTGGATACCTCCCACCCCATCGTGGCCGACGCGAAGGTCGCCATCGTCACGGAAAGGGATGCCGAGGGCGTGGAAATCATCCGGCATTCGACGGCCCACCTGCTGGCCTATGCGGTGAAGGAGCTGTTCCCGGAGGCCCAGGTGACCATCGGCCCGGTGATCGAGAACGGCTTCTACTACGACTTCGCCTACAAGCGGCCCTTCACGCCCGAGGACCTGCAGGCCATCGAGCGGCGCATGGCCGAGCTGTCGAAGGAGGATCTGCCGGTGACCCGCGAGGAGTGGGACCGGGACGAGGCCGTGGCCTTCTTCAAGTCCATCGGCGAGCACTACAAGGCGGAACTGATCGCCGCGATCCCGGCCGGCGAACCCATCGGTCTCTATCGGGAAGGGGCCTTCGTGGACCTTTGCCGGGGCCCCCACGTCCCGTCGACGGGGAGGCTCAAGGCCTTCAAGCTCATGAAGGTGGCCGGCGCCTACTGGCGCGGCGACTCGAAGAACGAGCAGCTCCAGCGGGTTTATGGGACGGCCTGGGCCTCCCAGAAGGAACTGGACGCCTACCTGCACATGCTGGAGGAGGCGGAGAAGCGCGACCACCGCAAGCTCGGGCGCCAGCTGGACCTCTTCCACCTCCAGGAGGAGGCGCCGGGTCTGGTCTTCTGGCATCCCCACGGCTGGACGGTGTGGCAGGAGATCGAGCAGTACATGCGCCGGGTCTACCGGGACAACGGCTACCAGGAGGTGCGCTGCCCGCAGGTGCTCGATCGTTCCCTCTGGGAGCGTTCCGGCCACTGGGAACACTTCAAGGACAACATGTTCACCACCGAATCGGAGAATCGCGAGTATGCGGTGAAGCCGATGAACTGTCCCGGCCATATCCAGTTGTTCAACACCGACGTCCGCTCCTACCGCGACCTGCCGCTGCGTTACGGCGAATTCGGGTCATGCCATCGCAACGAGCCCTCGGGCGCGCTGCACGGCGTGATGCGGGTGCGGGGCTTCACCCAGGACGACGGCCACATCTTCTGCACCGAGGACCAGATCCAGCCCGAGGTGACGGCCTTCAATGCCCTGGTGCGCAGGGTCTACGCCGACTTCGGCTTCCACGACGTGGCGGTGAAACTGGCCCTGCGCCCGGCCAGCCGGGTGGGCGCGGACGAACTGTGGGACAAGGCGGAGGACGCGCTGCGCGCCGGCCTCCAGGCCAGCGGCCTGGAATGGGAGGAACTGCCCGGCGAGGGTGCCTTCTACGGCCCCAAGATCGAATTCCACATCAAGGACGCCATCGGCCGCTCCTGGCAGTGCGGCACCATCCAGGTGGATTTCTCCATGCCGGGCCGCCTGGGCGCCGAATACGTGGGCGAGGACAACGCCCGCCATACGCCGGTGATGCTGCACCGGGCCATCCTCGGCTCCCTGGAGCGCTTCATCGGCATCCTGATCGAAAACCACGCCGGCGCGCTGCCCCTGTGGCTCGCCCCCGTGCAGGCGGTGGTGCTGAACATCTCCGAAGGCCAGGTGGACTATGCGGAGTCTGTGGCGAAAATGCTGCGCGAGGCCGGTTTACGGGTCGAAACGGATTTGCGCGGGGAGAAAATTAACTATAAAATCCGCGAACATAGCTTGTTGAAGCGGCCGTACTTCGTCGTCGTCGGCGACAAGGAAAAAGCCGCAGGGTTGGTCGCCGTGCGTGCCCGGGGCAACAAGGATCTCGGGCAGATGTCCCCAGAAGCCTTGATCGAACGCCTGCTGGTCGAAAAGCGGAGCAGGGGCGCGGCGGCCTGATTTTTTTGACTTTTTGGAGTAAAGCACCATCGCCCAGGAGAAGACGCAGCGCCTCAATGAGGAAATAACCGCCCCCGAAATCCGCCTGGTCGGCGAGGCTGGTGAACAACTCGGTATCGTTTCGGTTCGTCAGGCCCTCGGCATGGCCGAGGAGGCTGGCGTGGATCTGGTGGAAATCGCGCCGATGGCGCAGCCGCCGGTCTGCAAGCTGATGGACTTCGGGAAGTTCAAGTACCAGGAATCGAAGCGGGCCCACGAGGCGAAGCTGAAGCAGAAGCAGGTGCAGGTCAAGGAGGTCAAGTTCCGGCCCGGCACGGACGAGAACGACTACCAGATCAAGCTGCGCAACGTCACGAAATTCCTCGGCGAGGGCGACAAGGCGAAGATCACGCTGCGCTTCCGGGGCCGCGAGATGGCCCACCAGGAAATCGGCATGCGGATGCTGGAAAGGATCAAGGGGGACCTGGAGGCCATCGCCCAGGTCGAGCAGTTCCCGAAGATGGAAGGGCGCCAGCTGATCATGATCCTGGCGCCGACCAAGAAGGGCAAGCACTGAATTCGTCCCGCCCGGAAGGGCGGGGCAGGATCGTCCGGCGCCGCGAGGGGCCGGATGCACAAGCGGTTGCGGGTCACGAAGCGCCTTCGCGGTGAAGGCCACCCGGCACCGTCCAATAAACGGAGTATCGGCCATGCCGAAGATGAAGACCAAGAGCGGGGCTGCCAAGCGCTTCAAAGTGCGCGGCAGCGGCAGCATCAAGCGCGCCCAGGCGTTCAAGCGTCATATCCTGACGAAGAAGACCACGAAGGTGAAGCGCCATCTGCGCGGCGTCCTCACCGTCCATGATTCGGACGTCAAAGCCGTCCGCGCCATGCTGCCCAACGCCTAAGGAGAAGCCACCATGCCACGAGTGAAACGCGGTGTAACGGCGCGCGCGCGCCACAAGAAGGTCCTCGACGCGGCCAAGGGTTACCGGGGTCGTCGCAAGAACGTATATCGCATCGCCAAAGAGGCGGTGATGAAGGCCGGCCAGTACCAGTACCGGGACCGCCGCCAGCGCAAGCGCCAGTTCCGTGCCCTGTGGATCGCCCGTATCAATGCGGCCGCCCGGGAACTGGGCATGAAGTACAGCACCTTGATGGATGGCCTGAAGAAGGCTTCGATCGAGGTCGATCGCAAGGTCCTCGCCGACCTGGCCGTCTTCGACAAGGCCGCCTTCGCCCAACTGGCGAACCAGGCCAAGGCCCAACTCGGCGCTTGATTCACCGCTAGCGCAAAGAGGGGAGGCCCTTGGCCTCCCTTTTTCACGTCCCATGGAACAACTGGATATCCTGGTCCAAAGTGCTGTCGCCGACTTC
>JAEUNJ010000092.1 GCA_016791145.1 Rhodocyclaceae bacterium | reverse complement strand
AGCGCCTCGAAGCCGGGGTAGCCCTGCGCCGTGATGGCGCTCTTGCGCGCCACGCCGGCCCACGCCCGACCGGCGCGCAGCGCATCCACGAAACCCGCCGGATCGAGGATCCAGTTTCCCCCGATGAAGGTGACGCCGCGCGCGAACAGCGGGTCGGGCAGGCAACCGGCCCCCGGACCGACGACGGCGATGCTTGAAGCATTGCCGCAGCAGGCGAGGATCCTGTCCAGCGTGTCGTTCAGCAGCATGGAACTGGTGGCCAGCACCTTGTTGCATCCGGCCAGTTCCGCGGCATCCAGGGTGACCCGGTAGCCCTCCTTCTCCCCGGCCAGGTCGGCGCGCAGTTCGATCACCGTCAGCCGCGCCCCGGCCGCCACGACCCTCGGGACCAGCGGCGTGAAGTGGCCGACCATGCCCACATGATCGCCCCGTTCGGGCTGCATCATGCCCACCGAATCCCCCGCGGCCGGCGGCACGTAGCCGGCCGCGTCGAACAGGCGCCGGGTCAGGGCCGCCACCGCGGTGAATCCCAGCGTCCGGCCGATGCCGGCCGGCTCCAGGAAACGCCGCGCCACCTGCATGGCACTGGCGCCCACCAGGCCCAGCCGGTCCGGGGATTCGGCAAGCCGTTGCAGGGTGTCGCCCAGCAGCACGAATCCCAGGCCCAGGGAACCATCGTCCAGCTCCAGCGCGCAGAACTCCCCGTCCTTGTCGGCGACCCGGTCGGCGGGCGGCAGGTGCAGCGCGCGGATGCTCGGCGAGGCCAGCCTTTCCTCCGCCTTCTCCAGCAATGCCACCAGTTCCGCCCCGACACCCATCGATCGTTCCTCCATCCCCCGCCCCGGCATGCTCAACCCCCGTCCCCGGCGCCGTCGCGGCCCGCCGCCCGGTGGCCCCAGATCCACACGTAGTTCGCCCCGGAGGCCAGCAGCGTGGCCAGCACGATCCAGTAGGACGCCTGGAGGACCGGCCCCAGGGAAAGGAATCCGTGGGCCTCGGCCAGCGTCGCGCCGAGCACGGCGAAGGCCAGCAGGGTATTGAACTTGGACAGGCGCGTCGGCGCCATCTCCACCCGACCGAAAAGCAGGTGGTAGGCCAGGGCGCCGAGGACGATCACCCCGTCGCGCAGCACCAGCACGCCCGCGAACCAGGCGGGCAGGAGACATTGCCAGGCCAGGATGACGCTGACCGACACCATGATCAGCTTGTCCGCCACGGGGTCGAGGATGGCGCCGAGCCGGGAAACCTGGTTGAGGCGCCGGGCCAGGAAGCCGTCCAGCCAGTCGCCGATGCCCGCCGCGGCGAACAGCCAGAACGCGAGATCGTAGCGACGGCCGAACAGGCACAGGACCACCGCCGGCACCAGGAGGACGCGCAGCAGCGTGATCGCGTTGGGCAGGGTCAGCAGGGCTTCCATGTCGGGCCGAAGATTCTATCCTTCGCCGGCAAAGGACCGCGGGTCGAGGACGGCGAATCCGGGAGCCCAGTCCGCCGCCCAGGCGCGCAGTTTCCGCCCCTCGCCCGGCGCCCGCTCGAGGCCGGTCGCCGGCACCGCGAAGCCGCGGGCCAGCAAGGCGCCGTGGAGGCTGCCGCCGATCCAGCCGGCCGCGCCGGACACCAGGGCGCAGGTCTGCCAGACGTCCAGGCTGTCGAACAGGCGCCAGGGCAGGCCGAGCCTGGGCCCGAGGCGCCCAAAGGGCTCGCGGTCGTCGTGCCAGGGCGCCACCCCCATCCGGGCCAGGACGATGCCCCGGCCACCCGCCCGCCGCCGCAGCCCCTGTGCCAGCAGGTCGAGGGTCGCGTCGTCGCCGAAGTCGGCCGAGAACTGGACCGCCAGGTAGCCGCCGGGGAAGTCGGCGCGGACCTGCGCCGCGGCACCGGCGGCGCCCGCCATGGCGATGCGTTCCCGCGCGCCGGGGGGCAATTCCGCCGCGGCATCGGCTTCCAGCCGGGCCCGTACGCCCAGCCGGCCCAGGGCTGCGCGGGTCACCGAGTCGCGCACGCCGACCCGGTCCGCCTGCCCGAGGGCCCCGGCCACGTGGCGTCGCAGGGCGGCATCCCGGCGGGCCAGGTCGACGCCGCCGGCCGCGTGGAAGCCGAGCCAGGCGCACCAGCGCAGCGCCGC
>JAEUNJ010000083.1 GCA_016791145.1 Rhodocyclaceae bacterium | reverse complement strand
GCCACCGTCTCCCACGACCGCAAGTTCGCCCAGGAATGCATGAACGCCGCCGAGGCCTACGGCTTCGCCCGCGACCTCTGCTCCTACATGCGCATCTACTGGGGCGGCATGCACCTGAACAAGTACGCCCTGGGCGGCGAGTTCCCGAAGCCGGACTTCATCTTCCAGACCCAGATCTGCTGCTCCCACTCCAAGTGGTACCAGCACGTGGCCAAGGTCGAGAAGGTGCCGGCCTTCTACCTGGACGTGGGCGTCGGCCCCTTCAAGGAACTGACCACCGACCGGGTCGAGTACGTCGCGAACCAGCTCCACGACGGCATCGCCTTCATCGAGAAGGCCACCGGCCGCAAGTGCGACGACGAGCGGCTGATCCGCGCCATCAAGAACGAGATGCGCTCCACCAGCCGCTGGGCGGACATCTGCGCCCTGAACAAGGCGAAGCCGGCTCCCCTGGACGAGAAGACCATGTACTCGCTCTACGTGCTGGCGACGCTGCACAAGTCCTCCCAGTGGTGCGCCGACTTCTACGACGAGCTCTACGAGGAGGTGAAGGACCGGGTCGCCCGGGGCATCGCCGCCGTGCCCAACGAGCGCTGCCGCGTGATGTCCGACACCCAGCCGCCCTGGGCCTTCCTGAAGATCTTCCGCTACCTGGAATCCTACGGCGCGGTGTCCATCGGCTCCCTCTACACCTTCGGCCTGGAAGGCATCTGGGAAGAGAAGGCCGACGGCAGCTGGGGCGGCCGCACCCTCCCGTGGGACAAGGGCATCGAGATGAAGGACCGGGACACCGCCCTCAGGCTCTATGCCGACTGGAACCTTTCCAAGCCCCAGTGGCAGCACTTCTACGACCCGCGCCTGAAGACCGACATGATGCTGCGCATCGTCAAGGAGTGGGGCGTCGATGGCGTGATGCTGCACCTGAATCGGGGTTGCGAGGGCCTCTCCCTGGGCATCATGGAGAACCGCAAGGGCATCGCCGAAGCCGGCGTTCCGATCATGACCTTCGAAGGCAACATGGGCGACGAGCGGGAGTTCGACGAGGTCCGCACCCAGTCGCGGGTCGATGCCTTCATGGAACAGCTTGGCCTGCGCAAGAAGGCCGCCTGATTCCGGTCGCATCCACGCCATGACCCTGCCGATTGCGCTTTGTCTTCGCGTCCTGGCGTGAATGCACCTCGGACTACATTGACTGGAGGAATGAATAGATGATTACTGCTGGAATCGACATGGGCTCCCGCACCGTCAAGGTGGTGCTGGTGGAGGAAGAAAATGCGGGCGGCAAGCTGAACTACGTCGTCAAGGGCAAGCACCTGATGTTCCCCGGCGACCTGGACGGCGACGCCGCCGCCGACAAGGCCTTCGACGAGGCCCTGTCCTCGGCCGGCCTGGATCGCGCCAAGGTCAGCGCCGTCTTCGCGACCGGCGCCGGGCGCAAGATGGTGAATTTCGCCACCGACAGCGTCACCGAGATGTCGGCCGGCGCCAAGGGCGTCTCCTGGTTTTTCCCCACCGCCCGCACCATCGTTGACGTGGGCGCCGAGGAAGGCCGCGGCATCAAGACCGACGGCACGGGAAAGGCGACGGACTTCGCCGGCAACGAGAAGTGCGCCGCTGGCGCCGGTTCCTTCGCCGAGGCCATGAGCCGCGCCCTGCAGCTGTCCCTGAAGGAATTCGGCGACGCCAGCCTGCGCTCGGACAAGAGCATCCCCATGAACGCCCAATGCACGGTGTTCGCCGAGTCGGAGGTGGTGTCCCTGATCCACTCCTCGACCCCCAAGGAGGACATCGCCAAGGCCGTGCTCGACGCCGTCGCCAGCCGGGTCTGCGCCATGGTCCGCCGCGTCGGCATCGACAACGACGTGGTACTGATCGGCGGCATGGTGCACAACGCCGGCTTCGTCTCTTCCCTGAAGGCCGCCATGGACCTGCAGGAAGTGAAGCTGCCGGACATGCCCGAATTCGTCAGCGCCCTGGGCTGCGCCCTGCTGGCCGCCGAACGCCAGCACTGACCCCCGACACCGAAAGGAGCGAGAACATGAGTCAAACGAGCACGGCCCCGACCGCCGAGGCGAAGCCCGAATTCTGGCGCTGGCAGGAGAACTGCTGGGCCGACGAGACCAAGGACTGGAAGAGCGCCAAGGCCATCACGGTCGGCATCGACGTGGGTTCCGTATCGTCCCAGTGCGTCGTCGTCGCCGACGGCGAACTCTATGCCTACAACTCCATGCGCACCGGCAACAACTCGCCGGACTCGGCGAAGAATGCCTTCAAGGGCGTCACCGAGAAGACCGGCCTGACCCTGAATGATGTGCATATGGTCGTCGGCACGGGTTACGGCCGCGTCAATGTGCCCTTCAGCCACAAGGCCATCACCGAGATCGCCTGCCATGCCCGCGGCGCCAACTACATGGGCGGCAATGGCGTGCGCACCATCCTCGACATGGGCGGCCAGGACTGCAAGGCCATCCACTGCGACGAAAAGGGCAAGGTCACCAACTTCCTGATGAACGACAAGTGCGCGGCCGGCACCGGCCGGGGCATGGAGGTCATCTCCGACCTGATGCAGATCCCCATCGCCGAACTGGGCCCGCGCTCCTTCGAGGTGGACCAGGAGCCGGATGCGGTTTCCTCCGTCTGCGTCGTGTTCGCCAAGTCCGAGGCCCTGGCCCTGCTCAAGGCCGGCTACACCAAGAACAAGGTGATCGCCGCCTACTGCCAGGCCATGGCCGAGCGCGTGGTCTCCCTGCTCGAGCGGATCGGCGTCGAGGAAGGCTTCTTCATCACCGGCGGCATCGCCAAGAACCCGGGGGTCGTCAAGCGGATCGAGAAGCTCCTCGGCATCAAGGCCATGGACACCAAGATCGACAGCCAGATCGCCGGCGCCCTGGGCGCGGCGCTGTTCGCCAATACCCTGGTGCAGAAGCAGGGTCCGCAGGCGCCTATCGCGTGCTGAGCGTCCAAATGACGACGGTCAAACCGCCAAGGCATATTGGCCCGCCCCCTCCCGACCGCCCACGGTCGGCGTTGCACCGCCGACCGGCTTCGGTGGCGCGGAGCAGTGCTCCGCGAAACCCCACCTACGCCCCCCTCGCGGGGGAGGCGACTGGTCGGCTCGCTTCGCTCGAAAGAAGAGGCGGCCGTGGTGAATCTTCAACGCCGAGGCCCATATGATTGCGAATTACGGCTACAAGGACGGTTCGGGCGAGTACTACATCAGCATCGATACCGACAAGTGCATCAACTGCGAGGCCGGCCGCGCCTGCCTGACCGGCTGTCCGAAGGGCATGTTCGAAACCATGACCGACGACTACGACGACGAGGTGGTCCAGATCAAGCAGAACTTCCGGCGCAGCCTGGCCTACGACTGCGCGGGCTGCAAGCCGGCCGGCGGCTACACCTCGCTGCCCTGCACGACGGCCTGCACGCCGGGCGCGGTCAAGCACTCGTGGTGAGCGCCGTGGCGGGAGAACGCAAGGTCATTCCCATCGTCGCCGGCGGTTCGGCCGGCGGTGGTTGCGCCGTCCCCGGCCCGGCGAACGACGGCTGGGAACGGCTGTCGACCCTGTCCGAGCCGCGCCTGTCGGAGATGGCCGAGAACTACCGGGCCCTCGGCTACGAGGTGGACGTGCGGGACGTGCAGCAGGCGAACGGCGACGGCTGCAACACCTGCTTCGACGCCGGGCGCGAGATCGGCCAGGTCTTCGGCACGCTCTACGTGCGCCGCAAGGACGCCGCGGCGCAGGGCGACGAATTGTTCGATTGAAGGAATCCGCCGGCAGCGCCGGCACCGATACTGGAGGAGGCAGACATGGCTGGAGAGCGCATCATGCGCGTGTTGAAGAAGGGCGACCTGGAAGCGATCGTCGCCATCGACGAGAAGGTGAGCAAGCAGAACCGCCGGGAGTACTACGAGCGGAAGATCGCCACCATCACCGATCCCGAGCGCAGCATCAATTCGTCCATCGTCGCCGAAGTGGACGGCAAGGTGGTGGGCTTCATCATGGGCGACGTCTATTTCGGCGAGTTCGGCATCCCCGAGACCTCGGCGACCATCGACACCCTGGGCGTCGATCCGTCGCTGCAGAACAAGGGCCTGGCCAGCGAACTGCTGGACCAGTTCATGATGAACATGAAGGTGGCCGGGGTGAACAAGGTCTACACGCTGGTGAACTGGGACGACTTCGCGCTGGAGAAGTTCTTCTCCCGGCACAAGTTCGTGCCGTCCAAGCGGATCAACCTCGAATTCCAGATGCCCTGACATCCGGGGCGCGTCAAAGGTACCCGGGCGGACCCGCGGGATGTGGATCGACTGCCATTGCCACACCAGGTACTCCAATGACAACTACCTGGAGCCCCTGGACCTGGTGCGCCGCGCCCTGGCCATCGGGCTGGACGGGGTGGTGATCACCGAGCACCATTCGGTGGTCGCCTCCGAGCCCGTCGAGCGCATCGGCCGGGAGGAAGGGCTGATGGTGTTGCGCGGAGTGGAAATCTCCACCGACCAGGGGCACCTGCTGGCCTTCGGCATCGAGGACGACGCCTGGAACGTCTGGGGGCGCAACAACTACATCCCCCTGGGGCCGGTGATCGAGCGCATCAACGGGCTGGGGGGCATCTGCGTCCCGGCCCATCCCTTCCGGGAGATCGGCCTGGCGAGCCTGCTGGAGGGCTTGCTGGACCTGCAGGACATCGTGGCGGTGGAGACCCACAACGGCGGCAACCTGGAGGCGGACAACGTCCTGGCGATCACCGCCGCCGGCCACATGGGGCTGCCGGGGCTCGGCGGCAGCGACTGCCACAAGGTGGAGGCCGTGGGACGCTGCGCGACGGAATTCACGCAGCCGGTGACGGACATGGCGAGCTTCGTCGCCGCCGTCCGGGCCGGCGCCTGCCGGGGGGCCTATTTCCCCGGCTTCGCTTTGACGTGAAAGAACGGATCGGAGGCGTCTGCAGATTTCGAGCGAAGCGAGCTTGACAGTCGCCTCCCCCGCGAGGGGGGCGTAGGTGGGGTTTCGCGGAGCACTGCTCCGCGCCATTGAAGCCGGTCGGCGGTGCAACGCCGACCGTGGGCGGTTGGGAGGGGGCGGGCCTTCATGCCCGCATTGGACCTGGCGAAGCTTGTGACTTGCATGATGCGGGGCGGTTGATCGAAGCATGAGCATTAGGAGAAGGCAATGGGTGACGTGCGCGAAGTGAAGTGGTGGGGCGCCAGCCGGCCGGCCGCCATGGCCGCCTTCGGGCCGCCGGTGAGGCTGACCATCGACGGCAAGGCCGTGGAAGCGCCAGTGGGGGCGTCGGTCCTCAACGCCGCCATCGCCGCCGGCGTCTATATCCCTTCCCTCTGCGCCCACCCGGACCTGCCGCCCGCCCTGCAGCGGGGCAACGGCGGGGGCGGGTGCAACCTCTGCCTGGTGGAGGTGGAGGGGACGCCCGGACTGCGCAAGTCCTGCTCCATGAGCGTGGAAGCGGGGATGGCCATCCGCACCGATACGGCGGCCGTCAAGGAAGGGCGCCAGGCCGCCCTGGCGAAGATCCTCGGCAGCCATCCCCACGTGTGCCTGACCTGCCCGCAGCGCGAAGGCTGCAGCCGCAGCCAGTGTTCCTACGGCAACCCGCCGGAGACCCGCTGCTGCACCATCTTCGCGACCTGCGAACTGCGCAAGATCTCCGATCACGTCGGCATACCGAATTCGACGCCCCCGTACAAGCCGGCGACGCTCCCGGTGGTGAAGGACGAGCCCTTCTTCGACCGGGACTACAACCTCTGCATCGACTGCCGGCGCTGCCTGACGGCCTGCAACGACATCCGCGGCGTCGGCTGCCTGGAGGTCAAGGAAGTCGAGACGCCCCAGGGCAAGCGCACCTACGTGGGCACCATCGCCGATACCCTGGTCGATTCCGGCTGCAAGTTCTGCCAGGCCTGCGTGACCGTCTGTCCCACCGGCGCCTTGACCGACCGGACGCTGGACCCGGCCCGGCGCGAGGAATCCATGGTGCCCTGCCAGGCGGCCTGTCCGGCCGGCATCGACGTGCCGCGCTACGTTCAACTCGCCGCCGAAGGCAAGTACGGCGAGGCCATCGCCGTGGTGCGCGAGAAGCTGCCCTTCCCGGGCATCGTCGGCCGCGCCTGCTTCGCCATGTGCGAATCGGCCTGCCGGCGCGGCACGCTGGACGATCCCCTGTCCATCCGCACCCTGAAGCGGGTCGCCGACGACAACGACACGGGCCTCTGGCGGAAGAACTCGAAGCAATTGCCGCCCACCGGGCGCCGCGCCGCCGTCATCGGCGCCGGCCCGGCGGGGCTCACGGCCGCCTACTATCTGGCCAAGAAGGGCCACGCCGTCACGGTCTTCGACGCCCAGCCGGCGGCGGGCGGGATGGCGCGCTACGGCATCCCGTCCTACCGGGTGCCCCTGGAGGTGATCGACCGGGAGGTGGCCGAGGTCGCGAAGCTCGGCGTCGAGTTCCGCTACGGCACACGGGTGGATGACATCGGCGCCCTGCAATCGCAAGGCTTTGATGCCGTCTTCATCGGCATCGGCTGCCAGGGCGGCGACCGGCTGGGCATACCCGGCGACGACCTGCCGGGCGTCTTGGACAGCCCGGCCTACCTGCAGGCGGCCACCATGGGCCTGGTCAATTCGCCGGGCTCGGGGGTGGCCACCGGCCGCAAGGTGGCGGTGATCGGCGGCGGCAACGTGGCCACGGACAACGCCCGCTCGTCGCGTCGCTTCGGCGCCGATGTGGACATGGTCTACCGCCGCACGAAGGAGGAGATGCCGGCCCGGGAGGAGGAGTTCGACGGCTGCGTGGAGGAGGGCGTGAACATCCGCTACCTGCTGGCGCCGAAGAGGATCGAGGCCGGCGCGAACGGCTCCCGCCTGTCCATCACCTACGTGCGGATGGAACTGGGCGAGCCGGATGCCTCCGGCCGCCGGCGCCCGATGGAAGTGCCGGGCAGCGAGTTCCAGGAAGGCGTCGACCTGGTGATCGCCGCCATCGGCCAGCATCCGAAGAAGTTCGAGGGCTTCGGCGTCCAGACCGACGCCAAGGGCCGCGTCACGGTGCGCGAGGACACCCTGCTGACCAGCCGGCCCGGCGTCTATGCGGGCGGCGATTGCGTACTCGGCCCGTCGACGCTGATCGAATCCGTCGCCCACGGGCGGCTCGCCGCCTCGGCCATGGACCGGCAACTCGGCGGCGACGGCAACATCGAGGAGAAGCTCCTCGACGACGGCTGGGAGACCAACCCGCGCATCGGGCGAGATGAGGGCTTCAACCGCCGCCACAAGATCCATCCCATCATGCTGGAGCCGGCCCGGCGCACCGGCTGGGACGAGGTGGAACTCGGCTTTGCCGACGCCGATGCCCGGGCCGAGGCCGCGCGCTGCCTCAAGTGCAACCTGGCGCCACGCATCTCGGATGCGGTGCTGCCGCCGGAATCCTGGCTCGAGTTCACGCCCCAGGTGGTCTCGGGCATGACCTTCGAGTCGGGCGTCTTCCAGTTGCTGGACGGCGACAAGAACGTGCTGATGATCAAGGGCGTCGACAACCTCTACGAGGGCCTCACGGAGCAGCTCGGACGGGTGGAGGCGGCGAAGTACTTCGTCTTCGAGGAGGCGCCCCTCTACACCTCCCGGGAATCGCAGCTGATCCAGGCCTACCTGCAGCAGTACGGCAAGATGCCCGGCGGCGGTGCCGACGAACTGGATGACCTGTTTTGAAATGAGGAAACCCCTTCACCGCAAAGGCGCGATGGCGCAAAGGGCGCCAAGGGATGCCAACGGCGCGGCGACGGATGAGCGGTTCGCGCGTTCTGTTCTTCCTTTGCGGAACTTCGCGCCCTGGCGCCTTTGCGGTGGATGTTGATTTTTCGAAGGACGAACGATGACCGCGTACCAATTCATCACCACCTCCGTTGCCGACGGCCTGGCGACGCTGACCATCAACCGGGCGCCGCTCAACGTGCTCGACATCCCGACCATGGAGGAGATGGACCGGGCGCTGGCCGGACTGGCGGGCGATGCCTCGGTGCGGCTGCTCCTGGTCACCGCCGCCGGGGAGAAGGCCTTCTCGGCCGGCGTCGAAGTGGCCGACCACACGCCGGACAAGGTGGACCGGATGATCGAGATCTTCCATTCGGTGATCCGCAGGATCGAGGATTTCCCCGTGCCGAGCCTGGCCGCCGTCAATGGCGCGGCCCTGGGCGGCGGCCTGGAAGTGGCCCTGGCCTGCGACATGATCGTGGCCGCGGCCGGGGCCAAGCTGGGCCAGCCGGAAATCAAGCTGGCGGTGTTCCCGCCGGTGGCCGCCGTGCTGCTGCCACGCCTCTTGCCGCCCGTGCGGGCCAACGAACTGCTCTACGGCGGCGGGGTCATGACCGCCGAGGAGGCCCTGCAGTACGGCCTGGTGAACCGGGTCTTTCCCCGGGAGGGCTTCCAGGCCGCGGCCCTCGGCTTTGCGGCCCCGTTCCTGGAGCTGTCGCGGGCGGCCCTGGCCAGCACCCGCAAGGCCGTGCGGCTGGCCGCCGGCAAGCCCTTCGGCGCCGCGCTGTCCGATGTGGAGGCCGTCTACCTGAAGGAACTCATGGCCACCGCGGACGCCAAGGAAGGCCTGGAGGCATTCCTCGCCAAGCGTCCCGCCGTCTGGCAGCACCGCTGAACACTTCCTCACCCTTGATCAGGATTTTCCAGGAGACCCCATGATCCCCAGCCATATCGACACCTGGCAGATGACCGAGCCCGGCAAGCTCGCCAGGACCCGCATCCCCATGCCTGAACTCGGCCCCGACGACGTGGTCGGCGAGATCGCGGGCTGCGGCGTCTGCCACACGGACCTGTCCTACTTCTACATGGGCGTGCCCACCATCCAGAAGCCGCCCCTGTCGCTGGGCCACGAGATCTCCGGCCGGGTCG
>JAEUNJ010000050.1 GCA_016791145.1 Rhodocyclaceae bacterium | reverse complement strand
CCCCCCCCCCCGCGGCGCGCGGCGGGGGCCCCCCCCCGCCGCCCGGCGCCCCGCGGCGCCCCCCGGCCGCCCCCCGGGGGGGGGGGGGGGCGGGGCCCCCCCCGCGTCCATGAGCCGGCAGGCCCTGGGCTACCTGGCGGGTGCCGTGCTGCTGCTGGTGGCGCCTTTCGTGTTCTATCCGGTGCTGGTGATGAAGGTGCTCTGTTTCGCCCTGTTCGCCTGTGCCTTCAACCTGCTCCTGGGGTACACGGGGCTGCTGTCCTTCGGCCACGCGGCCTTCCTGGGCATGGCGGGCTTCGTGGCCGGCCACGCGATCAAGGTGTGGGAACTTCCCAGCCTCGTCGGCGTGCTGACCGGGACGACCGCGGCGGCGGTCCTGGGCTGGGTGTTCGGCAGCCTCGCGATCCGCCGGCAGGGCATCTATTTCGCGATGATTACGCTGGCGCTCTCCCAGATGGTCTTCTTCTTCTTCCTGCAGGCGCCCTTCACGGGCGGCGAGGACGGCCTGCAGGGCGTGCCGCGGGGCACGCTGCTGGGCATCGTCGACCTCGCCGACGACCGCAGCCTCTATTACGTGGTGGCGGCCATCTTCGCCTTCGCCTTCTGGCTGATCCACCGGACCATCCATTCGCCCTTCGGCCAGATCCTCAAGGCGATCCGGGAGAACGAGGCCCGGGCGATCTCCCTGGGTTACGACGTGGCGAAATACAAGCTGCTGGCCTTCGTGCTGTCCGCCGCCCTGGCGGGCCTGGCGGGGGCCACCAAGGTGCTGGTCTTCAAGTTCGCCACCCTGACCGACGCCCACTGGCACACCTCCGGCGAGGTGGTCCTGATGACGCTGCTCGGCGGCATGGGCACGGTGCTGGGCCCCGTGGTCGGCGCCGGCATCATCGTGACCCTGCAGAACGAGCTGGCCGACAAGGTGGGTTCCCTGGTGACCGTGATCATGGGCGCCATCTTCGTGTTCTGCGTGCTGCTGTTCCGCCGCGGCATCGTCGGGGAACTGCAGGCGCTCTCGCGGCGTCTGTTCGGCGACACCCGCTGAAGCGGGGGAGGGCGGCCGCGTCCGGCCCGGCCGCCGGCAAAGGGTGTCAGCGCGCGTCCAGCCAGCACTCGATGCCCGTGGCATTGAGCTCGATATCGGGGCGCATGAATTCCACCGCCGCGTCGCCGGTCAGCGCCCATCCCTGGGTTTCGGCCTCCTCGCGGACGATGTACTCGATCGCCGCGGTCAGGTGTCGGCGGCGGTCCGGGCCCTTCCCGTGGGCCGCGAGTCCCGCCTGCGCGTGGACGTCGATGAGCCGGTCCAGGTCGGCGGCGAGCCGGGGAACGTCGTTCACCCGGCTGTAGTGGGTGACATAGACCGCCGGCGGCTGCAGGCCGGCGATGCGGTCCACCGAGCGTCGCAGGTCGTCCGGGTCGAACTGGGTCGGCGTCAGGGTGGGGAAGATGAACTCGCGGCCATCGCGGCGCAGTTCGAGGAAGCCGAAGCCGAAGGTGTCGCCGCTGAACACCTGGCCCGTGGCGCCGTCGCGGATGCAGACGTGGTGCCGGGCGTGGCCGGGCGTATCGAGGAAATGCAGGGGCCGGCCGGCCAGTTCCAGCGTGAGGCCTTCGGTGGCCTCGACGACCCGGTCGGCGGGCACCGGGGGAATGTCGCCGTACATGCGCCGGGCGGCCGCCTCCCCATAGACCTGGTACGTGGCCTGGACGAGCTTCGACGGATCGATCATGTGCCGGGCGCCCCGCGGATGGACGACGAGCTTCGCCCGGGGCAGGGCCTGCATCAGGGACCCGGCGCCCCCCGCGTGGTCCAGATGCACGTGGGTGAGGATCACGTAATCCACCTGCTCCCTCGGGATCCCCAGCCGCTCCAGGGTTTCGAGCACCCGCGGCACCGAGTCATTGACGGCCGTATCGACGATGGCGCAACGGCCGCGTTCCTCGATGAGGTGGATGGCGTCCAGGCAGGGCCGGCCGAAACCGGAATCGAGGGCATGGATGCCGTTGCCGTGGTCGGTCAGGATGTCCATGGGGGAGGGGGCTCCGGGTGTGGTCGTCATTCGGCGATCAGTTCGGTGATGCGGTTCCGGGCGGCATTCAGGTCGGCGTCGAAGCCGTCGCAGTGCATCAGTGCGACGCCGAACACGTAGGCGTAGAGCAGGATGCTGCGCGCCGCGGCCTCGCCCGCCGGCAGGCCCCGGGCCAGGAACAGGCGGCGGGCGCAATCCAGGCGCACCGCGTCCACCTCTTCGACCACCGCCGCGGCCCGCGGGTCCTGGCGTGCCCAGACCCGGAAGGCCCGTTCGATGGCGATGCCGCGCCGGTTGCGGGCGGCCGAGTAGATGGCGATCGTGTGGCGGATCGCCCCCAGTTCCTCGCCGGGATCGGCGGCGGTCTGCTTGCGGATGTCGCGGATGCGGCCTTCCTTCCAGTCGTCCAGCACGGCATCCAGCAGGTCCCGCCGGTCCTTGAAGTGCCAGTAGAAGCTGCCCTTGGTGACCCCGAGACGCTTGGCGAGCACCTCGACGCGCAGGCCGTCCAGGTTGCCGTCGGCCAGCAGGTCGATGGCCGCCTTGATCCAGGCGGCCCGGTCCAGCATGGTACGCGTCGGTTTCGTCGAGTTTTTTTCCATACGGTAGGGTATTGAAAACGGGGTCGGCTTGCGATAGGATAGCAGAAACCATACGGTACGGTATGGATGCTGCAAGCGGGTGGAAGGATTAAACTTCCGACAGATCAATCGGGGAGATTCCCCGGCCAACACTAAGGAGAAACCCTTGAAAGTCCTCGTTCCCGTCAAGCGGGTGATCGATTACAACGTCAAGGTTCGGGTGAAGGGAGACGGCAGCGGGGTGGACCTGGCGAACGTCAAGATGTCAATGAACCCCTTCGACGAGATTGCGGTGGAAGAGGCCGTGCGGCTGAAGGAAGGCGGCAAGGCCACGGAAGTGGTGGCCGTGTCCTGCGGCCTGGCCGCCTGCCAGGAGACCCTGCGCACCGCCATGGCCATCGGCGCCGACCGCGCCATCCTCGTGGAAAGCGATGCCGAGTTGCAGCCCCTGGCCGTCGCCAAGCTGCTCAAGGCCCTCGTGGACAAGGAGGCCCCCGGCCTCGTCATCCTCGGCAAGCAGGCCATCGACGACGACTCCAACCAGACCGGCCAGATGCTCGCCGCCCTGCTCGGCTGGCCGCAGGCCACCTTCGCCTCCAAGGTCGTGCTGGGCGACGGCTCGGCCAGCGTCACCCGCGAGGTGGACGGCGGCCTCGAGACCCTCGAGATCAAGCTGCCGGCCGTGGTCACCACCGACCTGCGGCTGAACGAGCCGCGCTACGCCACCCTGCCCAACATCATGAAGGCGAAGAAGAAGCCCCTGGACACCGTGAAGCCCGCCGACCTGGGCGTCGACGTCGCCCCGCGCCTGTCCACCCTGAAGGTTGCCGAGCCGCCCAAGCGCAGCGCCGGCGTGCGGGTGGCCGACATCGCCCAACTCATCGACAAGCTGAAGAACGAAGCCAAGGTGATCTGACCATGAGCATCCTCGTCATTGCCGAACACGACAACGCCAGCCTGAAGGCGGCCACCCTGAACACCGTCACCGCCGCCGCCAGGATCGGCGCCCAGTTGGGTACGGAAATCCACGTCCTGGTTGCCGGCAGCGGCTGCGCCGCCGCCGCCGAGGCCGCCGCCAGGATCGCCGGCGTCGCCAAGGTCAAGGTCGCCGACGCCCCCCATTACGGCGACCAGCTGGCCGAGAACCTGGCCGCCCTGATCCTGTCCCAGGCCGCCGGCTACACCCACATCCTGGCCCCGGCCACCAGCAACGGCAAGAACACCCTGCCGCGCGTGGCGGCCTCCCTCGACGTGGCGCAGATTTCCGACATCGTCGCCGTCGAGGGGCCGGACACCTTCGTGCGGCCCATCTACGCCGGCAACGCCCTGGCCACCGTGAAGAGCGCCGACGCGGTGAAGGTCATCACCGTGCGCACCACCGGCTTCGACGCCGCCGCCCAGGGCGGCGCCGCCGTCGTGGAAGCCATCGCCGCCGGCCCGGACCTGGGCATCTCGAAGCTCACCGGCC
>JAEUNJ010000039.1 GCA_016791145.1 Rhodocyclaceae bacterium | reverse complement strand
GGCTGGCCCGGGAACGGCGACGCACCGGCGAGTTCCAGATCGCCATCACGCGGGCCCGCAGCGACGAGGAGGCCCGCGCCATCTTCCAGAACATGCGGCGGGTCGCCGACGAGCACCTGGAAGTGCGCCTGGCCTTCCTGGGCGCCTCCCGGGTTCCCGTGACGCACCACCTAGCCGATGCCCTGGCGACCCGTCTTCCCCTGGCGCCGGACGACGGGGACGAGGGCTGGTGCCTGGGTCCGTCGCCCGAATCCGGAAGGGGGAGCGGCGGACGCCCGGCCGCCGCGATGCTGGTATAGTCTGCGGACCACCCTAACGCCCATCCACCGACGATGTATTCCGCCCAGGGTGCCCTCGATCGGGACCAGCTCGTCGTGCAGTACGCTCCCCTGGTCAAGCGGATCGCCTTCCACCTGCTCGCCAAGCTGCCGCCCAGCGTCCAGGCGGACGACCTGATCCAGAACGGCATGCTCGGCCTCATCGACGCCATAGGCCGTTTCGAGGACGGCATGGGTGCCCAGTTCGAGACCTATGCCGTCCAGCGCATTCGCGGCGCCATGCTCGACGGCCTGCGCGAGAACGACTGGGCGCCGCGCGGCGTGCGCCGGGAGATGCGGCGCGTCGAGCACGCCATCCAGCTCCTGGAACACCGGCACGGGCGCATCCCCACGGAGAGCGAGCTCGCCGATGCCCTGGGCATGCCGTTGGCCGACTACCAGCGGCTGCTCCAGGATGCCCGGGGCCACCAGATACTCTATTTCGAGGATTTGGCCGACGGGGAGGAGGAGGACTACCTGGAACGCAACTATGCGGGTCCGGACCTGGATCCTCTCGAGTTCCTGGCCGGCAAGGACCTGCGCCAGGGCCTCGTCAAGGCCATCGGGGAGCTTCCCGACCGGGAGAAGATGGTGATGGCCCTCTACTACGAGGAGGAACTCAACCTGCGGGAGATCGGCGAGGTCCTCGGCGTCACCGAGTCCCGCGTATGCCAGCTGCACAGCCAGGCCGTGGCCCGCCTGCGGGCCGCCGTGATCGGCGACGACCGGCCCCTGCCGAAGAGCCGGCGCGGCCGGCGGCCCAAGCAGCCGGAAGGAGCCTGATTGGACAAGATCAGCATCGCCGGCCTCGTCATGGGCCTCGTCGCCATCGTCGGAGGGCAGGTCCTGGAGGGAGGGCATGTTTCCTCCCTGGTGCAGCCCACCGCCTTCCTGATCGTCATCGGAGGCACCTTGGGCGCCGTCATGCTGCAAAGCCCGCTGCCCATCTTCGTCGAGGGCATGAAGATGGGGCGCTGGGTATTCTTCCCGCCCGACACGAAGCCCCAGGGCCTGATACGGCAGATCGTCAACTGGAGCCAGATCGCCCGCAAGGAAGGGCTGCTGGCCCTGGAATCCCAGATCGGCGCCCTGCGCGACCCCTTCGCCCGCAAGGGACTGCAACTCCTGGTGGACGGGGCCGAGCCGGAGCGGCTCAAGGAGGTCATGGAGGTGGAGATCGGTTCCTTCGAGGCGCGCATGAAGCTTTCCGCACGCATCTGGGAGTCCGCCGGCGGCTATGCCCCCACCATCGGCATCCTGGGGGCCGTCATGGGCCTGATCCACGTCATGGAGAACCTCTCGGACCCGTCCAAGCTGGGGGCCGGCATCGCCGTCGCCTTCGTTGCCACCATCTACGGGGTAGGTTCCGCCAACCTGATTTTCCTGCCCATCGCGAAGAAGCTCCTGGCCAACATCGCGCGGCTCGTGGCGGTGCGCGAAATGTATCTGGACGGCCTCGTCGGCATCGCCAACGGGGACAACCCGCGCGTCATCGAGAGCCGCTTGCAGGGGTACTTGACGTGAGGGACGTCGGGCCCATGATGCGGCGCCCAGGGGCGCGGGTTGCGGCGAAGGCTGACCGGCGAAGCCGGTCAAGCGCGCAGCGCGGCCGCAGCCACAAGGTGGCAAGCGCGCGAGAGCCGGTTGCAGGGGTACCTCACGTGAGCGGTCACGCTTCATTCCCGCCGATCGTAGCGCGCCCCGGTTTTCGCCGCGTGCCTGCCTTCCGCGCCGGGTGTTGAGCGATGGCCCGCCGGCACACGGAGGACGAGCACGAGAATCACGAGCGATGGCTCGTCTCCTATGCTGATTTCATTACCCTGCTGTTCGCCTTCTTCGTGGTGATGTACGCGATCTCCCAGGTGAACGAGGGCAAGTACCGGGTGCTCTCGGATGCCCTGGTCTCGGCCTTCCGCAACGTGCCCGGCGCCACCGGGGGCGCCCAGGTCGCCCTGAACCCGAATGCCGCCGTGCCGATCCAGATCGTTCCCCGGCGACCCATCATCAACACCTCCCCCAATCCCAAGATCGAGGAGGCCCGGCGGCAGAACCGCGAGAAGATCCGCAACGTCGCCCGGGAGGTGAAGGAGGCCCTCGGCCCCCTGGTCCAGGAAGGGCTGGTGCAGGTGACCGAGACCGCCCTCGGCATCACCATCGAGATCAACGCCAGCGTGTTGTTCGCGCCCGGCGACGCCCGCCTGGCGCCCGTCGCGGTCCGGGCGCTGGCCGCGGTGGGGGCCATCCTCGCACCCACCGACTTCCCGATCACCGTCGAGGGACACACGGACAACACGCCGATCAGCAACGCCTTCTTCCCGTCCAACTGGGAACTCTCGGGCGTGCGGGCCTCCAGCGTCGTGCGGCTTTTCGTGGACACCGGGGTCGACCCTCGCCGCCTGACCGCCACCGGCTATGCGGACCAGCGGCCCGTGGCCGACAACGCCACCCCGGAAGGCCGCTCCCGGAACCGGCGGGTGGCCATCACCCTGGAGTCCCAGACGCCGGATGCGCCGGCGCCCGGCGCCGGTCTGCCCGCGCCGCGGTAAACCCGATGGCGATAGTCCGTTCGGACTATTGCCGGGGACCGGCGTCCGGCCTAAATTTGCGGCCGGAAGATACAACCATGGGAGAGGTTCGCATGCGCAGTTCTCTTTACCTTGCCGGCGTGGTCAGTGCCCTGGCGGCGCTGTCGACTCCGGCCTCCGCCGGCACCGAGATCATTCCGCTCGGCTACGTCTTCGACCGCTATACCGATTGCGGCACCTTCTGCTACCACGATTCCGCCGGCCCCGGCGCGCTCACGGGCACGCAGCTGATCGACGGCGCCGTGGGCGTCGCCGGTTGGGGTGCCAACCTGGGCAATGGCGGCGCCTACGAGTGGGTGGGCTGGGTGGGCGACAGTCCGGTCAACATCGATTTCGATTTCGTCGCCAAAACGCGGATCGGCCGGATCGAGATCGGCACGACCCAGGACGACCTGAACGACGTCGTCCTGCCGTCGGTGGACGTGTATGAGTGGCAAGGCGGTGCCTGGGTCGCGGCTGGCAGCCTGAACGTGCCGGAGAATCCGGCCAACAACCGTTTCTGGCTGTCCACCGATCCCCACGGCTTCCTCACCCTGGACGGGCTGAACATCAACAGCAACCGCGTCCGCGTGTCGCTGCGCTTCAGTTACGACGGCCCGTGGACCTTCGTGGACGAGGTGAATTTCCATGCCGCGCCGGTCCCGGAGCCCGAAACCTACGCCATGATGCTCGCCGGTCTCGGGATGCTGGGCGCCGCCGCCCGCCGCCGACGCCGCGGCTGACCCGGCGCCACGCGCAGGCGACGAACCCCGCCCCCGTGGCGGGGTTTGTCTTTCCGCGCCGGTCAGGCGCTGCCCAGGGAGCGGCCGCCGCCGGGAATGGACGCCTGGCCGTCGGGACCGTACAGGGCCGCCTGGGTACGCGAGGCCGGCAACAGGGCTTCCAGGGCCTGCTGGTTGCGCTGCAGCCGGTCGGCGATCAACTTGCCGTTCAATTCGTTGAGTTCCCGCGCGCGGGCCGCCAGGGGAAGCAGTCGTTCCCAGGCGGCGCGGCCGGCCGGATCCTCCGCCAGCCAGCGGACCATGCCACTCCCGTCCTCGGGGTATCCCGCTGCGCGCAGCCGGGCCGCGCGCTCGCCGGCGAAGCGGGCCAGGGTGGCCGCCAGCACGTTTTTCCGCTCGACGAGCATGGGAAGACCATCGGCATCGCCGCCGATCAGCAGGCGCTGCTCGTCTCCCAGCAGTGCCACGAAGGCACCCAGGGCGTCGGATTCCTGTCGGATCAGTTCCGCCGCGGCCGTCGGCGGCATCAGGACTTGTTGCGCTCCAGCATCTCGCGGACGCTCGCGATCAGGCCGTCGGCGATCTTCTCCGGATTGATCTCGAATCGCCCCTCGGCGATGGCCTGGCGGATCTCGGCGACCCGCGCACTGTCCACCGCCGGCGTTTCCGCCAGAACCCCTTCCATCTGCTGCATCTGGCCGGCCAGGGCCGACAACTGGACTTGCGCGCCGGGCTGGGGCGCCGGCTGGGCGGCGCCCGCGGCGCGGGGCCGGGCGTCGCCGCCCAGGGGGCCGACGGACTTGACGGAGTTGTCGATCTTCACGTGGGAACCTCTGCTGGAGTTCGGTGCTTGTGCGGATTTACGGTCGCGGGCGCGGAAACTTGAGCCGGCCCGGCCTCGACGGGCAGATTGTAATTCAACCCGGGAAGCGCATCCGAACCCCCGCGGGACGGAGGACACGGAGGAAAATCAGCGCCTTGCCTGAACAGGATTCCCCGCCGGGGCGGCCATCCGCGTGCCAGGCGCCGCTTCCAGACGATTCGCCGCCACGCCGCCACGGTGTCTTCGGGTTCAATACGCGACTTCCACGAGGCCGCCCGGCCGGGCGATGCCGCTGAGGACCTGCCCATTGGCCAGGCGGACCTGGACCACCTGGCCGGGGGCCGCGTTGTTGAGCGCCCGGCCCTCGTTGGCCACCTGGAAGCCCGCGCCGCGCGAGGTGACCTTGACGCTCTGGCCCTGGAGCACGGCAAGCGCCTGGCGCAGCAGGTCCCCGCGC
Organism: Rhodocyclaceae bacterium; assembly: GCA_016791145.1. Taxonomy (GTDB): domain Bacteria; phylum Pseudomonadota; class Gammaproteobacteria; order Burkholderiales; family Rhodocyclaceae; genus JAEUNJ01. Next base: position 8,397 of record JAEUNJ010000039.1, on the reverse strand, counting down.
AGGGGGCGTCCGGGCTGCAGGGCCATGCTGGCCGTGCGGCCCACCGCCTGCGCCGGATCGGTCAGGACGCCCGCCGGCAATTCGGCCAGGTCGCCGGCCTGGCGCCCCAGGTCGGCCTCGACGATGGCCTGGCCCTGGGGCACGCCGCGGACCAGGACCAGATAATCGCCCTGGACGCGGACCTGGAAGGGCACGAACAGCCGCCATCCCCCCTCCCCGGGGCAGGACACCACGGCACTGGAGCGTCCCCACGCCCGGGCCCCGGGCGCCAGCGCCGCCTCCGGTGCCGCGCAGGCGGGCAGGGCCAGGTTCGGATCGACGGTGCCGACGCTGATCGACACGGTACCCGGCAGGCCCCTGGTCTGCACGCGCAGGTAGTCCTCCACCACCCGCCTGACCGCGGCCGGGTCCTGGCGCGCCTGGGCCAGGACCGGCTGCGGGACGGCGGGCGCCGCCAGGGTGGTGGCCAGGACAATGGCATGGATGGGCGGGAAGGCCGGGCGGCGGCGTCGCGGTGCGGGCATGGTGGGCTGATTGAAACACGGCCCCCGGTCCGAGGCAACCGCGGGCACCGGGCGCAAAACGGGCCTTTTCGCGCCGCGGCCGCCCGATGCCGGCCCCGGCAAGAATTGCCGAGTCACCGCCGCCCTTGCCGGCAAGGGGCGCGGCGGGAATCGGCGAGGCCCGCAACCACGGGGCGTTAGGGCAATTCCGGCCCCTGGCACGGCGCCTGCTACGGGTAGTCCGTCACCCTGCGAACCCGACCATGATCGACCGCCTCGACCGCGAACTGAGCTTCCAGCGCACCGCCCTGAATGCCCGGGCCTATCGCCAGGAACTCCTCGCGTCCAACATCGCCAACGCCGACACGCCGCATTACAAGGCGCGCGACCTGGATTTCCGGGCGGCCCTGGCCGCGGCCCAGGGGGCCCGGGAAGCCGGCGGAACGGTGGCCCTGGCCCGGACCCAGGCGGGCCACCTGACGGGGGCCGAGGAGGGGCCGTGGGCCGGCGCCCTGCGCTACCGGACGGAATTCCAGGGCGCGGTGGACGGCAACACGGTGAACATGGACGTGGAACGGGCCGCCTTCGCCGAGAACGCGATCCAGATGGAGGCCCTGATCACCTTCGTCCGCGGTCGCCTGCGCGACCTGGGTTCCGCCATCCAGGGGCAGTGACGGATACGCCATGAGCATCAGCAAGGTCTTCTCCATCGCCGGCTCCGCCCTCACCGCCCAGTCGGCGCGCCTCAACGCGGTGGCCAGCAACCTGGCCAACGCCGACAGCATCGCCGGCGCCGACGGCCTTCCCTACCGGGCCAAGCAGGTCGTGTTCAAGGCCACCCCGGTGGAAGGCGGTGGCCTGGGCGTGCGGGTCACCCAGGTCGTCGACAGCGTGGCGCCGCCCCGCCTCGTATACGAGCCCAACAACCCGGCCGCCGACGAAAAGGGCTACGTCACCATGCCGAACGTGAACGTGGTGGACGAGATGGTGAACATGATCTCGGCCTCTCGCGCCTACCAGAACAACGCCGAGGTCATGAACACGGCCAAGGCCCTGATGCAGAAGACGCTGGCCATCGGCCAGTAAGGAAGAACCCATGGCCACCACCAGCGCCACCTCCGCCTCCGCCCAGTCCATCTGGGAAACCCTCGGCAAGCGCAGTTCCTCGACCGAGTCCACCGACGCCATGACCGAGTCGCAGAACCGCTTCCTGACGCTGCTCACCACGCAGCTCCGGAACCAGGATCCGCTCAATCCCATGGACAACGCCCAGATGACGTCCCAGCTGGCCCAGATCAGCACCGTGGATGGCATCGAGCGCCTGAACGCCACGCTGCAGACCCTGCTCGCCGGCAATGTGGATGCCCAGGCCATGCAGGCGGCGGCCCTGGTCGGCCGCCATGTGCTGGTGCCGGGGAGTTCCCTGACCCTGGCCTCGGGCCAGGCCCTGGGCGGCATCGACCTGGCCGGCGCGGCGGACAAGGTGGTGGTCACCGTCAAGGACGCCAACGGGCTCGTCGTGCGCACGCTGGACCTGGGCGAGGCCAAGGCCGGCGTCTTCGGCTTCGCCTGGGACGGCAAGGCGGACGGCGGTGCCGCCGCCGCGGCCGGCGCCTACAGCTTCGAAGTGGCCGCCACCCAGGGGGCCAACAAGGTCACCGCGACCGCCCTGGCGCTGGGCACCGTGGCGAGCATCAACCGCTCGTCCGTCGGCGTCAGCCTCAATCTCGGCAGCATGGGCCTCGTGACCATGTCCGACGTGAAGCAGATCCTCTGATCGGGAGAAGGAAGAAAATGGGATTCCAGCAAGGTTTGAGCGGGCTGAACGCCTCCGCCAAGGCCCTCGACGCCATCGGCAACAACGTGGCGAACTCCGGCACCGTCGGCTTCAAGTCCGCCCGCGGCGAGTTCGCCGACGTCTTCGCGGCCTCCCTGGCGGGCGCCGGCGCCAGCCAGATCGGCATCGGCACCGCCGTCGCCAACGTGGCCCAGCAATTCACCCAGGGCAACATCACGGTGTCCAACAATGCGCTGGACGTGGCCATCAACGGCGGCGGCATGTTCATCATGTCCAACAACGGCGCCATCAGCTACACGCGCAACGGGCAGTTCCAGATCGACAAGAGCGGCTACGTGGTGAATGCCGCCGGCTACCGGTTGCAGGGCTACCCGTCCGATTTCACGGTTGATCCCGCGGGCATCATCGTGCAGTCGACCCCCACCGACATCTACATCGATCCGTCCGACCTGACACCGAAGGACACGGATTCGGTCACCGTCGGCCTCAACCTGGATTCGCGGGAGAGCACGCCGGTGCCGGCCTTCAGCCGCGACGACCCCCAGTCGTACAACAGTTCCACGTCGGTGACGGTATACGACAGCCTGGGCGTGCCCCAGGTACTGACCATGTATTTCCGCAAGGCCGCCGTCAATAGCTGGGACATCTACTACCGGGTCACCGGCCCGCAGATCGCGGTGCCGGTGGACGTGGGCCCCGACAACCTCAATTTCACCGCCACCGGCGGCACCACGGGCACCACCGCCTTCACCCAGGCCGGCATCAATACGGGGACCGGCGCGAACCCCATGACCGTGGACATCGAGTTCTCCGGCAGCACCCAGTTCGGCAGCACCTTCGGCGTCACCCAGATGGTCCAGAACGGCTTCTCGTCGGGGCGCCTGGCCGGGGTCAACATCAGCCCGGACGGCGTCGTCCAGGGCCGTTTCACCAACGGCCAGTCCCGCAACATGGGTCAGATCACACTGGCCAAGTTCAACAACCCGAACGGCCTGCTGTCCATCGGCGGCAACCAGTGGCAGGAGACCTCCGAATCCGGCGCGCCGCTGGTGGGCGCGCCCGGCACCGGGTCGAACGGCGTCGTCCAGTCCGCCGCCGTCGAGGAGTCCAACGTGGACCTCACCGCCGAACTGGTGAGCATGATCACCCAGCAGCGGGCCTACCAGGCCAACGCCCAGACCATCCGGACCCAGGACCAGATTCTCCAGACCCTGGTGAACCTGAGGTAAGGAACGGGTCCTGACCACCCAGCCCCCAAGGACACGAGGATGCGCGAGGAAAGAGCGAAAACGGCCGGAAGGGATCGCGGACTCCTGGTGGTCCTCGCCGTGCGTCGCGCCCCGGTGGTGGCGTCGCTCGCGGGCGGCGCCATCTTCATGCGGTGGGTCGGCTGAATGGACCGCCTGATCTACACGGCCATGACCGGCGCCTCCCAGACCCTGGGACGGCAGGCGGCGGTGGCCCACAACCTGGCCAATGTCACCTCCACGGGCTACAAGGCCGAGGAACACCGCCTGCGCGCCGTACAGGTCCAGACCCACAACGGGATGCCGTCGGCCCTGCCCACCCGGGCCTTCGTCGTGGACGCCAGCACGCATACCGACTTTTCCGCCGGCCCCATGAACTACACCGGCCGGCAACTGGACCTGGCGGTCCAGGGCAAGGGCTGGATCGCGCTGGCCATGCCGGACGGGTCGGAGGCCTACACCCGCAACGGCAGCCTGGAACTGAACGTCAATGGCGTCGTGCAGACCCGCGACGGCATCCCGGTCCAGGGCGACGGGGGTCCCATCAGCATCCCGCCGGACGTGAAGGTCAGCATCGCCCGGGACGGCACCGTCTCCGTGATTCCGGAGACCGGCGCCCAGAACATCGTGAACAACGTGGGCCGGATCAAGCTGGTCAATCCGCCCGAGGCCGACCTGGTGCGCGGCGAGGATGGCCTTTTCCGGCTGCGCGGGGGCGGACCCGCACCGGTGGACGAGAACGCCAAGGTGGCCGCCGGCTACCTGGAGAACAGCAACGTGAACCCGGTCGAGCAGATGGTCACCATGATCTCCCTGGCCCGCCAGTTCGAGATGCAGATGCGCATGATCACCACCGCCGAGGCCGACGACCGGGCCGCAACCCAGGTCCTCGCCAGCCGATAGGACAAGAGAATGATACGTTCCCTGTGGATCGCCAAGACCGGCCTCGACGCCCAGCAGACCCAGCTCGACGTCATTTCCAACAACCTGGCCAACGTCAGCACCAACGGCTTCAAGAGGGCCCGGGCGGTCTTCGAGGACCTGCTCTACCAGACGTTGCGCCAGCCCGGCGCCGCCTCCTCGCAGCAGACCACGATTCCCTCGGGCCTCATGCTGGGCACCGGCGTGCGTCCTATCTCCACGGAGCGCATCTTCACCCAGGGCAGCCTGACCCGGACGGACAACGCCCTGGACATCGCCATCAACGGCCAGGGCTTCTTCCAGATCCAGATGCCCGACGGAACCCTCGCCTATACCCGCGACGGCGCCTTCCAGCGGGATTCCACGGGCCAGGTCGTCACCTCCAGCGGCTATCCCGTGTCGCCGGCCATCACCATCCCGGCCAATGCCCTCTCCGTCACCATCAGCCGCGACGGCATCGTCTCGGTCACCCAGCCGGGAACGGCGGCCCCGACCCAGATCGGCACGATCCAGCTGGCCAGCTTCGTCAATCCCGGCGGGCTGCAGAGCGCCGGGGAGAACCTCTTCGTCGAAACCGCCTCCAGCGGCACCCCCACCCCCAACACCCCGGGCACCAACGGCACCGGCCTCCTCAACCAGGGCTACGTGGAAACCTCCAACGTGAACGTGGCCGAGGAACTGGTGTCCATGATCCAGACCCAGCGGGCCTACGAGATGAACTCGCGGGCGATCCAGACCTCCGACGCCATGCTCGGCCGGCTGACCCAGCTCTAAGGACGCCATCATGAACCGCCTCCGCGCCTCCGCCCTGTGGGCCGCCGCCGCGACGGCCCTCGCCGGCTGCGTCACCACGACGCCGCCCACCGCCGTGCACCAGCCCATGACCATCCGGCCCGAGACCCGCACCGGATCCCTCTACAACAACGGCGCCATCTATAACGTGGCCTCCGCGCGGCCCCTGTTCGAGGACCGCCGCGCCCGCTTCATCGGCGACACCATAACCATCAACATCACCGAGAAGACCCAGGCCTCCAAGAAGTCCGACACCAAGGCCGAGCGCACCCATTCGGTGGATGCCACCATCCCCACCCTGGTGGGGGTGCCGTTCAAGGGTACCCAGGGCCTGACGGTGTCCGCCGACAACAGCAACATCTTCGCCGGCAAGGGGGAGAACAGCTCCACCAACGACTTCGTCTCGACCATCACCGTCACCGTCATCGAGGTGTTCCCGAACGGCAACCTGCTGGTCTCCGGCGAGAAGCAGATCGGCCTCAAGGAAGGGGAGGAGTTCATCCGCTTCTCCGGCGTCGTCAATCCCAACAACATCACGGGCGCGAACACCGTTTCCTCCACCCAGGTGGCGGACGCCCGCATCGAGTACAAGGCGAACGGATTCGTGGACTCGGCCCAGGTGATGGGCTGGCTGGGCCGGTTTTTCCTCTCTTTCCTGCCGTTCTGACGAGGGCGCGCGCTGCGATCATCTCGGCCACCGCGGATGCATCCCCGGCGTCGGTGCGGAGTCCGGCTAAAGGAGAAGACGGCATGAGCCTCACCCACAAGATCCTCATCGCCCTGATGTGGCTGTTCGCCGGCCTCATGGTGGCCGATGCCGCCCGCGCCGAGCGGATCAAGGACCTGGCCTCCGTGGCCGGCGTGCGCAACAACCAGCTGGTCGGCTACGGGATCGTGGTGGGCCTGGACGGCTCCGGCGACCAGACCACCCAGACCCCCTTCACGGTCCAGAGCATCATCAACATGCTCTCCAACATGGGCGTGAACCTGCCGCCCGGCCAGAGCCTGCAATTGAAGAACGTCGCCGCCGTGATGGTCACCGCCAGCCTGCCGCCCTTCGCCCGCGCCGGGCAGCAGATCGACGTCACCGCTTCCTCCATCGGCAACGCCAAGTCCCTGAAGGGCGGCACCCTCGTGCTGACCCCCCTGAAGGGTGCCGACGGCAACGTGTATGCGATGGCCCAGGGGCATCTGGTGGTCAACGGCGCCGGCGCCTCCGGGGGCGGCTCCAAGGTGCAGATCAACCACCTGTCCGTGGGCCGCATCGCCGGCGGCGCCACGGTCGAGCGGGAAGTCCCGACGCCGCTGGGGCAGGGGGAGTTCGTCTACCTGGACCTCCACGACACCAACTTCGGCAACGCCCAGCGCATCGTCGAGGCCATCAACAAGGCCATGGGCGGCGGGCTCGCCAGCGCCTCGGACGGACGCCAGGTGCGCGTCCGCGCCCCGACGGGGGCCGACGACCGGGTGGGCTTCCTGGGCCGCATCGAGAACCTGGACGTGACGCCGACGCAGATGCCGGCCAAGGTGATCGTCAACTCGCGCAGCGGCTCCGTGGTCATGAACCAGAAGGTCACCCTGGAGAACTGCGCGGTGGCCCACGGCAACCTTTCCGTCTCGGTCAGCGCCGAGAACACGGTGAGCCAGCCGGGCGCCCTGTCCGGGGGCCAGACGGCCGGCGTGACCAACGCGCAGATCGACATCAAGCAGGAAGGCGGCGCCGTGGTGAACGTGCGGCCCGGCGTGAACCTGGCCGACGTGGTCAAGGCCCTGAACGCCATCGGCGCCAACCCCCAGGACCTGATCGCCATCCTCCAGGCCATGAAGGCCGCCGGCGCCCTGCGGGCCGAACTGGAGATCATCTGATCTCGGCAGGAATTGCCGGCCTGCTCGGCCCGCCGGGCCGGGCCTGCCGGTGAGAGGCTCGACCGATGGCAAACCTCCAACGCAAAAGCGCAAAGGCGCAAAGGGCCGCAAAGCGATTCGGTGGCGATGCATCGGGTTTCCTTTGCGTTCCTTCGCGTCTTCCCGCCTTCGCGGTGAACCCGGCCGACAATAGATGACGCCTGCCGCCGCCACCCCCAACGTATTCGACCTGAGCAGCCTGGCCACCCTCAAGGGAGCGGTGAAGCAGGACGACCCCAAGGCCCTCAAGGCCGCCGCCCGGCAGTTCGAGGCCCTGTTCCTGCAGATGGTCCTCAAGTCCATGCGGGACGCCACGCCCAGGGAAGGCCTGTTCGACTCCGAGCAGACCCGGCTCTACGAATCCCTGCTCGACCAGCAGCTCGCCCAGGTCATGTCCGCCAAGGGCGGCACCGGGCTGGCGGCCCTGATCGAAAAGCAGCTTTCGCGCGGCAAGGAAGGCGCCGAAACCCTCGGCGACCTGCCCCTCGTCCCCGTGCCGCGCAGCCTGCGCCTGTCTCCCGCCGGAACGCCGCTGCGCCTGCCGGGCAACGAAGGCACGCCGGGCTTCCCGGTGGAGGGCATCCCGACCCAGCCCGCAGCCCCGGGTGCCTCCGGAACGGCGCCGGGCGCGGCGGCGACGGGGCAGGGCGGCGATGTGCCGCCCGCTGCCAGGGAGTTCGTCTCCCGCGTCTGGCGCGATGCCGCCGAGGCGAGCCGCAGCACCGGCATTCCCGCCCAGTTCCTGGTGGCCCACGCGGCCCTGGAGACCGGCTGGGGGCGGTCCGAGCCGCGCCTCGCGGACGGACGGTCCAGCCACAATCTCTTCGGCATCAAGGCCGGCCGGGGCTGGACCGGCCCGGTGGCAGAGGCCGTGACCACCGAATACGTGGATGGGCAGCCCCAGCGCCAGGTGGAGCGCTTCCGAGCCTACGGGTCCTATGCCGAGGCCTTCCGCGACTACGCGAGCCTGCTCCAGGGCAACCCCCGCTACGCCGCCGCCCTCCAGGCCCGGGACGGCAATGCCTTCGCCCAGGCCCTGCAGCGCGGTGGTTACGCCACCGATCCGCTCTACGCGGACAAGCTGTCCCGGGTGATCCACGGCAACGCCCTGCGTTCAGCCCTGCAGGGCTGAACGGGTGGCCCCCCCGCCCCGGGGGCGGGGGATCGGCAAGCCGATCCCCTGCGGGGCAGGATGGTCCCCCACTCCCTAACCCCCGCCCCGGGGGCGGGG
>JAEUNJ010000282.1 GCA_016791145.1 Rhodocyclaceae bacterium | reverse complement strand
CTCGACGAAGGCCTGGGCGAGGAGCAGGCGGGCCGTGGCGTAGGAGGGATCCTCCCGCAGGGCGGCCTGGAGTTCGGCCTGGGCCTGCAGGCCGCGGCCCTGGGCGCCGGCCTGCTGGGCGCGACGCAGGGCCTCCTCGGCTTTCTCCCGGGGCGTCACGGCGATCGGCTGCTTGTCGATCCGGCCGGCCGGCGGATCGGCAGCCGGACCGGATGCCTTGCCCGCGGGGTTCGCTTCGGGAACCTTGGCGGCGGGGGGTGTCGGGGCCGGCGCGGCAGCTTGCGGCACCGGCTGCGGCGGCGCGGGCGACGCCGGGGCCGCCGCGGCGGGCTTCGGACGCGCGGCTGGCGCCGGCTCCGCACGCGGCTCCGGCGGCCGGGACAATTCGCTGGCGACCTTGAGGCCGCTTTCCGCCAGGACGGCCGCGGCCGCGGGCCCCGGGTCGGCGGCAGCCGGCGCGGTCGGGGCACCCGCGGCGGGGACGGCCGTACCGGCATCCGGCAGCGCGGGCGCCGGCACCGGTTCGGGCGCCGGGGCTGGAGCCGCGGCAACGGGCGCCGGCGGCACGATGGGCGGCATCGCCGGGACGGGCCGCGCCGGAGCCTGGGCGGCGCCCCAATACAGCCAGGCGACGGCGCCTGCGGCGACGACCAGCAGGGCGACGCCGGGCAGGGCCCAGGCGGGGGACCGCGCAGCGGCGACGGGCAGCGGGCGGACCTGGTTGGGCAGTTCGTCGGCGGGTGCCCGGCGGGCGTCCAGGTCGCGCAGCATCCGGTTGATCAGGCTCATGGTCGACGCTCCCCGATGGGGCGGAACGGAGACGGGGAAGAACCGTCGCATCGCGGCGCGGGCGGCGCTCCCACGAAAACCGTCGCGTGGCCGGTGCCCGGCTTTCTCTGCGTCCCTTTGCGTCTTTGCGACTTCGCGGTGGGGCCCCGCTTTTCCGCCGGCATCGCTGCCGCGCCACGGCCCGCCGGCGGTTCGAGCGCAGGGCGCCCCGATCGGCGGCTCACAGAAACCACCGCCGCCCCGGCAGAAGCTCCCGGCTGTCGCGGGCCGCGGACCGGGTATGCCGCCAGCGGACCTGGGCCAGCCCTTCGCCGAAGGCCGCCAGCATCGCCTTGTGGGCCAGGATGTTGATCACCCGGGGCGTCCCCTGGCTCGCCCGGTGCAGGAAGCGCAGGCTCGGCCCGGTGAAGAGCGGGTGCCCCCGGTAGCCGGCCACGCGCAGGCGATGGGCCAGGTACTGGGCCACCTCGTCGCGTTTCAGCGTGCCCAGGCGGTAGTGGAAGGTGATGCGCTGGCGGAGTTGCCGGGCGGCCGGTTCGGCGAGGCGGGCGTCCAGTTCCGGCTGGCCGAAGAGGACGATCTGCACCAGCTTGCGCTTCTCCGTCTCCAGGTTGGAAACCAGGCGCAGGGCCTCCAGCGTCTCCCACGGCATGGTCTGCGCCTCGTCGATGCACAGGACGACCCGCCGGTCGGCCGCCGCGTGGCCCAGCAGGCAGGTGTTGATCGCCTTCATCAGGTGGAACTGGTCCGCGTCGGAGGCCACCGGGACCGCCAGTTCCTCGGCCAGGGCGCGCAGCAGCGTGTTCGGTTCCAGGGCCGGGTTCGGCAGGTAGGCGGTGACCGTGCCGGGCCCCACCGTGGCCAGGAAGCGGCGGCAGAGCAGGGTCTTGCCGGTGCCCACCTCGCCGGTGATCTTGATGAATCCCTCGCCGGCGTCCACGGCCACCAGCAGGGTGTTCAGGGCCTCCTGGTGGGATCGGGCGGAGAAGGCGAAGCTGGTGTCGGGGGTGAGGGCGAAGGGGGGCTCGGCGAGGCCGAAGTGCTTCAGGTAGATCACCGGCCCGGGTCCGCCTTCTCCGGCTCGGCGCGCCGGGGCGCGAAGTTCTCCAGGCGGCCCTGCACGTCGCGCAGGCCGGCTTCCCATTCCTTGTCGCCGCGGATGACGGTGGGCTTGAGCAGGATCACCAGCTCGCGCTTCACGAAGGTCCGCGACTTCTGGCCGAACAGGCTGCCCAGGAGCGGCACGTCCCGGGCGCCGGGCAGGCCCGACCCGTCCTCGCTCTGGCTCTGGGACATCAGCCCGCCGATGGCGACGATGTTGCCGTCCTGGACGCGGACGATGCTGTCCGTCTCGTTGATGTTGCTGGAGGCGAGCGGCAGCACGTAGGTCCCCTGCTGCCCCAGGTCGATGGTCTTGCGCTTCTCGGCGACGGCGCTGACCGACGGGCGCACGTGCAGGATGATGCCGTCGCCGTCGTCGATCTGCGGCGTCACGTCCAGGGCGATGCCGGAGAAGAACGGCTGGGTGGTGATGGTCGGAACGGACGTGGCGGTCGTGGAGGTGCCGCTCGTCGAGGTGGTGGCCGAGGACGAAGGGGTCACGTTGGTGATGAAGTATTCGTCGGTGCCCACCTTGAGCACCGCCTTCTGGTTGTTGAGGGTGGCGATGCGCGGACTGGACAGGACATGCACGTTGCCCTGGGTCTCCAGGAAGGAAAGCAGCGCGGCGAAGCTGCCGGTCTGGAAGGCGAGGCCCATGACGCCGCCGGCAGCCAGCCCGGCCAGCGGGTTGAGGATGCCCCGGTCGCCGGTCAGCGTGGTGGGGATGCGCTCGGTGACGATGCCCGTGGTCGGGTCCACCGTGGTGATCCAGTAGGGCTGCCCGCCCGGCAGGACGATATTGGCGCCGTTGGCGTTGTTCGACCAGCGGTGGCCGCCGTAGGAATCGAATGCCGCCCAGTTCACGCCGGACTGGAAGTTGTCGTTGAGCTGGACCTCGATGATCTTGGCCTCCAGCATCACCTGCCGCTCGACGCTCACCTGCATGGTCTTCAGGAAGCGATCCACCTCCCGGAGCTCGGCCGGGAAGGCCTTCACGACCACCATGCCGGAAGGCTGGTTCACCAGGACGCTGCGGCCTTCGGGACAGCGCGCCAGGCCGCGCAGCGCGATGATGCCGCCGATGGGGTTGCCGCCCATGTTGATCTGGCCGGCCGTGCCGCCGGGCGCCGACACGGTGCCGGTCGTCGAGGCCGTGGTGGCGGCGGAACTGGACACCACCCGGAAATCGCAGCCGAGCAGCGTCGCCATGGATTCGTGCAGCTCGAGCCAGAAGTCGCTCAGGGAGCCGGTGACGATGCTGGTGCTCTCCAGGGAGGTGTTCTGCGCCGACGTGGTCGCGGTGGTCGTGCCGGTGGACGAGGTGGTCCCCGACTGGGCGCCGCTGACCGACCCGGACATCACCCGGGTCGAGGAGGCGCCGGCCCGCTTGCTGGCCAGGTAGTTGATCTGGAAAAAGCGCGTCTGCAGCGTGTTCGACTGGATGAAGATGCGGTTGCCCTGGATCTTGTACTCGTAGCCGTAGAGTTCGCGGATCGTGTCCAGGGCCTCGCGGACGGTGGCGTTCTTCAGGGTCACCGACAGGTTGCCCGACAGGTCGGGGGGCAGCAGCATGCTGTAGGGCGTGCCCGAGACGATGGCCAGGAACACCTGCCCGGCCGGCGCGTTGCTGACCGCCAGGTCGAAGCGCGGCTCCGGCTTGCGGCCCTCGCTGGCGGCCAGGGCCGGCGGGGCCAGCAGGGCCCGGTCCACGGCTTCCGGGCGCTGCCCGGCGTGGCGGCCTTCCGCGGCCTGCTTCAGTTCCTGCTGGATGCGCTCCCGGGTGGCGTCCCTGGCCGGCGGCGCCGTGGTGCAGGCCGAGGCGACGAGTCCCGCAATCAGCGCGGCACCCGCGGCCCATCCCCTGTTCGTCATTGTCATGGCGTTTCCTTTTTCCCCGGAGCCACGCGGGTCTTCCCAGCCCTGGCGACCGGCACCGGCGTCTTGGCCACCGACGGGGTCAGGGCAATGGTTTCCGTGCCCGCCGGGCCCTTCAGCACGACGCCATCCTGGCGCACGCGCACCAGGGTGGATTCGCCGATTTTCTCTCCGACCGCCACCCAGCGCCCGCCGATCAGAGCCCGGGCACGGCCGTTTTTCGGAATCATCACCGACTGGAGCCCCTGGTCGGCCGAAGCGTCCCCGGCCGTCACCGGCACCGCATCCGGCGGCCGGGTCGGGTCCGCCAGCGGCGCCTGGGCGAAGGCCGGCACCAGGGCGCCGGCCGCGGCCAGCAGGAAGAGCCCCCCCAGGGCGCGTCCGATCGGTTTCATAGCTTCAGCCAGTCCTCGCTCAGGCTGAGGGTGAACACCGTGAAGGCCAGCGTCATCCTCGGGTACTCACCGCCCAGTTCCACGCGCTGCCAGTACACGCGCTGGGGCAGGCGCTCCAGTTGCACCAGGTATTCCGCCAGGTCGGCGTAGCCGCCCTGGACCACCACCTCGACGCCATGGCGGTAGACCTTCAGCGGCGGCTCGGCCGGGGCCTGCGCCTCCTTGCCCGCCTCGGGCCTTGCCGCCGGCGCCTCCAGCAGCGGCGCCACGGGCAGGTTGCGCATGGCCACCAGCTTCAGGTTGCGGCGGGCCGCCAGCACGTCCTGCAGCAGAGGCCGCATCCGCTCCGGCGGCACCAGGGTGCCGCGGGCCGCCTCCAGCCGCGCGTCCAGTTCCGCCAGCGTGGCCTGGGCCTGGGCCATCCTTGCCTTGCCGGCCTTCTCGCTCTCGGCGATCTGCGCCTGGAGTTGCGCGACTTGTCCGCGCAGCGTGTTCAGCGCCTGTTCCTGCTGGGCGGCCTGGTTTTCCAGAAACGCCCGCGCCTTCGTCCGCGGCTCCACCCCGTAGGTGTGGCCGATCAGCAGGATCCCCAGGACGGCGGCGCCGGTGACCAGCGCCCGCTCGCGCAGCGCCAGGGCCGCGAACCGGGCCTTCCAGGCCAGCCAGCGGGCCTTCATCGCTTGCCCCCCTCCCCGGCCAGGCCGGTGGTGGCGAGGACGAACTCGGTGTAGCGCAGTTCGGGCTTCGGCGGCGCCGGCCGCGGCGCCAGGGGACCGGCGGGCACGGCGGGCTTGGGCGTCTCCGCCGCCGGCTTTTCGGGCGAGGCCTTCATCTCCAGGGCCGCGAAGTTGCGGCCGGCGAAGGCCTTCTCGCCGTTCAGGCGGTCCAGGTAGGCGGGCACCAGGCGCGGGTCCAGGACCCGTCCCGCGATGCGCATCTGCCGCCCCCCCTCGGCGACGGTGAAGCCGGTCAGCCAGATGCCGGCCGTCCCCTGCCGCGCGAAGGCCCGCAGGGTCCCCGAGAAGCCTTCCGTGTTGCCGATGCGCCCCGACTCCAGGGCGGCCAGGATTTCCTGCCGGTCGTCGATCCGCCCCTGCAACCGGGCCAGGTCCGCGGCCAGCCGCGGGTCGGCCTGCCGGGCTGCCGCCTGGTTGCCGAGTTCGGTCACCTGGGCCCGCGCCTGCTTCAGTTCCGCCTCCAACTGGGCCAGGCGCCGCTGGGCCGCCGCCTTCTGCTGCCCGGCCACGGCCGACAGGCCGCCGACCAGGACCAGCGCCGCCAGGACGAGGCCGGCCGCCAGGGGCAGCCCCAGCGGGTCGCGGCGGGGCCGCAGCGCCGGATTGACCAGGTTGATGAATTGCATCGTCATGGCGACGACGGGCGCAGCGCGGCGCCGATGGCGTGCAGGCACTGGGCCTGCCTGGCCGGCTTGGCCAGTTCGGGGACGTCCGGGAAATCAGCCACCGCCGCCAGGTCCAGGGCGGCGACCGGGATGGAGAGGTTGGGGGCCAGGTAGTCGAGCAGTCCGTCCAGGACCGCGGCGGAAGCCACCAGGAGCCGGGTCAGCGGTATGGCGCCGTACTGGCGGTCGAAGTTGTCGATGGAGCGCTGGAGCTCCAGCCCGATGCGCTCGAACATCTGCTCCCGCCGCTCCTGGGACGCCTCGGCCAGTTGCCCGGCACCGATCTCGATGCGCCGCGTGGCGTAGAGGGCGCCGTTCCGGGTGAAGGTCAACAGGCCGCCGCCGTCGTTGATCACGAGCAGCGCCAGGCCCCGGTTCTCCTGCTCGAAGCGGGCCGCCACGTTGCGCTGGGCGGTTTCCGGCACGTCGATGGCGTCCAGGGAGAGGCCGGCCGCCGCGAAATCCGCCATGCGTCCGCCCACGACCCCGTTTTCCGCCGTCACCGCGAAGAGGGCGCGCGGCCGGCCGGCGGCGCCGTCGGCGGGAATGTCCAGCACGTCCACCGTCGCGTTTTCCACCGGGTAGGCGAGCAGGTCCTTCAGTTTCCACCGGGTGGCGTCCCGCATCTCCTCGGGCGGCACGTCCGGCGTTTCCAACTGCTGCCACTGGTAGGCCCCGGGTTCGAGGAGCGTCACGCATCGGTGCTTTTGCAGCCCGAGGCTCTTGCGCAGGGCCTCCAGCGTGTCCGCCGCCGTACCCCGGCGCTCGAAGGAATCCAGGGCCAGGATGCGCAGGCGCGCGCCCTCCGGCGCCTCGGCCACGCGCGCCACGTCCACCCGCTGCGGGAGCACGTCGATGGCCGTCCAGCCCGGCGTGCGGCGTTTGCTCAGGGGGCCCCACATGGATTTAAGAACGATTCTCCGGTTTATTCGACAACATACTAAGGTATAACGTTTTTCCTGTGCAAGTCTTTAACTTTCCGCTTAGCGCTCGCCCTGGTAGATGATGGGCGAACGATACAGTCCGAAGGCGCCGTTGGCATAAGGGTCTTTCGTGTAGGTGGCGCTGCCCGCCCAGTTTCCCTGCAAATGGGTCCTGGCCGCCCCCGTGGCGGCGCAGGTGGCGTCGCCGCCGGCGCCCGAATCCAGATCGGCGCAGACCCGGAAATTCCCCCTGGCGACCGGGTTCAGCGTGATGGCCGCCCGTCCGGCGGCCATCGCCGAGACGCCGCCGACCGTGGCCACGCCACTGGCCGGGGACAGGGCGATGGACGAGGCCGCCAGCGCGGTGCAGGAATCCGCGCCGTTGCGCACGAAGGCCGAGCCGTTCCAGTACTGGGCCTCCAGGGCGATCGGCAGCGGACGCAGTTCGCTGCCGTACCCTCCGTAGAGGGCCAGACGGCCGAAGCGCACCGAGGTGGCCGCGGCCACCTTCTTGTAGCCGCAACCGCTGGTGCAGGTCGGGTTCCCCAGGTTGAAGTCGCGGCCCGACAGGGCGATGCCCGTGTCCGTCCCGTCGGCGATGTTGAAGGCGAAGTAGAGGACGTCGTAGGGGCCCGCCGCCGCCGCCGGCCGGGTGATGGTGGCGCCCGTGGTGGCGCCGGTGTAGGTGCCCCCGGACCAGGAACCCGCGATGGCCGGGCTCAGGGTGATGGCACCGCCGTAGAGGTTGGTCGGCGTCGTTCCGTTGCCCGCGACGATGGTCACCACGCCCCGGTCGTAGCGGGTGGTGAGCAGGCTGGCCGGATTGGCGCTGCTCAGGGCGCGGGCCTGGAAGCTCAGGCCGAAACCGGTCTGCCCGAAGTAGCTGAAGGCGCCGCAGGCGGGGATGACGCTGCCGGTCACGAAGGCGTAATTGTTCGGGTAGAAGCGGCCGAAGGGCCCCTGG
>JAEUNJ010000272.1 GCA_016791145.1 Rhodocyclaceae bacterium | reverse complement strand
TCCCCGGCATGCGCGAGTCCATCAAGGAAGGAATGGCCGAACCCCTTGGCAAGAGCGCCAAGGCGCTCAAGTGGTGAGTTGGCAGGTCGTCTTCGCCAGGCACGCGCAGAAGGATGCGAAGAGACTGACGGCTGCGGGCCTGAAGCCCAAGGCAATGGAGCTGCTGGCCGTTCTCGCCGCGGATCCGTTCCAGAACCCGCCTCCCTTCGAGAAGCTTATCGGCGACCTGGCCGGGGCATATTCGCGACGCATCAACATCCAGCATCGACTGGTATACGAGGTCTTTCCGAAGGAGCGGGTGGTTCGCGTGTTGCGGATGTGGACGCACTATGAGTGATCTGCGCCCCGTACGCCGCAACCACTGAACGCCGGGAAGCCGGGGCCTGTGGCCAGGGTATCGCGGCGGGGATGCACTGCACGTAAGGACCGGGGGCGGGATCAGCGCGCCGGCGGCCGACGGCCACGGGCCGTCTCCAGATGCCCGCACATGCGTTCCGCCCCGTCCAGCAGGCGCGGCGTGTGCCGCTGCAGCAGGTCGGGGGGAATGAAGAAGAGGTTGTCCCGGGCCACGGCGGTCAGGCGCTTCCAGCGCCGCCAGCCGTCCAGCCAGTCGGGGCGCTCCTCGCCCATGCCGCTGGCGACGATGGCTTCCGGGTCGGCGGCGATGACGGCCTCCGGGTCCACCGTCGGAGCGAGCGCCGTCTGGGCGGCGAAGACGTTGGCACCGCCGCACAGGCGGATCACGTCGCTGATGATCTGGGGGCCGCCCACGGTCATCAGGGGGCGGTCCCAGACCTGGTAGAAGGTGCGCACCGTCGGCCGGGCGGCGTAGCGGGTGCGCAGGTCCGCGAGGCGGCGGCGGTAGCCTTCGGCGGCGGTCCGGGCGCCGGGGTCCGCGCCGGTCAGGGCGCCGAGGCGCTCCAGGGTGCCGGCCACGTCCTCGATGCGCCCCGGCTCGTCGACCCACACGGGGATGCCCAGGGCCCGCAGCCGGCCCAGCACGGCCGGCGGGTTGCCGCTCTTCCAGGCCACCACCAGGTCCGGCTTCAGGGCCACCACGGCCTCGGCGTCCAGGTTTTCGTAGGCGCCCACCCGGGGCAGGCGTTTCGCCGCCTCCGGGTAATTGGCGTACTCCACGGTGCCGACGATGCGCCCGCCGGCGCCGATGGCGAACAGGTTCTCCGTCAGGTAGGGGGCCAGGCTCACCACCCGTCGGGCTGGCGCCGGCAGGCGGACCTCCGCGCCGGTGACGTCGCGAACCAGGACATCCGCATGAACGCCGGACGTGACGGCTGCGGCCAGCGCGATCGCCAGCCGGATTGCCGGCAGGATTGCCGGATGCCGGGAGCGCTTCATGGCGCCGCGTTTCCCGGCTTCAGGGTCAGCGGCAATCCCGCCACGGTCAGGGTGACCCGGTCGGCCAGGGCGGCCACGCGCTGGTTCAGGCGCCCCTGCTCGTCGGCGAAGACGCGGGATACCGGATGCATGGGCACGATGCCGGAGCCCACCTCGTTGCTGACCAGGATCACCCGGCCCGGCAGGGTGGGCAGGGCCTGCAGCAGGGCGCCGGTCTCGGCCGCGAGCAGCGGGCAATCCAGGGCCTCGCCGGCCTCGGCCTGGGCGGCGGCCCGGCCGGCGTAGAACAGGTTGGCCAGCCACAGGGTCAGGCAGTCGACGATGACGCAGCCGTCATCGGCGGTGCAACGCCGCAGGGCGTCGGCCAGGGCGAGCGGCGCCTCCATCAGCTTCCAGTGGGCCGGGCGCCGCGCCCGGTGGTGGGCCACCCGGCGGGCCATCTCCCCGTCTTCGGCCCGGGCCGTGGCGAGGTAGGTGACGGGCAGGCCGGACTCCCGGGCGCGGCCTTCCGCCCAGGCGCTCTTGCCCGAGCGGGCGCCGCCGATGACGAGTTCGATCATGGCGGCGGAGGCTAACACAGCCGGTCCCTATAATCCGCCGGGCACCGGGGTGGCCGCGAACCCGCCGGTCGCCTCGCGCACACCGGAAAGGATGACGACGATGCATGCCCACCTCCCCCAGGTCCCGCCGGTCGACCGGGCCCTCGCCCCGGCCCTGCAGGCGAGGATCGACGCCAAGACCAAGCCGGTCGGTTCCCTCGGCCGGCTCGAGGGCCTGGCCCTGCGCCTGGGCCTGGTCCAGGGCAGCCTGTCGCCGGTGCTCTCCGCCCCCCACGTGCTGGTCTGCGCCGGTGACCACGGCGCGGCGCGCGCCGGCGTTTCCGCCTATCCCCAGGAGGTGACCTGGCAGATGGTGGAGAACTTCCTGGCCGGCGGGGCCGCCATCAACGCCCTGGCCCGCGCGGCGGGCATGGCCCTCGTGGTGGCCGATGCCGGCGTCAATCACGACTTCGGCCCGCGGCCCGGCCTGGTCGGCGCCAAGGTGGCCATGGGCACGGCCAGCTACCTGGAGGGGCCGGCCATGGACGCGGACCAGCGCGATGCCGCCATGGCCCACGGCGCCGCCCTGGTCGGCGTGCTGGCCGAGGCCGGCTGCAACGTGCTGGGCTTCGGCGAGATGGGCATCGGCAACACCGCCTCGGCCTCGCTGATCACCCACTGCCTGACCGGCGCACCGCTGGCCGATTGCGTGGGGCGCGGCACCGGCCTGGACGACGCGGGCCTCGCCCGCAAGCGGGCCCTGCTGGAACGGGCCCTGGCCGCCTGGCCGGAGCGCACCGACGATCCCCTGGAGGTCCTCGCCCGCTTCGGCGGCTTCGAGATCGCCATGCTCGCCGGGGCCATGCTGGCGGCCGCCCGCGACCGCATGGTGCTGCTGATCGACGGCTTCATCGTCACCGCGGCGCTGCTGGCGGCGCAGCGGATCGCGCCCGCCATCCTGGACTACTGCGTCTTCGCCCACCGGTCCGACGAGGCCGGCCACGCGGTGCAGCTGCGCCACCTGGGCGCCGAACCCCTGCTGGACCTGGGCCTGCGGCTCGGCGAGGGCACCGGGGCGGCGCTCGCCTACCCGCTGCTGCAGGCGGCCTGCGCCTTCCTGCGCGAGATGGCCAGCTTCGACTCGGCCGGCGTCAGCGGAAAGGGCGGCTGAAGGGGGCCCGGCGCTACAATCCAGCGCTGGAGCGACCCGAGAGCCGCATCCGAAACCCCGATTTTCACCACAGAGGACGCAGAGGACACGGAGGAAAGACAGAGCCTGGCGGGAATCCGGCCACTCACCCTTGGGGCGTTCCGGACGCGATGGGCGGCCCACTGAAATTCAGGCCTTTCCTTTCATCCTCCGTGTCCTCTGCGTCCTCTGTGGTGAAAGGCGCTGTTTTCGCGTTCAACCTGGAGCGCACCATGTCAGGCGACTTCGCCCAGATCGAGACCCTGCTCGTCGAGCCTTCGGCCATGCAGGCCAAAATCATCGCCAAGGCCTGCGAGGGCCTGGGCATCGTCCGCGTGCGCACGGCGGGCAGCGGCGCGGCCGCCCTCGAGGCCATGGCGCAGGCCAGGCCGGACCTGGTGATCAGTGCCCTCTACCTGCCCGACATGACGGGCACCGACCTGGTCGCCGCCATGCGCCGCAGCAGCGACCTGGAGGCGGTGGCCTTCATCCTCGTCTCCAGCGAGACCCGCCCCCAGGCCCTGGAGCCCGTGCGCCAGGCCGGCGTCTGCGGCATCCTGCCCAAGCCCTTCTCGCCCGAGCAGCTCCGCCGTGCCCTGACCGCCACGCTGGACGTGATGCCGGACCACGGCCATGGCGGATTCGATGCCGAGTCCCTGCGGGTGCTGCTGGTGGACGACAGCCCCAGTGCCCGCAAGTTCATGCGCCGGGTCCTGGAGAACCTGGGCGTGGGCCACTTCGTCGAGGCCTCAGACGGCAGCGAGGCCGTCGCGGTGCTCGCCGAGACCATGGTGGACCTGGTGGTCACCGACTACAACATGCCGGAAATGGACGGCAAGGCCCTGGTGGACCACATCCGCCAGAAGAGCTGGCAGCGCTCCGTCCCCATCCTGATGGTCACCAGCGAATCGGACGTGGGCCGCCTCGCCGCCGTCGAGGAGGCCGGCGTCTCCGGTATCTGCGACAAGCCCTTCGAGCCGGACGTGGTTCGGCGCCTGCTGGGCAGGATGCTGAACGGATAAGCCCCGCGTGCTGCGCCTGGAACTCGAGCGCTTCTTCGCCGCTCTGCGCTTCTTCACGCGGCTGCCGGTGCCGGCCTGGGTGGGCCATTCCCAGGCCCAGCTGGACAGCGCGGCCCGCTACTTCCCTCTCGTGGGCATCCTGGTCGGGGCCATCGGTGCCATGGCCACCGAGGCCGCCCTGCTGGTCCTGCCCCTTTCCATCGCCGTGCTGATCGGCATGGCGGCCACGCTGCTCGCCACCGGGGCCTTCCACGAGGACGGCTTCGCCGACGCCTGCGACGGCTTCGGCGGCGGCTGGGACAAGGCCCGGGTCCTGGCCATCATGAAGGATTCCCGCATCGGCAGCTACGGCGCCATCGGCATGGGCATGATGCTGCTCGCCAAATGGAACGCCCTGGTGGAAATCGCCGGCGCCTTCGAGCCCTCCTACCTCGCGGCCGCCATCGTCGCCGGCCATGCGGCATCGCGGCTCGCTTCCACCGCGCTGATCTACGCACTTGAGTACGTGCGGGAAAACGATTGGCCCCCCACCCCCCAGCCCCCGCCCCAGGGCGGGGGTGACGGAAGTTCGCCGGCTGCGCCGGCTCCGGGGACCACGCTCGATTTCCCCTTGGGGCGGCCCGGCGGGGAAATCATGGCCAAGTCGAAGCCCCTTGCCCGCAAGCTGACCCCCGGCGAGCTCGCCGTCGCCGCCCTGTGCGGCATCGCGCCCTCCCTGTTCCTGCCCTGGCCGGAATCCCTGCTCGCCATCACCGGCGCCGCCATGGCCGCCTGGCTGGGCGGCCTCTACTTCGTCCGGCGCATCGGCGGCTACACGGGTGACTGCCTCGGCGCTACCCAGCAGGCGGCGGAACTCCTCTTCTATGTGGCGCTCCTCGTCCGGTTCGACTGAGCCCCGCCGCCGGGCCGCCCCAAGGCGGGGCAAGCCAGGCATGGGGAGCCGCGCCTGCGCGGCGAACGGGCGTCACCCCCTTCCGCGGGGAAGGGGGCCGGGGGGAAGGTCGTTTCCCCGCCGCCGGGCCGCCCCAAGGCGGGGCAAGCCAGGCATGGGGAGCCGCGCCTGCGCGGCGAACGGGCGTCACCCCCTTCCGCGGGGAAGGGGGCCGGGGGGATGGTCGTGGCCCCGCCGCCGGGCCGCCCCAAGGCGGGGCAAGCCAGGAATGCGGAGCCGCGCGGGCGCGGCGAACTGCCGTCACCCCCTTCCGCGGGGAAGGGGGCCGGGGGGATGGTCGTGAAGATCTTCCTGATCCGCCACCCCCGGCCCGAAGTCCCCGACGGGACCTGCTACGGCCGCACCGACCTGGGCCTTGCCGAGGATCCGGTTGCGTGCGCGGACCGGTTGCGCGGCCTGGTGCCGGCCGGCCTGCCCGTCTGGTCCAGCCCCCTGTCCCGCTGCCTGCGGCTCGCCGAGGCGCTGCACCCGGCGCCGCGCATCGACCCGCGCCTGGTGGAGGCGGATTTCGGCGCCTGGGAGATGAGCCCCTGGAAGGCCATCGGCCGCCAGGCCATCGACGGCTGGGCCGCCGACCCGCTGCACTTCGCGGCCCACGGCGGCGAGAGCGTGGCCGAACTGCACGCCCGGGTGGCGGCCTTCCTGGGGGACCTGGAGGCGGATGCCGTCGTCGTCGCCCATGCGGGAGTCATGAAGGTGGCGCTGGGCGAATTGCTGGGTCTGCCGCCGCGGGAGTGGCTGGGCCTGCAGTTCGGGTTCGGCACCGCCACCGCCCTGGAAGGCTCGGCATCGGGCGGCTTCCGGTTGCTCTGGCAGAATAGGAACTCCTAACAGAATGAAACGCGCCTGCGTTGGCCCCAGAATGCGGATGATCGCGCGAAGCGCGGCGACGGCAAGGGTCGATCCCTTGCCGAGCCGTGCGACACAGCGAGCGCCGCACTCTGGGGCCAACCCGAAGGGCCGGGGCATGGCCGGGCGCATCGCGGCGTTGCGACGGTTGGCGAGGCATCGAGCATCGCTGCGCCGCCGCGCCTTGCGCTGCCTCCCGGCCATGCCCCGGCGCAGGCGTGCCTCATTCCGTTAGGGGTTCCAAGACCGATGGCTGAATTCGATCCGCGCCGGGTCCGCCGGGCGCTCGTCACCAAGCTGCGCCACCATGGCGACGTGCTGCTCGCCTCGCCGGTGTTCACGGCGCTCCGGCGCGCCGCCCCGGAAGCGGAGATCGACGCCCTCGTCTACGCGGACACGGCGCCCATGCTGGCCGGCCATCCGGCCGTTGCCCGCCTGCACACGGTGGACCGGCAGTGGAAGCGGCAGGGCCCTGCCGCCCAGGCGGCCGCCGAGTGGGCCCTGTTGTCGGCCCTGCGCGAACGCCGCTTCGACCTGGTCGTGCACCTGACCGAGCATCCCCGGGGCGCCTGGCTCGCCCGCCTGACCGGCGCCGCCCATGCCGTGGCCATCGGCCGCGAGGGACGCTTCTGGCAAGGCAGCTTCAGCCACCTCTACCGGCTCGTGCCGCGCCGCCACACCGTGGAGCGCAACCTGGACGCCCTGCGCCGCCTGGGCATCCCGGTCCATGAGGAAGACAAGCCCCTGGTCCTCGTCGCCGGTACGCAGGCCGAGGAAACGGTGGATACCCTGCTGGCCGCCCGGAACCTGGCTCGCCGGCCCTTCGTGCACCTGCACCCGGCCTCCCGCTGGCTGTTCAAGTGCTGGCCGGCGGAGAAGGTCGGCGCCCTGGTGGAGCGGTTCGCCGAACACGGCCTTCCCGTCGTCCTCACGGCGGCACCGGACGACAAGGAACGGGCCCTGGTGGACGCGGTGGCCGCCGCCACCCGCTCGCCCGTGGTGAACCTGGCCGGACAACTGAGCCTCAAGGAACTGGCGGCCCTGGCCGCCCGCGCCCGCCTCTTCGTCGGCGTGGACTCGGCCCCGATGCACATCGCCGCCGCGGTGGGCACGCCCGTCGTCGCCCTGTTCGGCCCTTCGGGGGAGACCGAATGGGGCCCCTGGCGGGTGCCCAGCCGCGTGATCGTGTCGGCGGAGCACCCCTGCCGCCCCTGCGGCCAGGACGGCTGCGCCGGCAGCAAGGTGAGCGACTGCCTGACCACCCTGTCCGTGGACCGGGTGTTCGCCGCCTGCGCGGAACTGCTCGGTTGAGCCGGGGGCCCCAGCCATGAAACTCGCCGTCGTCCGGCAGAAATACACCCCCTTCGGCGGCGCCGAGCGTTTCGTCGAGCGGGCGCTGAACGCGCTGCGGGAGGAGGGCGCCCAGGTGACGCTGCTCTGCCGGAGCTGGGAGGGCGCCGAGCCGGCCGGGTTCCCGGTGGAGGTCTGCGATCCGCCCTGGCCCCGCTGGATGGGGCGCCTCGCCCGGGACCGCAGCTTCGCCGAGGGCATCGGCGCCGTCATCGCCTCGGGCCGCTTCGACCTCGTCCAGTCCCACGAGCGCATCCCCGGCTGCCACGTCTTCCGGGCCGGCGACGGCGTCCATGCCACCTGGCTGGAGATCCGCGACCGGGCGCGGGGGCTGCTGTCCTCCCTCTCCACCCGCCTGTCCCCCTGGCACCGCTGGGTCATGGAGGCCGAGGCGGCCATGTTCGCCCACCCGAACCTCCAGGCCGTGATCTGCAATTCCGACATGGTGCGGGAGGACATCGCCCGGCGCTTCGGCGTCCCCCCCGAGAAGCTGCGCCTCGTGCGCAACGGCGTGGACCTGGAGCGCTTCCATCCCCGGCTGCGCGGCGAGCACCGGCAGGACGTCCTTGCCCGGCTCGGCATTCCCGGCGAAGCCCCGGTGATCCTGTACGTGGGCTCCGGCTTCGAGCGCAAGGGCGTGCCCTTCCTGCTGCGCGCCCTGGCCGCCCTGGAGAACCGGGGGCCCAGGTTGCTGGTGGTCGGCAAGGACCGCTGGCAGAAGGCCATGGAAAAGCTCGCCGCCCGGCTCGGCGTGGCCGACCGGGTGCGCTTCCTGGGCGGCCAGAAGGACGTGGCGCCCCTCTACGGCGCCGCCGACGTGTTCTGCCTGCCCACCCTCTACGATCCCTTCCCCAATGCCGCCATGGAGGCCCTCGCCGCCGGCCTGCCCGTGGTCACCACCCGCAACTCCGGCGCCGCCGAGCTGATCCGGCCCGGCGGCAACGGCCTGGTCTGCGAGGCCGCCGACGTGGCCGGCCTCGCCGCCGCCCTGGAGGAGGCCTGCCGGCCCGGCCGCGCCGCCGCCATGTCGCCGGCCGCCCGCGCCAGCGCCATGCCCTGGCCCATGGCCGACACCGCCCAGCGCCTGATCGACCTCTATCGCTCCCTGGGTGCCTGACCCCGGGCCGGCGGCGGGCCGCCCGCGCCCGGGGAGGATCGGCCGGTCGGCTATAATTCGCAGTTCTTTCAACGCATTGGAGCCGGCTCCCGGCGCCTGTCCCCGATGACCTCCTCCCCGCCCGCCCAAGGCAGCCGCGAGCTCTATTTCCGGCTGCTCGGCTACGTGCGGCCCTACTGGAAGGTCTTCGGGCTGGCCATCCTGGGCATGGTGGCCATGGCGGCCACCGAACCCCTGTTCCCGGCCCTGATGAAGCCGCTGCTGGACAAGGGTTTCGGGCCCGGCGCCCGCGGCGACCTGTGGCTCGCGCCGGCCGCCATCGTCGGCATCTTCCTGCTGCGCGGTTTCCTTTCCTACGTGACCGGCTACCTGATGTCCTGGGTCACCAATCGCGTCGTCATGGACCTGCGGGTCGCCATGTTCGACCGCCTGCTGCGCCTGCCGACGCGCTACTACGACGACCAGAGTTCCGGCAACCTCATCTCCAAGGTGGCCTTCGACGTCTCCAACGTCACCAGCGCGGCCACCACCGTGCTCACCGTCGGCGTGCGCGACTCGCTGACCATCGTCGGCCTGCTGGCCTGGCTGTTCTGGCTCAACTGGAAGCTGACCCTGATCACGCTCGCCGTGGGCCCCCTGATCGCGCTGGTGGTGCGCGCCTTCTCCGGCCGCCTGCGCCGGGCCAGCCGCGAGTCCCAGTTCGCCATGGGCGACATCACCCACATCCTGGAGGAGGCCATCGGCGGCCACCGGGTGGTCAAGGTGTTCGGCGGCCAGGACTACGAGGCCCGCCGCTTCCGGGACGCCAACCAGCGCCTGCGCGGCTACAACATGCGCCAGGCCGTGGCCGCCTCGGCCACCGTGCCCCTGGTCCAGTTCTTCACCGCCATCGCCCTGGCCATCGTCATCTACATCGCGATGCTCCAGTCGGCTTCCTCCCAGACCACCGTCGGCGGCTTCGTTTCCTTCATCACGGCCATGCTGATGCTGCTGGCGCCCCTGAAGCACCTGACGGACGTGAATGCGCCGCTGCAACGCGGGCTCGCCGCCGCCGAGAGCGTCTTCTCGCTGATGGACGAGACCCCCGAGGACGATGCCGGCGAGGGCGGCCTGGAGCGGGCCCGCGGCGCCGTCGAGTTCTCCGGCGTCGTCTTCTCCTATCCCGGCGCGGCCGCGCCGGCGCTGCGCGGCATCGACCTGGCCATCGCGCCGGGGGAGACCGTGGCCCTGGTGGGCGCCTCGGGCAGCGGCAAGACGACGCTGGCCCACCTGATCCCGCGCTTCTACCACCTGGAGGCCGGGCGCATCGCCATCGACGGCCGGCCCGTGGAGGAGATCACCCTGGCCAGCCTGCGCGCCAACATCGCCCTGGTGAGCCAGGACGTGGTGCTCTTCAACGACACCGTCGCCGCCAACATCGCCTACGGCGCCATGGCCGGTGCCCCCCGGGAACGCATCGAGGCCGCCGCCCGGGCCGCCTTCGCCCACGACTTCATCAGCGTCATGCCGGACGGCTACGACACCCTGGTGGGAGAGAACGGCGTCCGCCTGTCCGGCGGCCAGCGCCAGCGCCTGGCCATCGCCCGGGCGCTGCTCAAGGACGCGCCCATCCTGATCCTCGACGAGGCCACCTCGGCGCTGGACACGGAATCCGAGCGCCAGGTCCAGGCCGCCCTCGACGTGCTGATGAAGAACCGCACCACCCTGGTCATCGCCCACCGGCTGTCCACGGTGGAACACGCCGACCGCATCGTCGTCCTCGACCGCGGCCGCATCGCCGAGAGCGGCCGCCACGCGGACCTGATCGCCGCGAACGGCCTCTACGCCCGCCTGCACCAACTGCAATTCGTCACGGAAGATAGACCATGAGCGCCCCGCACGGCCGCCCGAAGGGGCGCCAGCCAACAGATGGAGCCGCGCAGCGGCGAACCGACGTCACCCCCTCCTGTCGGGAGGGGGCCGGGGGGAGGGGGGCCATGAGCGCCCCGCACGGCCGCCCACCAGCAAGCCGGAGGCTTGCGCAGGACTGCCGAAAGGCAGGTCCGGCCGCAGGCCGGATGCAGCGCAGCTGCACAAAGGGGCGCCAGCCAACAGATGGAGCCGCGCAGCGGCGAACCGACGTCATCCCCTCCGCGACGGAGGGGGTCGGGGGGAGGATCGTTCCATGAGCCTGATCCTCGGCCTCGCCTCCTCCCACGACGCCTCCGCCTGCGTCTTCCGCGACGGGGTCCTCGTCGCGGCCATCGCCGAGGAACGCCTGTCGCGCATCAAGTGCGACGGCGGCCGCCTGCCCCACCGGGCCATCGACCGGGTCCTCGCCATGGCCGGCGCGAACCGGCGCGACGTGGACCTGATCGCCAGCATCTACGGCCACTTCCCCGAGGCCTACTTCCGCCGCGAGACGGCGGCCAAGGAGATCGAGCGCCAGGTCTCGCGCCTGGCCAAGAAGCTGCAGGGCAGGGAGAGCGAGACCCAGTTCTCCTCCAGCAACCTGCTGAAGCACCTGCGCCGGACCGGCGAACCCTTCGCCGCCTACTTCCGGCGCGAGGACTTCCTGGCCGGCGAGGGCTTCCGGCCCGACTGCGACATCCGCTTCTACGACCACCACCTGACCCACGCCGCCGCCGCCGCCCACTATTCCGGTTTCGACCGGGGGGCCGTCGTCACCATCGACGGCGAGGGTGACCTGGGCATCTTCCACACGGCCTCCCGCTGGGCCGGGGGAAGGCTGCAACTGGACCGCATGTCCGACGCCCCCGGCGCGAGCCCCGGCTTCTTCTACGAGATCATCACCAAGCTGCTGGGCTTCCGGCCCCTGCGCCACGAGGGCAAGATCCTCGGCCTCGCCGCCCACGGCGATCCCGGCCCGCTCAACGAGGCCTTCCGCCGCGCCCTGCGCGCCACCGCCGACGGCACCGGCTTCGAGTCCGACTTCGCCGGCGAGGAAAAGCCCCACGACGCCCGCGCCGCCTACCTGGCGGAGGCCATCCGCGGCCATTCCCGCGAGAACGTGGCGGCCGCCACCCAGGACGTCTTCGAGAAGGCCGTGCTGACCGTGATCCGCGGCTACCTGGCCGAAACCGGCGAGCGCCGCCTGGCCCTGAACGGCGGCGTCTTCGCCAACGTGAAGCTGAACCAGCGCCTGGCCGCCCTGCCCGGCGTCGAGGGCGTCTTCGTCTTCCCCGGCATGTCGGACACCGGCAATTCCGTGGGCGCCGCGCTGCTCGCCCTGGACGAGACCCGCCCCGGCCACCTGGGCCGCAACGCGCCCCTGACCGACGTCTATTGGGGGCCGGCCTGCGGCGATGCCGAGATCGAGGCCGAACTGGAACGCCAGGGCCTGGCCTGGGAGAAGCTGTCCGAGCAGGACATCGTGGACCGGGCGGCCCGCGCCATGCATGCCAATCGCGTGGTGGGCTGGTTCCAGGGCCGCATGGAGTTCGGCCCCCGGGCCCTGGGCAACCGCTCGATGGTGGCCGCGCCGACGGACCGGGAGATCAACCGGACCCTGAACGAGCGCCTGGACCGCACCGAGTTCATGCCCTTCGCGCCCTCGGTGCTGGCCGAGCGGGCCGAGGCGCTCTTCGACAACGTGCCGCCCTGCGCCCACACCGCCGAGTTCATGACCATCACCTGCGACGTGAAGCCCGAGTGGCACGAGCGCATCCCGGCCGTGGTGCACGTGGACGGCACCGCCCGGCCCCAGCTCGTGCGCGCCGACCGCAATCCCCTCTACCATGCGCTGATCTC
>JAEUNJ010000262.1 GCA_016791145.1 Rhodocyclaceae bacterium | reverse complement strand
GCAACTCCCATGCCATAGATCCTGGAAACGAGGAATGACCATGCTCTACACGCAGGAACATCAGGAACTGCAGCGCTCGGTCCGGCGCTTCATCGACAGCGAGATCAACCCCTACGTGGACGAATGGGAAGCCGCCGAGATATTCCCGGCCCGGGAGGTCTTCAAGAAGATGGGCGATGCCGGCTTCCTTGGCATCAACAAGCCGAAGGAATACGGCGGCATGGGCCTTGACTACAGCTACCAGCTGGCCTTCGTGGAGGCTCTCGGCCACATCAGCTGCGGCGGCGTACCCATGGCCATCGGCGTGCAGACCGACATGGCCACCCCGGCCCTGGCCCGCTTCGGCTCGGACGAGTTGCGCCGGGAGTTCCTCGCCCCGTCGATCGCCGGCGACTACGTGGCCTGCCTCGGGGTGTCGGAGCCCGGCGCCGGGTCGGACGTCGCCTCGATCCGCACCACGGCACGCAGGGACGGCGATGATTACGTCATCAACGGCGGCAAGATGTGGACTACCAGCGGCACCCAGGCCGACTGGATGTGCCTGCTCGCCAACACGTCCGAGGGCGCGCCGCACAAGAACAAGACATTGATCTGCCTGCCCATGAAGACGAAGGGTGTCAGCGTCGCCCGCAAGCTGAAGAAGCTGGGCATGTGGTCCTCCGATACCGCCCAGATCCACCTGGACGACGTGCGGGTACCCCAGCGCTACCGTATCGGCCAGGAGGGGATGGGCTTCACCTACCAGATGATGCAGTTCCAGGAGGAGCGCCTGTTCGCGGCCGCCCAATGGACGGTGCTGCAGCGGGCGCTTGACGCCACCATCGAATACACGCGGGAACGGAAGATCTTCGGACAGTCGGTCCTCGACCATCAGTATGTCCACTACCGCCTCGCCGAACTCAAGACCGAGATCGAGGCGCTGCGGGCCCTGACCCACGACGCCGCTTCCCGCATGCTGGCCGGCGAGGACGTGACCCCGCTGGCCTCCATGGCCAAGCTGAAGGCCGGCCGCCTGGGCCGCGAGGTGGCAGACTCCTGCCTGCAGTTCTGGGGCGGAATGGGCTACATGTGGGAGACCAACATCTCGCGCATCCTGCGCGACGTGCGCCTGTCCAGCATCGGCGGCGGCGCCGACGAGGTGATGCTGGGCATCATCGCCAAGTCCATGGGCACGGCGCCGAGGAAATGATGTTCGGATCATTGCGGGAAGGGACCCCGGCCCCTCGCGAACGACTGTCCCCGGCGCCAGCCGGTGCCCGAATCGGTGGCGAGGAATCCGGAGCGAGATCGTGAGCTTCCGCAAGATCCTGATCGCCAACCGGGGCGAGATCGTCGCCCGCGTGGCGCGCACCGCGCGGCGGATGGGCTACGCCACCGCGGCCGTCCATTCCGACGCCGACTCCGGGGCGCCCTTCGTCGCCGCCTGCGACGAGGCCGTCGGCATCGGCGGCCTCAGCCCCGCGGACTCCTACCTGCGCATCGACGCCATCATCGATGCGTGCCGCAGGAGCGGCGCCGACGCGGTGCATCCGGGCTACGGCTTCCTGTCCGAGAACGCGGCGTTCGCCCGCGCCTGCGCCGATGCGGGTCTCCTGTTCATCGGCCCGCCGGCCGAGGCCATCGAGGCCATGGGCGACAAGGCGGCGGCCAGACGACGCATGGACGCCGCGGGCGTGCCCTGCATCCCCGGCTACGACGGCAAGGACCAGGACGACGAGCGCCTGACGGCCGAGGCCGGCCGCATCGGCTTTCCGCTGATGGTGAAGGCCGCCGCGGGCGGCGGGGGGCGCGGCATGCGCCGGGTGCATGGCGCCGGAGAGTTGCCGGCCGCGCTGGCCTCCGCCCGGTCCGAGGCCCGGTCTGCCTTCGGTGACGGCACCTTGATCCTGGAACGCCTGCTGGTCGGCGCCCGCCACGTGGAGGTGCAGGTCTTTGCCGATACCCTTGGCGGAACGGTACATCTGTTCGAGCGGGATTGCTCGGTGCAGCGGCGCCACCAGAAGGTGATCGAGGAGGCACCCTCTCCGGCGGTGGATGCCGCGCTGCGCGAGCGCTTGGGGCGCGCCGCCTGCGCCGCCGCCCGGGCCGTCGGCTACGTGGGCGCCGGCACCGTCGAGTTCCTGCTCGGTGCCGATGGCCAGTTCCATTTCATGGAGATGAACACGCGCCTCCAGGTCGAACATCCGGTGACCGAGGCGATCACCGGCCTCGACCTGGTCGAATGGCAGTTGCGGGTTGCCGCCGGCGAACCGCTGCCGCTGGCCCAGTCCGCCATCCCGCTCACCGGCCATGGGCTGGAGGTGCGTCTCTACGCGGAAGATCCGGAAAGGGGCTTCCTGCCCCAGACCGGCAGGCTGTTGCGCTGGCGGCCCTCCGGCCGCGGCCGATGCGATCACGCCCTCGCCGGCGGCGTGCAGGTGACACCCCATTACGACCCGATGCTCGCGAAGGTCGTCGCCCACGGGCGCGACCGGGAGGAGGCCCGCCGGCGGCTGATCGCGGCCCTGCGCGACACCGTTGTCCTCGGGCTCACCACCAACAAGGCCTTCCTGCTGGGTTGCCTGGAACACCCGGAGTTCGCCGCGGGACGGGCCACGACGGACTTCGTCGCCGCGCATTTCGCCGATGCGACGCCGGTGCCGCCCGCCCGCGAAGCGGTGGCCGCGGCCGCCCTGCTCTTCTACCGGCGCGGCGTGGCCGCGCTGCCCCAGCCCGCGCTGGCAGGCTGGCACAGCGGCGGCAATGCCCGCTACCACCTGGAACTCGACGTGGCAGGGGAGCGCCGGTCCCTGACCCTGCGCCCCACCGGCCATGGACTGGCCATCGAAGGAGCCGGCGAGCCGATGGTCGCAACCGACCTGGGCGGAGAAGATGAACGCCTGTGCCTCGAACTCGACGGGCTGAGGCTTTCCATCCCCTATGCGTTCGCCGGACCGGACCGGCTGCACCTGGACGTGGGCGGGCGCGACATCGTCGTGGAGGAGGTCGGGCGCCGCCCGCCCCGCTCCCGCGAG
>JAEUNJ010000176.1 GCA_016791145.1 Rhodocyclaceae bacterium | reverse complement strand
GTGACCGTCGATGACTGCCTCAAGAGAATCAACAACCGCTTCCAGCTGACCCTGGCGGCCACCTACCGGGCACGGCAGCTCGCCACCGGGAGCACCCCCCAGGTGGAGGCGGAGCGGGACAAGCCGACGGTCGTCGCCCTGCGCGAGATCGCCGCCGGCAAGGTCGGCCTGGAGGTCCTCAACCGCGGCCAGGCCTGACCGGGGCGGGGAGGGGATGGACCCATATGGCGGCCAATCCTTCCCCGGCATCCCCTGAACGGCTGGAGGTCGACGAGCCTCCGATCATCCCGGTGGACATGCATCCGCCGGTGGACCTGGCGGAAGACCTGGAACGCTTCAACGGGCGGCTCGCCACCTACCTGAAGCCGGAGGAGATGAGCAAGGTCGGCGCGGCCTACGTCTTCTCCAACGCCGCCCACCGGGGCCAGTTCCGCTCCAGCGGCGATCCCTACATCTCCCACCCGCTGGCCGTCGCCGAGACCCTGGCCGGCTGGCACCTGGACGCCCAGGCGCTGGTCGCGGCGCTCCTCCATGACGTCATGGAGGACACCAGCATCACCAAGGCCCAGATCGCCGAGCACTTCGGCAAGACGGCGGCGGAACTCGTGGACGGGGTGTCCAAGCTGGACCGCCTGGAGCACCAGTCCTACGAGGAAGCCCAGGCCGAGAACTTCCGCAAGATGCTGCTCGCCATGGCCCGGGACGTGCGGGTCATCCTGATCAAGCTGGCGGACCGGCAGCACAACATGCGGACCCTCGACGCGGTGCGGCCGGACAAGCGGCGGCGCATCGCGCGGGAGACCCTGGACATCTACGCCCCCATCGCCAACCGGCTGGGACTCAATGCCCTTTACCGGGAGCTCCAGGAGCTCTCCTTCCGCCACCTCTACCCGCAGCGCTACGAGGTCCTGGCACGGGCGGTGAAGGGTGCCCGCGGCAACCGCCGGGAGGTGGTCGGGAAGATCCTGGAGGCGGTCCGGGACAGGCTGCCCCGGGAGGGCATCGATGCCGAGGTCATGGGACGCGAGAAGCACATCTACGGCATCTACCGGAAGATGCGGGAAAAGCACCTCTCCTTCTCCCAGGTGCTGGACATCTACGGCTTCCGCGTCATCGTCCGCGACAAGTCCACCTGTTACCTGGCCCTCGGCGTGCTGCACGGCCTGTTCAAGCCCGTCCCCGGCAAGTTCAAGGACTACATCGCGATCCCCAAGGCGAACGGCTACCAGTCCCTCCACACGACCGTCATCGGTCCCTACGGCACCCCGGTGGAGATCCAGATCCGCACACGGGACATGCACCACGTGGCCGAGTCCGGCGTGGCCTCCCACTGGCTCTACAAGGACGAGCAGGCGCTGTCGGAACTCCAGCGCAAGACCCATCACTGGCTCCAGTCCCTGATCGACCTGCAGTCGGCCTCCCCCGATTCCTCGGAATTCCTGGAGCACGTGAAGGTGGATCTCTTCCCCGGGGAGGTCTATGTCTTCACGCCGCAGGGCAAGATCATGGTGCTGCCGCGGGGGGCCACGGCGGTGGATTTCGCCTACGCGGTCCACACCGACATCGGCAACCGGTGCGTCGCCTGCCGCGTGAACTTCGAACTGATGCCCCTGCGCACGGAATTGCGCAACGGCGACCGGGTGGAGATCGTCACGGCGCCCCACGCCAATCCGAATCCGGCCTGGCTGTCCTACGTGAAGACGGGCAAGGCGCGCGCCCAGATCCGCCACTTCCTGAAGACCCGCCATACCGACGAGTCCGCCAGCCTCGGCGAGCGGTTGCTGGGCCAGGCGCTGCGCACCTTCAGCCTGCGCCTGGACGACATCCGCCACACCGACTGGTCGCGCCTGCTCAAACTCGGCGGCGCGGCTTCGCGCAAGGAGGTCCTGACCGACATCGGCCTCGGCAAGCGGTTGCCGGCCATCGTGGCGCGCCGGCTCGCCGAGGGACACGAGGAACCCGGGGCGGCGGGCACAGTCCCCAGGGCGCCGATCCAGATCCGTGGCAGCGAGGGCGGTGCGGTCCAGCTGGACATGGCCTGCCGGCCCATACCGGGTGACCCCATCATCGGCCTGATCCGCAAGGGCCAGGGCCTGGTCGTCCATACCCACGACTGCCTGAGCCTGCGCAAGCAGCGGGGCGAGCGGGACGACTGGGTGGAGGTGGAATGGGATCCGGAACCGGATCGCCTCTTCGACGTGGGCATCCGGGTGTTGGCCGAGAACAAGCGGGGCGTGCTGGCCAAGGTGGCCGCCGCCATCGCCGAGGCGGACTCCAACATCCAGAACGTGAACATGGACGAGGACGGGAGCACCCACACCACGCTCCACTTCACCCTGCAAGTGGCCAACCGCATGCATCTGGCGCGGATCCTGCGGGACCTGCGCCACATCCCGGAAGTGGTGCGTATCATCCGCACCCGTGACTGAACCTGAACAGCGAGGAACCCGGCCATGGCCATGTACGAATCCGATCACACCCGATTCATCCGCGAATGGCTGGAGAAGCATCCCGAGGAGCTGGCCGAGCAGAAGGCCGGCCGTGCCCTCTGGTGGGACAAGGCGCCGCGGGACCTGGAGGAGCAGCGCCGGCTCGCCGAGGCGCGCGTGCCCCAGAAGCCCTATTACTACGACGCGAACTGACCGGGGAGGCCGCTGACCATGAAGATTTCCCCTGCCGTCGTCTTCACGGTCGCGCTCGCTGCCTCCGGGAGCGTGTTCGCCGATCTGCCGCTCGCCCAGGCCCAGGGCTGCATGGGCTGTCACCAGGTGGACAAGAAACTCGTCGGGCCGGCGTGGAAGGACGTGGCCGCCCGTTACCGCGATGACAAGGGCGCCGAGGCCAAGCTGGTCAAGAAGGTCCGCGAGGGCGGCAAGGGCAACTGGGGCGACATCCTCCAGCCGCCCAACACCACGACCTCCGACGCGGATCTGCAGCGCCTGGTGAAGTTCGTCCTGTCCCTGAAGTAACCGCAGCCTGCCCAGGCCGGCCGGTCCCGGCCGGCCCGCTGCCCTAGCCGCCCGCCGCCCCGCCGCCCGCCGCAGGGGTCCGCCGGGGGTCGGCGGGTTCCCCTACCGCCGCACTCGACAATTCAAAATCTTGACACCCGTCAAGTCCAAGTCAGGCGGGTGCTCCTAGGATGGCCGGCGTATTCCACCGGGGTGCCGGTGGCATCGCGAGCGCAGCGGGGAAAGCCCTTGAACATTTCGAGCATCGTCGTGCACGCCCGGCCGGGATCGGCCGATGCGGTACGTGAACGCCTCGAAGGCATGCCCGGCATCGAGGTCCATGCCGTTTCCCCGGAAGGCAAGCTCGTGGTGACGATCGAAACCGAGGGTGACGGCGAAACCGTCGCCGCCTTCGAAGCCATCAACGGGATGGAGGGCGTCCTGTCCGCATCCATGGTCTTCCACCAGAACGAATCCGATCCAGACAAGGAGGTTTCAAATGAACCTGACGCGGCGTGATTTCATCAAGGCCAACGCTGTGGCCGCGGCCGCCGGCGTGGCCGGCATGTCCGTTCCCGGCGCCCAGGCGCTGGCCCAGGGCGCGGATGGCGTGCGCTGGGACAAGGGCGTCTGCCGCTACTGCGGGACCGGATGCGGCGTGCTGGTCGGCGTCAAGGACGGCCGCGTCGTCGCCACCCAGGGCGACCCCGATGCGCCGGTCAACAAGGGTCTCAACTGCGTCAAGGGCTACTTCCTTTCGAAGATCATGTACGGCAAGGACCGCCTGACCCGCCCCCTGCTGCGGATGAAGGACGGCAAGTTCGACAAGAACGGCGAATTCGCGCCCATTTCCTGGGACCAGGCCTTCGACATCATGGCCGAGAAGGTGAAGGCGACCCTGAAGGACCCGAACCAGGGGCCGCGCGGCGTGTGCATGTTCGGCTCCGGCCAGTGGACGGTGTTCGAGGGTTATGCCGCCGTCAAGTTGATGAAGGCCGGTCTGCGCACCAACAGCATCGACCCGAATGCCCGGCATTGCATGGCGTCCGCCGTGGCGGGGTTCATGCGCACCTTCGGCATCGACGAGCCGATGGGGTGTTACGACGACGCCGAGCATGCCGACGCCTTCGTGCTCTGGGGTTCGAACATGGCGGAGATGCACCCCATCCTCTGGTCGCGCATCACCAACCGCCGGTTGACCGCCAATCACGTCAAGATCCACGTGCTGTCCACCTTCAGCCACCGCTCCTGCGAACTGGCTGACAACGAATTGATCTTCAAGCCGCAATCCGACTTGGCGATCATGAATTACATCTGCAACTACATCATCCAGAACAACGCGGTCAACAAGGACTTCGTTGCCAAGCACGTCGGATTCTTCCAGGGCGTCACCGACATCGGCTACGGTCTGCGCCCGAACCATCCGCTCGAGCAGGCGGCGGGGAACAACGGTTACCCGGGGCCGGACGGCAAGCCGAAGGGCGACCCGAACAAGCACACCCCGATCACCTTCGAGCAGTTTGCCCAGTTCGTCTCCGAGTACACCTTGGATAAGGCCCACGAGATCTCCGGCGTGCCCAAGGACAAGCTGCTCGCCCTGGCGAAGGCCTATGCCGATCCGAAGACCAAGGTCACCTCCTACTGGACCATGGGATTCAATCAGCATACCCGGGGCACCTGGGTTAACAACATGATCTACAACATCCACCTGCTGATGGGCAAGATCTCCGAGCCGGGCAACAGCCCCTTCTCTCTGACCGGCCAGCCCTCCGCCTGCGGTACCGCCCGCGAGGTGGGCACCTTCGCCCATCGCCTCCCCGCGGACCTGGTGGTCGTGAATCCGAAACACCGCGAAACGGCCGAGAAGATCTGGAAACTGCCCGCCGGAACGATTCCCGACTGGATCGGCTACCACGCCGTCCTGCAGTCGCGGATGGCCAAGGACGGAAAGGTCGGATTCCTGTGGACCTCGACCACGAACAACATGCAGGCTGGTCCGAACGTGAACGGGGAGATTTACCCGGGCTGGCGCAATCCGAAGTGCTTCACCGTCGTTTCCGACGTCTATCCGACGGTTTCCGCGATGTCGGCCGACCTGATCCTGCCCTGCGCCATGTGGATGGAGAAGGAGGGCATGTACGGCAATGCGGAGCGCCGCGGGCAAATCTGGCGGCAGCAGGTCAAGGCGCCCGGGGAGTGCCGTTCGGACCTGTGGCAGTACGTGGAGTTCTCGAAGCGATTCAAGGTCGACGAGGTCTGGCCGGCCGATCTGTTGGCCAAGATGCCCGAGTACAAAGGCAAGACGCTATACGACGTGCTGTTCACCAACGGACAGGTCAACAAGTTCGGCAAGGACGAGACCGTGAAGGTGAACGCCCACGCCCGGACCGATTACACGAACGACGAGTCCGAGCAGTTCGGCTACTACCTCCAGAAGGGCCTGTTCGAGGAGTACGCGGAGTTCGGCCGCGGCCACGCCCATGACCTCGCACCCTTCGACACCTATCACAAGGTGCGCGGACTGCGCTGGCCGGTGGTCGATGGCAAGGAAACCCTCTGGCGCTTCCGCGAGGGTTAC
>JAEUNJ010000289.1 GCA_016791145.1 Rhodocyclaceae bacterium | reverse complement strand
TGGTGGTGCGCGACGAGGACATCCTCGTGGAATACCCGAGCAAGTAGCGCCATGGACGCCCTCCCGCGCCCCGTGCGCCGGCTCGCCCTGGTGGCCGACCTGCTGGCGCGCCCCGTCCCGGCGGCGGTGGCGGCCGACCCGCTGCGGCCCGTGCTGGCCAGCCTGCTGGCCGGCCGCCTGCTCGGCGAGGGGGTGCTGGACGGGACCCTGGGACTGGCCGCGGAAGACTGGCGCGCCCTCGGGGACCGCCACTTTCCCGGCCCGCCGCTTCCGCTGCCCGGACGCCTCCGGGAGGACATCCCGGAGCATGACGACCTGGTGGCCCTGCTGCTCGCCCACCGGGCCGGGCGTTCGCCGGCGGAAGCGTGGCTGGCGGTCATCGTGGCGCGGGCCTGCGCGGGACGCGACCACCTGTGGCAGGACCTGGGCCTGGCCAACCGGGGCGAACTGACGGTCCTGATGGGCGAGGCCTTTCCGGGGCTCGCGGCCCTCAACACGGGGGACATGAAATGGAAGAAGTTCATCTATCGCCACTACTGCGCGAGGGATGGGATCTACGTGTGCCCGGCCCCCTCCTGCGGGGAGTGCGCGGACTACGCCCGCTGCTTCGCGCCGGAAGCTTGAGCGCCGGGGAGCGGCTGTCGCGGGCACGGGGCGCCTACCTGGGCCTCGCCGTGGGGGATGCGCTGGGCGCGACCGTGGAGTTCATGACGCCCGCCGAGATCCGCCATGCCTTCGCCCGCCAGGGCGGCATGCACCGGGAGATGGTCGGCGGGGGCTGGCTGCGCCTGGCGGCCGGCCAGGTGACCGACGACACGACCATGTCCCTGGCCCTGGGCGAGTCCATCCTCGCCGAGGGCCGGGTGGACGCGCTGGCGGCGGCGCGGGCCTTCGACGCCTGGATGCGGGGCAAGCCCGTGGATATCGGCAACACGGTGCGCCGCGGCCTCGTGGAATTCCGCCGCACCGGCAATCCGGAACGAAGCGTCAGCGAGCACGACGCCGGCAACGGCGCCGCCATGCGCGTGCTGCCGGTGGCGCTGGCCACCCTCGGCCAGCCGGACCCGGCCGTGGCCGAGGCGGTGCGCCGGCAGGCCCACGTGACGCACCACAACGCCCTCTCCGACGCGGCCGCGACGACCCTGGCCCTGATGGTCCAGGACCTGGTGAACGGGGCGACGCCGCCGGAACTCCTGGAACGCCGGGCCAGGCCCCTGGCGGCCATCCATCCCGAGTTCGCCTTCGGCGGCCGCCGCAAGGAGAACCCGAGCGGCTTCGTCGCGGATACGGTCATCGCCGTATTCCAGGCCTTCTTCGGCAGCGGCAGCTTCGCCGACTGCCTGGTGGAGGTGGTCAACCGGGGCGGCGACGCCGACACCACGGGTGCCATCGCCGGCATGCTGGCCGGCGCGCGCTACGGGGAGGACGGCATCCCGGCCCGCTGGCTGCGCACCCTCGGCGCGCCGGTCCGCGCGGCCTGTGCGGGTCAGGCCGAGCGGCTCATCGCTCTCGCGAATACCTGAGGCAGGCCGCCAGCGCCGCGTCCATGGTGGCCAGGTGGTTGGAGAACCACTCCAGCAGGCCTTCCTTGACATAGTGCCGGGCGAAGTGGATGCGCCCGGCCGCGAGTCCCCGGCGCAGGTGCTCCAGGTCGGCCAGCACCCGCGCATGCTCGCCCTCGTGCTCCGGGATGGCCGGAAAGCCGCAGGCCCGCATCAGCCGCCCCTCGTGTTCGAAATGCGCCTGGGTGTGGGCCACCAGTTCGTCGAGCAGGCCGACGAAGGCCTCGTCGCCGGACGCGGCGAGGGCCGCCACCGCCTCGACGAACTCCCGATGGGTCGGATCCATCTCCGGCGCGCCGAGGGCATGCCGCTTCTCGTCCCACTGCACCATTCTTCCTTCCTTCCTGTTTCACGGGCGGGACCATCCCGGGCCCCGGGAGCGCAATGATAGGCGAATCGTCTCAGGCCGCCACGAGGGCCTCGCCGCCGACGAGCTCCGCCAGGTCCGCCGCCACGATGCGGATGCCCATGCGGGCGCAGAACCGGCGCTCCTTTTCCGTGGGCTCGGGAATCAGCGCCCAGCCGGCCGGTTCCCCGTGGGCGTAGACCAGGTCGGTCATCACCATGCGCTCCGTATCGCGGGAGAAGCGCATGCCGAGGAAGAGATAGCGCTTGCCCAGGCGCCGTTCCTTGACGAAGGGCGGCACGGCGAAGCCACCCATCAGCTCGGTGATGTAATCCACGTAGTCGGCATCCGAGGCGATGTAGCTGGGTTCCGGCCTCGGCGTGCCCATCGGCTTGAACAGCACCGGCTGAAGGACATCCACCTCGTTCAGGCCGACGGGCCGGTAGCCGCCCTGGTCGCGGGCAAAGAGCCTGAAACGGTATTCGGTGCCGCCGGTGCGCGCGATGCCGACCACCAGGGTATGCGGCGTCCCGGCAAAGCTCTCCTGGAGCTGGGTGTCCCGGTTGATGTCGATCACATAGGGCGGCCGGATGCGCGCCAGCCAGTCGTGCACGGCGGCACGGCTCCAGTCCGTTTCCCCGTAGGTGCGGGTCAGGAAGCGGCTCACGGTGGCGCGGCCGCGCTTCAGTTCCACGTTCATGGCTGCCCGGGGGAACTCGTACATCAGCTTGGGCGGCATGGGGCGGCCGTCGTTCATGGCCAGGATCAGGGAGTCGCTGTCGGCGGGCATGGGGCGCCCGTCCGCGAGGGAGCGGACGTCGGCCAGGATGCCGGGACCGAGGTAGGGGACGAGGGTGCCGTCGGCGAGGCCGGCCATCCATTCGGCGGCGAGGGAGGAAGGGATCATGATGGGCTCCTTGCGGTGGTTCCGGGGAGCCGCTGCAAGAAGCGGGCCGGGCGGTTTCGCCGGCCCGGACGGGGCCTGCCGCACCGCTTCCCGCCCCGCGCGGCAGTGGTTGTCGGGTTTGCGACAGCGGGGCGTCGGGAAAGGCGACGCACCCGTGACTCCCTCCGGCGGCCCCCGGTTCGTCCGCGCCACATCCCGTGGCGGTGAGATGGCCCCGGAACGCCGTCGCCCCGTTCCGGCGATGCTCCCTTCCGGGAGAAATCCGCCCCCCGGAGGGAGGCACGATGACGGGCCCGGGCCCCGGGTCCGGAAGACGTGGGCCGCAGTCCGCCGAACCGGCGCGCGGCCGTCAGCGGGCGATCTCGCCCCGCTGGCGCCCCCACAGTTCGAGGGGCTTGCCGACGGTGCGCCGGATGAAATCGCGCGCGGCGG
The DNA here is from genome assembly GCA_016791145.1 of Rhodocyclaceae bacterium. GTDB lineage: Bacteria > Pseudomonadota > Gammaproteobacteria > Burkholderiales > Rhodocyclaceae > JAEUNJ01. The sequence continues at coordinate 3,004 of JAEUNJ010000289.1, read as the reverse complement.
CGGCCGTGACCGGCTTCTCGAAGGCGATGGACTGCGCAAACATCTGCCCAGCCAGGCGGTATAACCACGTGCGGCGTCTGACGATCATGGTTGGCTCCCGATGCCCTGATCCCCGGCGCGGATGCCGGCGAGTCCCGGGCTATCCACTGTAGCGCTTTCCCGCCGCAACCGACGGAAAACCGTTCGCCGGCGGATCGGATGCCTTCCCCGCTCGACGCCGCCTCGCCGGACGGCCGGGCCGCGCCCGGCAAGTGCAGCACGCCTTCGCGCCCGGACCGAGGATTTCCCTTTCCCGCCCGGCGCGATCCGGCCCCTTGCCGACGCCGTGCATGCCAATGCCATTCGCGTGATGGGCGCCTCCGTCCCCGGGCACCGGCCGACGGTGAGGCGGCCGGCGCGCCGCTACGGACGGCGATGTACGCCGGGGCGGATCGGCGCCGGCAGCCTCAAGGCCGACGCCGCCCGCGGACACCCCCGCCCGATGTTGTGCAAGACGCAGGCGAGCCCTCCCGGCAGGATGAAAGGATGGAGGAAGGAATGAAGAAAGAAACTCATTGCGTCGCCCGGAGAAAAGGCGCACCGTGCACTGGGTATCGTCCTCGCGACACCTCGCCGGTCCAACAAATCCACCCCTACCAGGGGCCGGTGGAATAGAAAACCGGTATTGCAGCCGTCCAGGCGGCAGGGAATTCGACGCCGGAAACGCCTGCGAGCAACCTCGCAGGTCGTCACCCCGATATCGCACCCCAGATGGAAGTCGCCGGCTCCCGCCGCAAGGTGGGACCGTGTGCATCCCCGTGGCCGGAAGAACAGCCGGCGGATCCCATGTCTCGTTCCACAAGGAGTAACAGAAATGAATGCCATCAAGCGAAACACCCGGGCGATTTCAGCCCAGTTGCCGCAGCCCCAGGCGGCCCTGCCGCCGGCATCGCCGGTCGTCGGCCGGGACGAAGCGGTTTCCAGGGCCGCCTACTTCCTCGCCGAGAAACGCGGTTTCACGCCGGGGGCTGAGTTGCAGGACTGGCTGCTGGCCGAAGCCCTGGTGGTCGGGGAGACCTCTGATCTCTGACGGAAACGCGCCGAGTATCGCCCGGCGCGCCTCCGCGGCACTGTTCCCGGAGCGAAGAGCGGAAGGTGCGTCATATCGCCGGCTCCCGGCGGGCAATGGCGGGAATGTCCGCCATCGGGCGACCGGGCAGCAGGCCCTTCCGCCGAGGTGAGCACCCGCTTGATGGCCGCCGGAACCAAGCCTTCGACGGCGGCGCGGACCAATCGCCAGGCGGCGAACCGGTGGGAGCCGCGATCAAGGGATGGCGCGACCGTGGTGATCGCCCCTGACCAGCCCGCGGGCTTGAGCGGGATGGTGGCCGTCGATTGCCTTACCCCGGCCTGCAACGGCACCACCGCCCGTATTGATCCGAAGGGAATATCACCGCTCTGCGTCGGGACAAGCGCCGTCCGCCGGACGTCGGCCGAAGCCGCAATCGATCGGCGTTTCCGGGGATCCTCTCGTGCGCTTTTCGCCGACATCCGAGCGGAATCTGCTCCCGTCCCGCGGTCCGTGGCCGGGGAACGTCCGGCGTTGAGGAAAGCCGCCTGGCCCTTTCGGAGATCGGCGGGATCGGGGGCCCCCGGCGGGAACCGGGAGGGTACGGTCCACATGGGGTTGGGCCGACTGCCCTGCGGCCCGGGACGGCGGGCGGGCCAGGACCTGCGCGGGATGTCGTGAAAGAGCACTCTATTCGGAACAGGCTCCGAGGGCAAAGTGGGGGCCGCATCCTCGTGGCCGCTGATCCTCCGGTTCATCTAGAGGCCGTGGTCCGAATGCTGCGGGCAGCCGGCCTGGACGTGGAGACGGCCGGCAACGGGCATCGCGCCGTGGAACTTGCCTGCCAAGGCCCCTATGCCTTGATTCTCATCGATGCGACGATGCCGCGCCTGAGCGGTGGGGAGGCCAGTCGCGTCATCCGCCGCCTGCCTGGGCATTCGGCGACGCCCATCCTGGCCATGACATCCGGGAGCCACCGGCTGGGGGAGCAATGGCTGGACATCGAAGGCATGGACGGTCACATAGCGAAACCGCTGCGGGCGGAAACGCTTTACCCGCTCCTGCTGAAGTGGTTGCCACAAGCCGACGGCCTCCACCGCACGGCGGGGCCAGGCGTGTCCGCGCAGACTGTGGCCAGGCTGGGCGGAGTGGTCGACCTGGATGTGGTCGCCGGATGCGCCAGAGCGCGGGGCCGCGGGCGGATCTACGTGAATCGCGTCGTCCGATTCGCGCGCGAGGGATCTCCGAATGCCGATGCTCTGGCCAGTTCGCTGGCCGACGCAGACACGCCGCGCGCCGCACGTCTCGCCAGGGGAATGAAGGCCGCCGCCGGCAGGATCGGAGCCGCGGAAGTACGCGCCGCATCGGCACGCCTTGAAACGGCGCTTCTGACCCGTGCCAAGGCCACGGAAGTCGGCGCCGCCGCAGCCGACCTGCGCGCCAGCCTCTCATCGCTGCTCGCGGCCCTGGCTCCCATACTGCCCGGCCTCGGGAGCCCGCTGCCGCGACGGCGTCGATTGTCGGAGCCCAACCGGTAGGTTGACGGTTTCGGTGGTGTCCCGCCTGGCGCACGTGGTAAAAGGCATCCATACACTGCCGTGCCTCGTGCGAGTCCCGTCCATGGTCAAGCAGGCCCCCCCGAATCGCGCCACGCCCGCTGCCGGCAAGCGGAAAAGGCCTGCCGGCCCGGAACGCCCGAGGCCGGGAACGGGCATCCCGGCATCGACCCCGCGACCCTTCCCCATCGTCGCCATCGGCGCCTCGGCCGGCGGCCTGGAGGCATTGGAACAGTTCTTCCGTCACGTTCCGCCGGATTCGGGCATGGCCTTCGTGGTGATCCAGCACCTGGACCCGAACCACAAGGGCATGATGCCGGAACTCCTGCAGCGGCTGACGCCCATGCCGGTGGCCCAGGCCAGGAACCGGGCAAGGGTCCTGCCCGAGCATGTCTACGTC